>JAFRWN010000082.1 GCA_017437965.1 Lachnospiraceae bacterium
AATACCTCTCAAATTTGATATATTTATTATACCATAAAAAGTGCCGAAAAGCCAGAAAATACAAGGCTTTCGGCACTTTTTTGTTCATAAAATAGTTAAGTCCGAGGCTGGTATAGCCTCGGACTTTGTCTTCAGTCTGAAAGCCACCCGTCAGGGTGGCTTTTAAGCTTAGTATTACTTTTTGAAGGTTTTCTTTGGTCCGGTTATTTTCGGCTCTGTTTTCTTCGGTTCGACAACCGGCTCAACAATTCGCTGCTGTTCCACTTGATACGCCAGGTGTCACGGAACTGATTGAATATTTTTCTGGCACGCGACTTCGAATTTTTTTTGCCCTTGACTATTTATAAAAACTGTGTCATAATAAAATAGTCCGAAAACGGATGGAATAATTCCCAAATCGGCTTATAATAAGCCGGAACGGAGGCATAAATGGCTGACAATGAAAATGTTAAAACAGGTCTGGATTATGTAAAAAGAGATCCTAACGAAGTTAAGTGGAGAGACCGTAAGCATCATCTCTGGTTTCCCTTCAGCTTTACTATTTATGAAGTAAGAAATGAAAGGCTTTATGTACAGAGGGGCCTTTTCTCGACAAGCTTTGACGAGACTCTTCTTTACCGTGTGACAGACCTTCGTCTGACAAGAACCCTCGGTCAGAAGATTTTCGGTACCGGAACCATCAGCGTTTATACAAAGGTTGATACCGCAAGGGAAATCCGTCTTGAGAATATCAAGCATTCCAAGGAGGTTAAGGCCTACCTATCCGAACTGATAGAGACAATCCGCGACCAGAAGAATGTTGTCGGCAAGGAATTTTATGGTGCCGGCATGATGGACGGCCATATCATGCATGATATGGACGGCGACGGAGTAGATGACTGCCTCCAGGGTGGACCTCCGCCGTTTAACTAAAATCAGAAGCTTTTGTAGTAAGCCTCGCCTGGTTATTGCCAAGCGGGGCTTTTTATGATACAATTATTTTTAATGCGTGATAAATAACAAAGACAGCTGATATTTTAAAAATCGGAGACAGGAAGATGATCGAAATCGGTACAATTGACCGTAACATAGTAGCCAGGTACATCGGCATGAAGGGAAATGCCCCGGAGGGCGAATTACTTACCCTGATGGATAGGGCAGAGAAGGATCTTAAGGAGGACACGGCGCCGGCCGTAACATATAAACGCTTTGACCTGGCGAAAGGTGAGGACGGAATAGCACTTTCGGGAGCGTCGCTTACGCTTTCAGGACGGGACATTGAGAAGCTTCTTTCGGATTGCGGCGAGGCAGTGCTTATGTGTGCGACACTTGGACCGAAGGTGGATGCGCGGATACGTAAGCTTTCGGCTGCGGATGTTGCGATGGCTTTGGTATATGATGCGACGGCAAGCGTGGCGATTGACAATATTTGCGACAGCCTGCAGGCTGAAATTGCCGAAAAGCTTCCCGGATATGAGCAGACCATGCGCTTTTCGCCGGGCTATGGAGACCTGCCTCTTGAACTCCAGGAAAGCTTTATAAATGTGCTCGATACCAAAAAGCGTGTCGGAGTCAGCCTGACCGAAGGCGGAATGCTCACCCCGGTAAAAACCGTGACTGCGGTGGTGGGGTTGAGGAAAAAGAGCGAGTTGCAGGAAAAGGATTGTGAAAGTAATTTGGTTGAAGAAACAAAACGCGGTTGCGGCTTAGCCGTAACCTGCAGAGAGTGTGCTAGGAAAGATAGCTGCAGCATGGCAGTATTGTAAGGAAGGAGAAGGAAGATGCCTAAAAAATTCCTTGAAAAATTAAAAACCGATTTTATCATACTTGATGGCGGCATGGGAACCCAGCTGCAGGCAGCGGGACTTCCGCTCGGAGGAATCCCTGAGCTTTTGAATCTGACCAATCCCGAGCTGATCACAAAAATCCACTCTGCCTATGTGGCAGCGGGTTCGGATGTGGTCTATACCAATACCTTCGGTGCAAACCGCAAGAAAATGGCACGTACAGGGGAGAGCGTTGAAAGGCTGATCAAAGAGGCCATCAGGAATGCCAGAAAATCAGGTGCTTCCTATGTCGCACTTGACGTGGGCCCGATAGGCGCACTGCTTGAGCCCTTAGGAGACCTTGCTTTTGAAGAGGCGGTCGACATTTTTGCCGAGGAAATGCGCGCGGGCGCATCGGCAGATCTTGTTGTCATCGAGACCATGACCGATCTTTATGAGACTAAGGCAGCGGTTCTTGCGGCAAAGGAGAACACCAACCTTCCCGTGATCGTCACCATGTCCTTTGAGGAAAACGGCAGGACCTTCACAGGTACCGATGCGGTCAGCATGGCTGTGACATTAGAGAGCCTCGGTGTCGATGCACTCGGACTTAACTGCTCGCTCGGACCCGCACAGCTCGCCCCGATAGTTAAGACCCTGTCTGAAAACTGTACGCTTCCTCTGATCTTCAAGCCCAACGCAGGCCTTCCCGATCCGATCACAGGAAAATATGATGTGCTTCCGGATGAATTTGCGGAGGCCGTAAAGGCAGTGCTGCCTCTTGGCGTAAAGCTTGTAGGAGGCTGCTGTGGCTCGACTCCGGAATATATTTCCAAAGTCAAACTGATGATAGAGGACTTCAAAAAAGAACACAGGGGAGTGAATCCCGCGAAATATATGGTACCACGTGCCGAGGGTGAATCCTGCGTATGCTCGGCTTCGAAGGCAGTCTTTATCGACATGCCCCGGGTAATAGGCGAAAGGATCAACCCGACCGGAAAGAAGCGCTTCCAGGAGGCACTTAAGAACGGGGACATGGACTACATCCTGAACCAGGCAATACAGCAGGCCGAGGCCGGAGCCGATATACTTGACGTGAATGTCGGCGTGCCGGGAATCGATGAGGTGTCAACCATGGTAAAGGTTGTAAAGGCGATACAAAGCGTTGTCGATCTTCCGCTGCAGCTTGATTCTTCGAATCCTCAGGCGATTGAGGCAGGACTTCGTGTATATAACGGAAAACCGATAGTAAACTCGGTAAACGGAAACGAGGAAACGCTTTCCGCAGTGCTCCCGCTCGTTAAAAAATATGGCGCATCGGTTGTAGGTCTCACACTTGACCATGCAGGAATACAGAAAACCGCAGCAGCCCGTGTAGGCATTGCTTCCAGGATATATAACAGGGCGGTAAAGGAAGGAATAAAGCAGAAGGATATCTTCATCGACTGCCTTACAATGACTGCGAGCACCGAGCAGGAGGCAGTAATGGCAACGCTTGAGGCCATGCAGAGGGTAAGGCACGAGATGGGCCTTAAAACCGTGCTCGGAGTATCGAATATTTCCTTTGGTCTGCCTTTCAGGGAGCAGGTAACCACCACCTTCCTTACAATGGCGCTCTGCTACGGGCTGACCTTACCTATCATCAATCCTAACGTCGAATCGGTCATCGGTGCTGTAAGAAGCTACAGATTGCTTGCAAACCATGACAAAAATTCAGAGGAATATATCAAAGCCTATGCGGACTATGTGCCCGAGGCAAAAAGGGTGAAAACCCTTGTAATAGAAGGAAATACAGGAGCTGCACAGACAGGCGCAGCCCAGACAGCAGCTGCGGGCTCAAAGAATAAAGACGCGGCTGATTGGGAAGTGCGTGCCACCAATGCTTTCGGTGCGGAAGGAACTGCACTTTTCAATGCCGTGATAAAAGGACTTAAGGACCAGGGCACCACGCTTACCAAGGCCTGCCTTGAAAAAGGAGAGGCTCTTGACATAGTAAATGAGGTGCTGATCCCGGCGCTTGACTATGTGGGCTCACGCTTTGAGGCCGGCAAGCTTTTCCTGCCCCAGCTGATACTATCGGCAGCGGTAACCCAGTGCTCATCCGATGTGATAAAGGAAACGCTTGCGAAATCAGGCGGAGCCTCACAGAACAACGGCAAGGTCGTGCTTGCAACGGTAAAGGGCGATATCCATGACATCGGCAAGAACATCGTCAAGCTCCTTCTCGAAAACTATGGTTTCAATGTGATAGATCTCGGACGCGATGTGCCTCCAGAGGCGGTTGTCGAGGCTGTAAAGAGGGAGGACGCAAAGCTCGTGGGCCTTTCTGCCCTGATGACGACAACTCTTCCTTCGATGAAAGAAACGATAGAAAAACTCCACGAAGCAGGCCTTGACTGCAAGGTTGTAGTCGGAGGTGCAGTACTCACTCCCGAATATGCTAAAGAAATCCACGCCGATTACTATGCAAAAGACGCGCTGGAAAGCTGTTCTATAGCCAGGGAAGTATACGGAATCAAAGGATAAGCAATATGAAATTGATCGCAGGCCTGGGCAACCCGGGCGACAAATACAGGGGAACGCGCCACAACATGGGCTTCGGTGTGATAGAGGAGCTCGCGGACAGGTGGAACATACCCGTTAAAAACAAAGAAATGAAAGGCCTTGTCGGAAAAGGCATCTACCGGGGCGAAAAGGTAATACTCGTAAAGCCCCAGACCTTCATGAACAATTCGGGGGAGTGCCTGAGACCGCTTGTAATGTACTATGGTATTGCGGCTGAGGACATCATTGTTGTCTATGACGATGTAAATCTTGAACCCGGACATATACGCATACGCGCAAAGGGCTCTGCAGGCGGTCATAACGGCATGAAATCCATCATTGCCCACCTTGGCACCGAAGAATTTGCCAGGGTACGTATCGGCGTCGGTGAAAAACCGGAGCACTTCGACCTTGCTGACTGGGTGCTTTCGAGATTTCCGAGGGATTTAGAGGATGATGCCAGGCGCGGCATAGAAAACGGCGCAAGGGCTGTCGAGACCATTTTGGGCGAGGGAATAGCCGCCGCCATGAATCTTTTTAACGGAATCTGAAAAAAATTTAAGGAATCTGAGAAAATTTTTATTATTTGGTGCATATTTGGTGCGTTACCGGTGCTAAAATGCAATCAATTTAAAAAATACAGGAGGGAACTGAGATGCCCAAGAAAAAACAACAGTATTATCCGGTAGACAGAGGAGATGCTTATACCGACGAAGAACTTGAAAAATTAAGCAATGTTTACATGGTCAGCCAGTATGACATGGGATTCATGCTGGGGATAGTGGACCCGGAAGTAAAAAAAGAATTTGACGGATGGATGGGAGATGTGCAGATGGGAAGAGAAAATGAGGGCGTCGGCGAGCCGATAGATGAGGTTCCGTCTCCCGTTCCCAGCGCATGCATGCCGTCCTTTAAATTAGGTTTTACCGATCAGGAAATAGAAAGAGGAAATCAGGTATTTAAAAAAAGCTCCGATGCCATGAAAAAATACCTGATAAATATTGATGATGAGCACAAACCCTTCTATTCCAATGTTAAACTTATTACCGGTATAAATGACAGTGAAAAGACCAATACTTTTAAATTGCTGAGTGAGGATTCCCTCCTTGCGAACATAAGGTCTCAGGCTGTCGGCGCAAGCCCGGATGTTTTCCTGACTGATGTAGCCGAGCTGTCTGAAAACAAAAGGACACTCAAGCCCGAACATGTGGAAAAGTGGCTGAAGGAAAACGATATTCAGCGTCCGTTAATGGGTTTCTTTGATGCGGCCAACGATATTCTGGAAACTGAAATAAAAAAGGACAAAGACAAGAGAGTAAATAAGAACTGGTCATCAGAAAAAGAAAAGATTTATCTTGCAAATCTTGAAGATGCATATACCAGGCTGATTGATACTTTTGACGAGCTGCGCAAGGTTCCTCATGATATAGCACTTAATAAAGACTATTTCGGAAACAATTTAAGCCACCTTACCGGCGTTGAGGCGGGCGAAACGAGAGATGCCCATGCACAGATGGGAATTGCAAAGCTTAAAAGGGACGCTATCAGACAGGGCTGGAGCAGCGACGGTCTCGATGCCCTCCAGGGTCTCGGCTATTTTGCAGGAAGGATTGAAAAAGAAATATATCAGGCCGAGCTCAAGGGAGAGAGCAAAAAACTTGCAGACCTGACTGCATGGAAGGAAAAGAATCTCGATCCTATTATGCAGGATATTTCGGGCACAAAGATCACCAAGGCTTCCGATATGCTTTCCCAGATTGAAAAGATAGAAGCTTTCGACGAGAAGATCAAGGATGATCCGCTGGTAAGGAATTACTATGAGGATACTCTCGGTGCCAACAAGGCATACATGGTGCCCAAGAGCAAGAACAGTGTTCTTGATGCCATGGACAGGGAAAAAGTTCTCGGCAAGCCGCAGATAGGAATCGACGGTAAATATCTGAAGAAAGCGGATTATACCGACTCCATGAAAACCCTGCTTGATACAATAAAGACGATGGATAATCCCGAAATGGCAAAAGGCGTTGCTGCTGCCTATATCGTGGACAGATATCTTGACGGAAAGAGTCTGACCGGAGACGGCGATCTTTTCAGTACCAAGAGATACGGTTATAAAGACAAGATAAAACAGCTTCAGAAGGAAGCTGAAAAATATGCTGCGGAAATAACCGAAAAGTTAAAGCCGGTCAACGGTAAAGAACTTGCCACCCTGCTTGAGTTCGGAGACCACTCCAATGCCTTCTCTATCATGAAGGACAGGGTGAAGGCAGCCGGTGAAAAGTCCGTATATAACGATTTCATCAAGGGCAGCCTTTCGGATCCCGGAAGCCAGAAGACCATCACCCAGGTTGCGGCTCAGATGAAAAAGGCGGATGAAGGCGTTGTTTCCTTTAATTCTCGCTTCGGCGATGTAATGAAGGCTCTTCCCAAGCTTGATACCGCAAGAAAAGAACTTGCAGGCATGGTAAAAAAGAGCTATGCCGAGGGTAAGCCCATAGATTTTGAATCCAAGACATTCAAGCGCTTTGAGAAAAAGTGTATCGAAAACTACAATAAGATGAAGTCTTATCTTGCCGATAAGGAAAAGCTGATAAGGGAAAAGGGCGGAGACCCGAAAAAACCCGAGGATGCGGCTTTACTCGGCGTCAACGGCGCAAAGCGTTATCTGGCCATGAAAGAGGCAGGAGGACACATTACAGACCTTGTAAAACTGACAAGACGTCTCAAAGAAACTCCTCCTACGGAATTTACCAAGCAGACTCTTGCAAAGAATGACCTTAAATATGCAGGAACTGCCGAAAACTACATGGCAGAGGTTTACCGCAATCAGTTCAGAAAGGAAAAGACCAAGCTTCGCGAAGCAGGCATCAACGAGGCAGAGCTTCGTAAAAACATAAAGGCTGAATATGAAAAAGGCGCTAAAACCGAAAAAGACAAAAAGGCTTTTGAGCAGAAGATGGTGGATTCCTGCACACGTTCGCTCCATGCGGACACCGTGATGAGCCTCTATGAAGACAAACTGAAGAATCTGCTTGATAATCCGGGAGATAAAGAATTAAGAAAGAACGTGGACAAGCTCTTCAAGGAGTATAAGCAGGCAGTAAATGAAACAGTAGTCATGAAGGACGGAAAGCCTGTCATCAACGCACAGTCAGAGCAGCTGGGCAAGTTCAAAAACGGCGTGCTAGCAGAGGGCGATCCTTTCAAGAAGGAATTTGCGGATGCTGTTATCAAAACTGCGGAAAAAGGCTCAGTAATGCCCGGACAGATAAGAACCCTTCGTGACAATGCTCTTGTAAACTGCCTCCAGAAAGCTAACGGCAAGGAAGAAGAGCAGAAGTATGAAAAACTTTCAAGCGCCTTCGGTTCCAAGTCTGTTGAAAGCTTTAAGAAGGCTCTCGATAATAAGATGAAGACAGACGCAGTGAAGAAGGCTGCTGAGTTAAAAAGTAAGCAGGCCGGCGGCATGACGAAAAAATAAAAATACCGATTATGTCCAAATACTCCCGTAAGGAAGTCTTCTATTGAATAAAAAAGCGTTATATGGTATAATAATGGCGTGACTGTGCAGTGATCTGTGCGGGTACGCCATTTTTTACGGGGTTTGAAGGGGATGGTCTTAATGGGAAACGACGGACGAAAAAAAGGCAGCGAGAGAGCCAGATTACCGAGAAGAGTGGTAATTATCTCGGCTTTCATAATAATTCTGTCTTTCATCGGCATGTTCCTCATAGATTCCAGCGTGAAGGAAATCCGCAACGATTACAGGCAGAATATAAGTGCGGACTATATGAACAAGGAAGTCGTAGGGGACATCAACCGCTATGTTTACAAGCATCAGGGCCTGATCTATAAATACGGCAATGAATATGAAAGCGGCGTTGATGTCACACAGGTGAAGAATGACATAATCGAGTGCCGCAATGAGATAAAAAGACTTGACAATGCTCTCGGCAAAAATGTCGGTGACATGCCCTATGAGAAGATTTATAACGAATTTCATGAAATGCTTGACGGATATTTTTCCGAAACAGAGAAAATATTCGGAGTCAGTGACGGCAGGGATGAACTTAAGATCCTTAAGACTATTGACGGCGAACTGAATCCCACGATAGTCAGTATCATTGACAAGGTTGAAAAGCTCGACAGGATGATAACCGACAATACGAATAAATCCAACGATGTAATGGCCAATAATCTTGACAAATACCGTTTCGGAGAGATCATGATAATCATCGCCATAATGGTCATTTCAATCCTTGGCTTTGTTCACTGTATTTTTCTGACCCACGATATAATAAACCGTGATCCGATGACCAATGTTTTCAATATCGGAAAGGTTGGAAGGGACATAAGCAGAATGAGTGCAAAAGGCAGGCTTAATGATTACAGCTGTGTCTGCACGAACATAAAAGGGCTTTCGATAATCAATCAGCGCTACGGAACAAAAAGCGGCGACGTCCTGCTCATAAACTACGCTTCGGCCATGTCCGGCCTTTTAAGGCGCAATGAAAGGATGGCAAGGATAGGAGGAGACAATTTCCTGTTTTTTATCAAAAATGACCATCTGGAGCAGCTGATCCCGAAGCTGATGCATTCCGAGACGGAAATACCCACAGCCATCGGCATGAAGAAGGTCAACATAGACAACCGCTGCGGAATTTATCCGATAAGCAACGGTGACCGTTTTGACGATATCCTTGACAGCGCATATACGACGCTTAATCAGGCGAAAAGAGGTGCCGAGGGAGATATTGTACGTTTTGACAAAAAGCATCTTGAAAAAGTGTTCAGGAGAAGAAACATACTCAGGCAGTTCAAGAAAGCTCTTGAGGATCATGAATTTATCGTTTACTACCAGCCAAAGGTGGAATGTAAAAATAACGCTATAATCGGCGCCGAGGCGCTTGTCAGATGGAAACACGACGGCGAGCTTGTCCCTCCCTTTGAATTCATTCCGGTGCTTGAAAACGAGGGCAGCATTACAGAACTCGATTTTTATGTGTTTGACAGAATGTGTAAGGACCTTAAGGAATGGCTTGATGCGGGATTAAAGCCCATAAGGGTGTCCTCAAACTTTTCCAAGCATCATCTGAAAAACAGTGATTTTGCGGATAAGATAATCAAAGTCATCGAATCCAATAATGTTCCGAGGGAATATATCGAGGTCGAACTTACAGAGTCCTTCGGTTATGAGAACCTTAAAGCTTTTACCGATTTTGTTTCAAGGATGAACAAGGAGGGTATCAGCGTGTCCCTTGATGATTTCGGTACCGGCTATTCTTCGCTTTCGGTGCTTAAGGACATCAATGTGGATGTGGTTAAGATAGACAAGACCTTTATCGACAGGATATGCTGCGGGAACGTGATAAATGAGAAGCTTCTGATCAACGTTATCCACATGATAAAGGATCTCGGACATGAGATAATCTGCGAAGGCGTTGAGAAAGAGGAACAGGCTGAATTCCTTAAGCAGCAGGAGTGCTATTTCATTCAGGGTTATCTTTATGACAGGCCTCTGCCGCATGATGAATTTACCGAAAGATTAAAGTCGCCTGTATATCGCTAATCCTTAAGATTCCCTTTACCTTTGTGTGCAATACTTGAATTAAAACTATAATTATGCTATAATATGGCATAACTGTGGCCAGAGCCCGGTTATGCCATTTTATGTTGGGAAAGAGGAAAAATGCTTAGCTGTCTTAAGGAACCATTAAGTGAATACAGGGAATATTCCCAGGCTCTTGAGGCCATTGAAAAAGGGATGCTTCCGCTTCGCATCACCGGAGCCACTCCCATACAGCGCCTGCATTTTGCACAGGCTCTTTCCGACAATGTGAGTTTCAGGGTAATAATCACTTATAATGACCTGCAGGCCAGGAAGATGGCGGAAAGCTACCGCCTTTTTGATGAGGACGTGCTTTTTTATCCCGCAAAGGACTTTATTTTCTACCAGTCCGACATACAGGGACGCCAGCTTGTCAGGGAAAGAATGAAGGTAATAGAGAGGCTGATTTCCGGTAAAGGCGGCACGATAATAACCACCATCGATGCCGGAATGGATGAGCGCCTTCCTTTTAAGCGTTTTAAGGATGCTGTCATCAAAATTGACGAAAGCAGCG
The DNA here is from genome assembly GCA_017437965.1 of Lachnospiraceae bacterium. GTDB lineage: Bacteria > Bacillota > Clostridia > Lachnospirales > Lachnospiraceae > UBA3775. Next base: position 10,412 of record JAFRWN010000082.1, read on the forward strand.
AGATAGATTTAAAAAAGCTTGAAAAACAGCTGGGTTTCATGGGCTATGAGAGAGCCGCAAAGACTGAAAGCGAGGGAGAATTCTCGATTCAGGGCGGAATCATCGACATATATCCGATGAATGCCGAAAACCCTTACAGAGTTGAGCTCTGGGGAGACGAAATTGATACGATAAGAAGCTTTGACCCTGTGTCACAGCGTTCGATAGAAAAGGTGGATGGTTTTTCCGTTTACCCCGCCTGCGAAAGCCTTTTCACAAAGGAGGAGATTGAGGGCGGCCTTAAAAAACTGAAAAAAGAAGCTAAGGAGCTGTCGGATAAATTAAGGGATGAGATGAAGACCGAGGAGGCTGCAAGGTTACTCAGACAGGTAAAGGAGCTTGAAGAAAACTTAAGCTTTGCTTTCTATGCCGTAAACCTTGACAGCTACATATTAAGCTTTACAAAGCAGACGGAAAGCCTTTTTGACTGCTTCCCGGAGGGAACGATCTATTTCATGGACGAGCCCGCAAGGGTTACGGAACATGGAGAAGCGGTCGACCTTGAGTATTCCGAGAGCATGAAGCACAGGCTCGAGAAGGGCTATGTCCTTCCTTCCCAGATAAAGGCAGTGCGCAGCAGTAAGGAAGTGATCTCGGTTCTTGCGAAAAAGCCTCTGGTACTGCTGTCAACACTTTCGGGAAGCACGCAGATAAAAGAAAAGGCCAAGTTTGACCTGACAGTTAAATCGATAAATACCTACCGTTCCGACTTTGCGCTATTAACTAAGGATGTGGCATCCTACAAAAAGCTTGGCTACCGCACGATAATCGTTACGGGCTCAAGGACAAGGGGAGCAAGGCTAGCAAAGGACCTGACGGACTATGATATCCCGGCTTTTTTTACCGAGAGTAAAACAAGGACGGCTGCACCCGGTGAGGTAATGATAGTCTACGGACAGCTTCCGGGCGGTTTTGAATATCCTCTGATAAAGTTCGTCGTGATTTCCGAAAGCGATATTTTCGGCACGAAAAAGCAGATAAAAAAGAGCGACCATACAAAGGACAAGAAAAAGCTCCTTGACTTCAACCAGCTGAAGCCGGGAGACTATGTGATCCATGAAAACCACGGGCTTGCGATTTACCGCGGGCTTTTCGAAATAGAGTCCGACCATGTGAAAAAGGACTATATCAAGCTGGAATATGCCGGAAACGGCAAGCTCTATATCCCGGTAACAAACCTGGATATGCTCCAGAAGTATTCCGACGGCGGAAACGAAGACAAGAAGCCGAAGCTTGCGAGCCTTAATTCACAGGAGTGGAACAAGACCAAATACAGAGTCAAGGCAGACATCAACAAAATTGCCGAGGAACTTGTGGAACTCTATGCAAAACGCCAGAGTTTCAAAGGCTTTGCATATTCAAAGGACAATGTATGGCAGCAGGAGTTTGAGGAACTGTTTCCCTATGAGGAGACGGCAGACCAGCTCCGTGCGATAGAAGATACAAAGGCCGACATGGAAAGCGACAGGATAATGGACCGCTTGGTCTGCGGTGACGTCGGCTACGGAAAGACAGAGATAGCGATACGTGCGGCTTTCAAGGCGGTACAGGATTCGAAGCAGGTGGCAATACTTGTTCCGACTACGATACTTGCCCAGCAGCACTATAATACCTTGCTTCAGCGCCTTCAGAATTTTCCTGTGACTGTAGATATGCTGAGCCGTTTCAGGACAAAGAAAGAGCAGAGCGAAACCTTAAAGAAGCTTAAGAGCGGGGAGCTTGACATCGTTGTGGGCACGCACAGACTGCTTTCAACTGATGTGGTATTCAAAAACCTCGGGCTTCTGATAGTCGATGAGGAACAGCGCTTTGGCGTTACCCACAAGGAAAAGATCAAGCAGTTAAAGACTTCGGTCGATGTTCTGACCCTTTCCGCAACCCCGATTCCGAGGACCATGCACATGAGTCTTGTAGGAATAAGGGATATGTCGGTGCTTGACGAGCCTCCTGTTGACAGGATGCCGATACAGACCTATGTGCTTGAGCATAATGACGAGCTGATCCGCGAAGCCATAAGCCGTGAGCTTGCGCGCGGAGGCCAGGTTTATTATGTGCACAACCGTATCACGGGAATTGAGGATGTTGCCGCAAGGCTTTCCGCAGCGCTTCCCGATGCCAACATTGCCTTTGCACACGGGCGCATGCAGGAACGCCAGCTTGAAAAGATAATGGTTTCCTTCATCGCAGGCGAGATCGATGTACTGATCTCCACAACGATAATAGAAACGGGTATGGACATTTCAAATGTCAATACCATGATAATAGATGATGCGGACCGCTTTGGCCTTGCCCAGCTTTACCAGCTCCGCGGCCGTGTCGGACGAAGCAACCGTACCGCTTATGCTTTCCTTATGTATCGTAAGGACAAGATACTTCGTGAGGAAGCGGAGAAAAGGCTTGCCGCGATCAGGGAATTTACCGAGCTTGGCGCAGGCGTAAAGATCGCGATGCGCGACCTTGAAATACGAGGTGCGGGTAACCTGCTCGGTGAACGCCAGAGCGGACACATGAGCATCGTAGGGTACGACCTTTACTGCAAGATGCTTGCCGAGGCTGTAAAGAAGCTTAAGGGCGAGGAGGTTGAAAGTGATTTCGAAACCTCTGTTGATATGGAGGTTGATGCTTTCATACCCGCAAACTACATTTCGAACGAGATGGTAAGGCTTGATATATACAAGAAGATTGCCCAGATTGAAAATGACGAGGATCTGTCGGATCTGACGGACGAGCTTACCGACCGCTACGGAGATATGCCCGAGGAAGTAAACACCCTGCTTTATTCCTCACTGATACGCGCGCTTGCAAAGAAGGTATATGTTACCGACCTCAAGCAGAGAGGGTCAAATCTTGAGCTTGTGATGTTTAACGAAGCGAGGCTTGATGTGGCAAAATTTGCCGAGTTCATAAATTATTACAGAGGCGCCTGCAGACTGATGCCGGGTACAAATCCGGTATTCCGCTTCAAGATCCAGACGGGCGACAAGAAAAAGCTGATAAAAGGTATTATTTCAATACTTACAAAAATGCAGTCATTACTTATGACGCAAAATCTGAAAGAAGAAAAGAAATAATGAAAAAAATCATTAGAATCCTGATTCCTGTGCTGATAATCGCTATCGGGTTTACGGCAGGCATACTCATCTACCGTAAAACCGGAATCAAGGATATGGTTGAAAAAAACAGAGCCGCTGAAAATGAGAAGGATGTCATTGCAACCATCGGTAAAAGGACGTTCACGACCGAGGAGGCGAAGGTCTATCTTACCTCGGTAAAGAACCAGACGGAGCTGATCTACGGTGACGAAGTCTGGAACTATAGGATTTCGGCTGCCGACAAGAGCTACAAGGAAATGATGAAGGACAATATGCTTGAGAAGATCAAGTACATAAAGGTTGTCTGTGAGCACGCCTCCGAATATGACGTCACTCTTTCCCAGGAGGATATGGCGGATGTCAGTGCCTACGTTTCCGATTTCTTTGCGGGAATCACGGAAAGTACGGCAAGAGAATATGAACTGACCAATGAACTTCTGACAAAGATATACAGCGAAAACATACTTGCCAACAAAGTCTATTCAAAGATAACACTTAATCATGATACCTCTGCGAATGAAACAAACTGCAGGCAGGCAGACTTCATCTGCATGAGTTTCAACAAGTATGTGACGGATGAGGACAATAATCCTGTATATCTCGAGGGCGATGCACTTAAGGCACTTAAGGAAAAGGCCGAGGCGGCCTACAATGCAGCAAAACACGGCAATTTCCAGTCCGTTGCTGCTGCCTACTGTCCGGAAGAAAAAACAGAGCTTACCTGCGGAAAAGAAGACCTTCCGGCAGAATTTGCGGACACTGTAATGAACATGAAGGAGGGTGACACCAGCGCGCTTCTTGAAAGCAGGGATGCATATTACATATTCAAGTGTGTGAAATACAAGAATGAAGAGGCTACCAAGATGGCAGTCCAGAAAAAGATCAATTCGGAGAGAGAAGATTATTTCAGGGATATTTACGAAGACTGGTATTCGAAAACAGATATCAGTATAGACACTGAAAAATGGGACAGTGTGGTTTACTGAAAGTGAGGAAGTTATGAAATTCAAAAAAGCTTTGGCTTTGGTTGGAAAGGTTATAGCCTTTCCTTTCGTAAAGGGTGCGGACCTTGTATGCTGGCCCTTCGAAAAAGCCTATGCAAAACTGAAAAAGTACAGGATTTTCCATTCGGAAATGTTTCAGATCCTTTTCCTGTCTTTTTTTACGACGGTAGTTATCGAGATTCTTTCGAAAAGATCCTTTTTGAAAATGGTCAGGTGGATGGTGAAGAGTCCTGCCATTTTCCTCGTGAACTGGATGATAGTACTGATACCGTACTCGATAGGCTTGTTCCTGAAACGAAGGTACCTGGTATATGCCATCACCACATTCTGCTGGGTACTGATCGGAATAATCGACGCCGTCGTCATTTCGACGAGGGTTACGCCTTTTACGGCAAATGACATAAAGGTCCTTCCGACCGTTTTCTCGGTAATTGAAATATACATTACCGGCTGGAAGAAATATCTGATTCTGGTGGGGGTACTGTTTGCGGTAGTGATTTTTGTCGCGTTCTCAAGGCTCCCGGTAAGAGAGGACAAGATCAAACGTCCGATAAGGGTGCTCGGCGGAATCACAATGGCAGGAACGGCCCTGGCTTTTGTTATCATTTCAATGAAGATAGGCCTGATAGAGACCAGATTCGTAAACCTTCGTAATGCTTACCAGGATAACGGTCTTGCCTACTGTTTCATGAATTCCGTATTCAACATCGGTATTTCAAAGCCCAAGGGCTATTCACAGTCGCAGGTCGAGAACCTGATAGACAGGATAGATGTTCCGGACTATGCCACAATGGCAGTCAGCGAGCCCGACAATGTAAATCCGGATGTTGCAACACCCACAAAACCCGATGAATATTCTTCAAGCAGCATTGAAAAGATCATCAGTGAATTCCAAGTAAATGTGATACCGGAGGATGAAAGACCCAATATTATTTTCATCCAGCTCGAATCCTTCTTCAATGTCAACCGTCTTGTGGACGTTACCGATGATCCGATACCTACAATGACGAGCCTGTACAAGAAATATCATTCGGGACTCTTAGGTGTTCCTTGCATCGGCGCAGGAACCGCAAATACTGAGTTCGAAGTACTGACAGGCATGAACATGGATGACTTCGGCCCCGGTGAAATACCTTACAGAACCGCAATGTCAAAGAAAAAATGCGAGAGCATTGCATACAATCTGAAGGAGTACGGCTATTCGACCCATGCCATCCATAACAATGTTGCGGATTTCTACGGCAGGAATATCGTTTACCCGAATCTCGGAATCGACAATTTCACCTCTGTGGAATTCATGACCAATGTAAGAATGACAAGCATCAATTCATGGGCAAAGGATGAGGTGCTGATCAAATACATAGAAAGCTGCCTTGACTCCACTCCGAACCAGGATCTCGTATTTACTGTTTCTGTTCAGGGACATGGTCCTTATCCGGATTTCTCCTACTATGTTGAGCAGATAAACGAGATGGACAAATTTGTGGCAGACCTTATCACCAAGCTCAAAAAACGTAAGGAAAATACCGTGCTCGTGCTCTACGGAGACCATCTTCCCGGCTTTGATTTTGACGAGGAGGATCTAAAAGAGGGCGACCTTTACCAGACCGAATATGTTATCTGGAGCAATTTCAATATCGGTAAGCCCGTAAGGAAGAATATCGAGGCAAATGAGCTTTCGGCATATGTAATGCAGCTTCTCGGTTATAATTCGGGTCTGATAAGTAAGCTTCACATGAGCAAATCCCAGTTCAATGAACCGGATTACTGGGAATCCCTCCGCGTTCTTGAATATGACATGCTCTACGGTGACCAGTACTGCTGGGGCGGTGAGTGTCCTTATGAAAGCACTGACCTTGTATATGGCCACAGGCCTGTGACTATCAAAGCTGTCGATATCATAACCGATCCGGACGATCACGACGTAAACTATCTGACGATAGAAGGAGAGAATTTCAACGTCTATTCCTACGTCTATGTAAACGGCAAGAAGCAGAAGAGCATATATGTTTCGGAGAACAAGCTTTTTGTACCGAATGTCGATGTGTCGGAAGGCTCCGAGATAGTAATATGGCAGGGCAGGGAACAGCTGGCTTCTTCAAATACCTATGTGGTTCCTGAGGAGGAATAATACATGAAAAAGAAAGTATTGTACATTGCAATATGGGCTGTTTCTCTTATAATATTGATGTTGGCTGCGATATTCGGTGCCGATACCGAGGAAGAAGACGACTGGATACTTGCGCTGATGATCTTTGCGATACCCTGCGGGATCATGATACTTGACATGTTCCACTTTGCATATTACGACAGATATTATACTCCGGGAAAGTTTGAGTTTACGAATTTCCTTATCGTTTTCGGAGTGACCTTCCTTGCGGAATGCATAGTGGTAATTGCAGGCTTCGGACTTAAAAATCCTCAGTACAAGCTTTTCTATACCTTTGCACCGGGCGGTGCTTTAGCGGCTGCGGTACTGAATCTTTTTCAGACTATACCGTACAGACTGATTTCAAAAGAAAAGAAAAAATAATAATTCAGGAGGGGTTTACAAATGGAAAAATCTAAAATAAGAGAGCTGACAGGGCAGCTCACACTTGAGGAGAAGGCAGGTCTTTGCTCGGGCAAGGATTTCTGGAGGACAAAGGCAGTTGAAAGACTCGGAATCCCCCAGATCATGGTTTCCGACGGACCTCACGGACTCAGAAAACAGGATGATGACGCAGACCATCTTGGAATCAATGATGCGATAAAGGCAGTATGCTTCCCGGCAGGCTGTGCAAGCGCTTCTTCTTTCAACCGTGAGCTGATAGAGGAGGTTGGCGAGGCACTCGGTGAGGAATGCCAGGCTGAGGGTGTATCAACCCTGCTCGGACCCGGCGTATGCATCAAGCGTTCACCGATCTGCGGACGTAATTTCGAATATTTCAGCGAGGATCCTTATGTGGCAAGCGAGATGGCAACAGCCTTCATAAAAGGCGTACAGAGTAAGGGTGTAGGAACCTCGATCAAGCATTTCCTTGCAAATTCACAGGAGCACAGAAGAATGTCCTCAAGCTCCGACGTGGATGAGAGAACCCTTCGTGAAATATATCTGGCAAGCTTTGAGGGTGCTGTAAAGAATGCAAAGCCATGGACCATAATGAATTCCTACAACCGCATCAATGGAACCTATGCGGCAGAAAATAAAAAGTTCCTTACCGACATACTCCGTAATGAATGGGGCTATGAGGGAATCGTTGTCAGTGACTGGGGCGCAGTAAACAACAGGGTGGCTGATCTTGAAGCAGGGTGTGATCTTGAAATGCCTGCAGCCCATGGTAATGACGAGCTGATAATTGATGCCGTAAAATCCGGAAAGCTTGACGAGAGCGTTCTTGATACTGCGGTTGAAAGACTGCTTGACTGGATATTCAAGGCAGTTGAAAACAAGAAGGAAAGATATGTATGGGACCGCAAGGCTGACCATGAAAAAGCAAAGAAGGCGGCAAGAGAGACCATAGTCCTTCTTAAGAATGATGATGATATCCTTCCTCTTACAAAGGGCTCAAAGGTTGCCTTTATCGGAAAATATGCCGACAAACCGAGATATCAGGGCGGCGGCTCTTCACATATCAATTCGATGTATGTTACTTCTGCCTATGCGGCAGCAAAGGATGCCGGCATCGAAAACGTAAACTTTGCAAAAGGTTTTGACGACAAAGAGGATAAATATGACGAGGCTCTTGCAAATGAGGCAATAGAGCTTGCAAAGAATTCAGATGTGGCTGTAGTATTTGCGGGACTTCCGGATTCCTTTGAGTCCGAGGGCTATGACAGAAGACATATGAGCATGCCTCTTTCCCAGAATCGCCTGATTGAAGAAATTGCAGCGGTCCAGCCGAATATCGTGGTTGTTCTTCATAACGGTTCTCCGGTAGAAATGCCCTGGATCGACAAGGTGCCTGCAGTACTTGAGGCATATCTTAGCGGTGAGGGTGTCGGAGCTGCCGAATGCGAAATACTTTTCGGTGACGTGAATCCGAGCGGAAGGCTTGCTGAAAGTTTCCCTCTTAAGCTTGAACATAATCCTTCCTACCTTTACTATTTCGGTGAGGGTGATGTTACCGAGTACAGAGAGGGCGTATATGTAGGCTACCGTTACTATGACAAGAAGCAGATTCCGCTTCTGTTCCCCTTCGGACATGGTCTTTCCTACACAAGCTTTGAATATTCCGACCTTACTCTTGACAAGGAGGAATATACCGAGGGCGAGAAGCTCAAGGTAAGCGTAAAGGTAACAAATACAGGAAAGCGTGCAGGCAAGGAAGCAGTGCTTCTGTTTGTCGGAGCAAGGGATACCGATTATGTTTTAAGGCCCGTGAAAGAACTCCGCGCTTTTGACAAGCTAAGCCTTTCAGCAGGCGAGAGCAAGGTGGTTGAATTTGAGCTCGATTCCCGTGCATTCTCATATTATGAGACAAAGATACCAGACTGGTTTGTTGAGAGCGGAGAATATGAGATAATAATCGCCCGTTCGGCAGAGGATATCAGGCTGGTAAAGAGCATAAAGGTTACGGGTACAAAGAAGAGACCTTTTAAGATCACGCCCGATACTACCTGTGGCGACGTGCTTCAGTTCCCTGAATGTTCTGAGAAGATCGCAAAGTATGTTGCGGATTATATGACACTGTTTGATGACGGCGACAGTGCTGCGTCGGAAGCAATGTCTCCCGAAATGATCAAAAGGCAGTTTGAGTACAATCCTCTCAGAAGTGTAGTAAGCTTTTCGTTAAGAAAGCCTATCAGCATGGAAGAGGTAAAGAAGTTCGTTGACGGACTCAATGCTCTTATTAATTCATAAAATTTGTGTGAAAAGCAAAAAAAACCTTTAAAAAATTCGCATATAGTGTTAAAATACCTTAGTATAATTCAGAACACTATGTATGAAAACGGAGGATGTAATGAGTAAGGAAAGCAGACTTGCGGCTAAAAAGAGAAGTAAACAGGCAAAGATGAAGAGGTTAAGGAATAAGATACTGCTCTGTATCGGAATCCTTCTGATCCCTGTGATCATTGCCCTTATTACTCTCAAGGTAATTGACAACAACATCAAGGACAAACAGTCAGCCAACAGATATATAAAGACTGACGGAACAATTGATGCGAAGGCCGCAAAGAACTATGTGAAGGTGGCTGATTACAAGAACATCAGCGTCAACATGGAAGATTATCTTCCTACGGAATCGGAGCTTGCCTCATCAGTTGAGACAGTAATGAAGGGCTATACCGAGACTGTAACAACAGACGGAACGGCAATTACAAGTACTTCTACCGTAAACCTTACCTACACGGTAACAGTAGACGGAAGCGAGCTCAGTGACTATACCCAGACCAACGGCGCATATGCACTTGGCAGCGGCACACGTTTCGGTACCGAGTTTGACGATAAGATCGCTGCACTTAAAGTTGGTGACAGCATCAACTTCGATATCACCTTTGCAGATGACTATTCAAATACCACTTTTGCAGGAAAGACCGCTACCTTCAAGGGTAAGGTTGACAGTGTTGATGTAGTTCCCGAGCTTACCGACAGTTTTGTAGCCGAGAAGCTTACCGAATACATGGGCGACAGCGAATATCCCAAGACAGCAGAAGGACTCAAGTCCTACGTTGCAAACAATCTTTATGAGGATAAGCTTCGTAACTATATCAGTTCATGGATACCCGAGAACACCGAAAAGAGCGCGTTTTTCTATCCTTACTTCTACTACAGGAATAAATACTACTATATAGACAATTACTATGATCAGCTTGAAAGCCAGTACAAGTCCTATGGTCTTGACATGGACAAGTATGACATCATGGGCGCAAGCAGCAAGGGCGACTACAAGAAGAAGCTCAGGAAGCTTGCCAAGAGCGAGGTTAAGCGTGATCTTGCATACCAGGCAATCTATGAGGATGCCGGACTTGAAACAATTACCGACGAGGTTCTTGCAGCACATGCAACAGAGGAAGGCTATTCTGATGTTGACAGCTTTATAAGTGCCTATGGCGGCAAAGGAGCAGCTGCACAGAGCGTTCTCAAGGAAAAGGTACTGGAATATGTATTCTCTATCGTAAAGGTTGAGGGAGATTCTTCACAGATGTGGAAGGATGATCCTGCTACCGCAGATACCGCTGAGGCTGAGTAATAGCCATAAACAGGAGGAATTATGCCGTCATTATATGCACATAAGAAATTTGGTGCCGAGGTCTACAGACTTCTCCCTGTTGAACTGAAAAAAATAATTGCGGCTCACAGGGATGAGTATCTTATCGGACTTCACGGCCCTGACATACTCTTTTTCAATCTGACAGATAATGACCGTGTGACCGATCTCGGAAAGAAAAACCACAAGTATCCGTTCGCTGTAATGGAGAAAAGGGCCTTCAGGCTGATAATGGATTCTTCCGACGAGGCTGAGCTTTCATATTTCTTCGGATGCATCTGCCATTTCGTTCTGGATGCCGCAGTTCATCCGCTTGTGGATGAAGCAATACAGGCAACGGGAATGAGCCACGGAAAGATTGAGACGGAGTTAGACCGTTATGCGCTTCTTTCAGACGGTCATGATGCCCTCACTTACCCCGCACATGCACACCTGCCGGTCTCGGTAAAGACTGCAGAGATAGCGTCAAGGTTCTATAAAGACCTTTCACCCGCGGATTTCCACTTCGGTATGGTCTGCATGAAGGCACTCTATGTCGGAACCTCAAAAAGAAATCCTGTTATCAGAAATACCATGATCAAAATAATGGATAAGGCAGGCTTCGGCAGCAAGGTTGCGTCGTTCTTCATGAGTAAGGACAGGAGCCAGCTTGCAGCAAGATATGTCGCAAAGATGTATGAGCTTATGGGAGAAGAGGTCGCAAGAGCGGTAGAGCTGATAGACGATTTTTATGCCAGCATACTGACCGGAAAGCTTTCGCTTTCACCGTATCTGAGAAAGAACTACTACGGAAAATAAGTAATTAAGAGGTTTTTATGATAATTACTGTAACAATGAATCCGTCAATCGATAAAACCCTGTATGTAAATAAATTCAGGCAGGGTGCCACGAACAGGGTTGTGGACTCGACACTTACCCCGGGCGGCAAGGGAATTAATGTTTCGATAGTCCTTAAGCAGGCAGGAGAGCCCAACATCGCAGTCACTCTTTTCGGAGGAAGCAACGGAATTGCGATCGCAGGTAAGCTTGCGATCAAAGGCATAAGGACAGAGCAGATAATGATACCCGGTGAAAGCCGTACGAACATCAAGATCATTTCGGGAACCGAGATGACCGAGATCAACGAGCCCGGACCCGAGCTTAAGGAAAAGGACATTGCACAGCTTTTTACGGTAATGGACAAATATGCCAGAAGCGGAAATATTTTCGTGTTCTCAGGATCCCTTCCCAGAGGAATCGGAAGTGATATCTACCGCAGGCTTATCGAACGTGTAAAAAGTAAGGGTGCCATCGCAATACTTGATACCTACGGAGATGCCCTTAAAGAAGGCATGAAGGCTGTACCATATGCGATAAAACCCAATATTTATGAGCTTTACGAATATAAATATGAAAACTTTGACGGAGTGATCCCCGAAGACTATAAGGAATTCGTAGAGAAATGTGCCGAGGAATTTTTAAAGGCTGGTGTAAGACTTGTCTGCGTTTCGCTCGGAAAAGACGGCGCATACTTCAACGACGGCAAAAACAAGGCTTTCTGCGCACCGGAGGTTGAAGATAAGGACATCAAGTCCACGCTCGGCGCCGGTGACAGCATGGTAGCTGCCATTGCATATTCGATATCGCACAGCATGAGCTTTGAAAAGATGACCGACCTTGCGATGAAATCGGCAGCGGTCGCATGCGGTGAGATCGGACTTTAAAAGCGGAAGTTTTTCTCATGAGGATAGTACTTTGAGTGGTCCTTCATGATGACGGTTCCGATGCCGTCAACCGAGAAGAATTCGAGAAGCAGTCCGTGCTCAACCTTACAATCAATTATATGAGCCCTTCCTACTCCCTTGTCGATCGCGATGAGGGAGTTTTTAAGTCTCCTTGCAAAAGCCTCGCCATAGGCACCCTTTTTGAGAAGGTTTTCGGCTTCGTTACGCATTACCATCGGAAGAAGCTTTCCGTCATCGAAAATACCGGCATCTTCGGAAAGGAATACCAGCTTTTCGGCACCGAGACCGACAGCGATCTCGCAGGCAGTATCCTCGGGATAGATGAGCTTGTCCTCGGTATCGACATCGTTCGGAGTGATAACGGGAATATAGTCATTCTGCATGGAAATGTTAAGGGTCTGGAAGTCAATTCCGCAGACACCGATGGCTTTTACCTTGCAGTGCTCGATTTCCTTTGCTATGCGCTTATTCTCGCGGTAGCGGTCGGCTTTGTTCTTGCAGTCATGAACGACTATCGGTTTCATTCCGATCGACTGGAGCAGGGCAATGTCCTGCATCATGGAAATTTCAGCTTCCTCGGAAGGCATTTTGCTGAGGCTAAGGCATATTACGACGATCTTGCCCGCAAAATCCCTGATATATGGCATGGCGTCGATAAGGATCGATGCTTTCTTAAGTATTTCTTCTCTGTTGAATTCTTTACTCATCTCTTTAAATTCCCTCTCCGTATTTGAGGCCTCTGGTTCCGGTTGCGATAAAATATCTTCCGAAAACTTTCTTGTCTGCATCTATACTCTTTATCTCGCCGAACATCTGGCTTTCATCATTGATCTTTTCCCAGGTCTTTCCGTAGTCGAAGCTGCGGTAGAATCCGAAAACATTATCTATCGTCGCACAGACATAAAGAGCCTTGTCATTATTTATATATTCATCGGTGCCCGGAAGGATTCCGAGGCCTACGCAGTACACAGCATCATTTTCTTTGCTAAGCTTTTCTACGGTAAAACGGTCATTTTCCAAAGAATAGTCAAGCCTGAATAGCCCGGGCTCGCCCATGGCCATGATAAAGGAACCGGTATTTCCGGAGATTCCCCTGATTTCGACGGTGCACATCGCATCAATGCCGGAAAGAAGGGTGACGGGAAGGATTTCGGGTCTTTCCTTCTCATAAAAGCTTTTTCCACAGTCCGTGCTTACATAAAGTCTTGAATCCTCGCCGAAACCGAAAGCAAGCGAAGGATTTACGCGGTCAAAGAAGGGCTTAAGAAACTTCGGAGCGGGAGAGTCCGGAAGTGAAATGACTTTGGAGCGCTTCCAGCTGTCGCCCAGATCGTCGGAGTACAGCACGCAGTCGGTCGGAAGCATTATTCCGTCCGCAAGTGTCCATATAAGCTTTTTTCCGTCGGAGGATATTGCTACCCAGCCGGCATTTACATTCGGTCTTGAAATTTCCTTTAGCCTCTCATCAATCTTTTCGGAAAGCCCGTAGGGCATCGAAAGATGGCGGAGAGTTTTTCCGGCGTCATCGGAATATACCACACCGCCGCAGGTTTTTCCTGTCCAGTTGCCTCTTGGTGTTGCAACGAAAACATCCGGAATCGTGTCGGGGTAGTCCGCATTTATCGAAGTGATGTAACGGTCGCCCTTTTCGTCCGCGAAGGAATTTTCACAGGGGTTATCCAGCTCGGTAAATACAAAACCTCCGAGGTCGCCCACGATGTCAAGTGCGATTATGCTTCCGCAGACAGGTGCATAAACGTTGAGATGCACGGTTTCTTCTATGCCTTTACAGTGATCGGACCAGAAGTAGTCGGGCTTTGTATGGTTAAGCGACGCAAATACACCCGTGCCTGTATTTACAAATACCTGGTCGGCATTGAAAGGATTGATCTTTACATCGGAAAACCAGTGTACAAGTGATCCGCCGCCGTTATATTCGGGCTTCATGTAGGAGGCGTTGAAGCGCATGCGTCCAACGTGAAGGCCCTGTAGATCCTTACGCCAGGTGTTTCCGTAGTCCTCTGAAACAACGATGAAGTCCTCGGTTTTTGAACAGAGCGAGGAGCAGATGACGTAGCCCGGAAGTTCGGGTGTAGTGCCTATTCCACCGAAGCCTGTCCTTGCAGATTCCGGTGTGCACATATCCTCGGGAAGGAACGGGGTAATGTCGGTCATGCCGGACAGATGATAGTTTTCATCCACCTCATAGCGCACAACCCTTCCGTCTGTCACATCGCCACAGTCACAGCTGTAGCTTTTGATGTACGACCAGGGACCGGTCGAATTCATAGTCACATAAAAATATTTTCCGTCAAAGGCATAGCGGTGTCCCACATAGCCACGCACGTCTGATACATTTTTTTCTCTAGGGGAAGGTTCGGAAAGCTCTTCCCAGCTTTCTCCCGCGTTGTAGGAAACGTAGAGCGAGTGCTTTCTTTCTGTACGGGTCTTTTTCTCGCCCAGTCCGTCTGCGGCAACAACAACGGTTTTTCCGTTCGGAGCAACCCATACGAAGCTGAGATTTAATTCTGCCTCGTCATTTTCGGAAGCGCGTACATTTATTGTTTCCCAGCTTTTTCCCCTGTCATTACTTTTGATCAGTCCGCCTTCCTGTGATGCAAACCAGATAATATCGGAATTTACGGGGTCAACAAGCATTCTGGTTCCGGTGCCGCGTCCGGGAGCGTTCCCATGTACATGGCAGGGAAAATCCGAGATATGCGTAAAGGTTTTTCCGTAATCCTTTGATACCGTAAAATAACCGTTGGGATATCTTCCGAATTTCTCATGTCCCATACCGCTTGCAACATATAAAACCGCAGGATCCTTGGGATCAAGTGCTATTGCAAGGGGAAAGGTCTCGCTCATGTCAAAGTGGGTCACATGTTCAACCAGGCTTATCCATTTATCTTCACCAAAATCATAGCGGTAGCAGCCGCCGATGTCGGTTCTTGCATACAGAATACCGGGAACAGCCGGATGAAAGCAAAAGCCCGTCACATATCCGCCTCCGGGAATCTGAAGATTGTCATATTTATATGAAATGTTTTTCATGAAGCCTCCGAAAACCTTAATCCTTAAATCCTTATTGCGTAAAACCACAACATTAATAGTTTACCATAAAACTCTGTAAAATAATAGTATTTTTGGAAAAAAAGATAATTGATAATTTCACAAATATGATTTATAATAATTCGAGTGTTTTGATAAAAAATAAGGTGTGATCACCGGAAAGGGCAGCAATGAAGAAAATACTGCTTACAGGCGGAGGAACCGCCGGACACGTTACCCCCAACATCGCCCTGATGGACAGGCTGAAGGAAGAGGGTTATGAAATCTATTATATGGGTTCACACGACGGAATCGAAAGGGAACTGATAGAAAACTTAGGAATCACCTATTATCCGATCTCGTCGGGAAAGCTTCGCCGTTACCATTCGTGGAAGAATTTCACTGATCCGTTCAGGGTTAACAAGGGTTGTTATGAGGCAAGGAAGATAATCAAGAAATTAAAGCCCGATGTATGTTTCTCAAAGGGAGGCTTTGTTTCGGTACCGGTTGTATATGCGGCAAAGCGCTGCAAGGTGCCGACCATCATCCATGAATCCGACATGACCCCCGGACTTGCAAATAAAATCAGTATCAGAAGGGCAACAAAGGTCTGCTGCAATTTCCCTGAGACCATTAAATACCTTCCGAAGAATAAGGGTGTCCACACCGGAACCCCGATAAGAAAGGAACTTTTTACCGGATCTAAGGAAGAGGCACTTGCGTTCTGCGGTTTTACTGATGCAGCGCTTAAGGATAAGCCTGTGCTCCTGGTAGTCGGCGGAAGTACGGGGGCGGTAGCGGTAAATGAAGCGGTAAGAAAATCGCTTGATACCCTGCTTAAGAAATATAATGTGATCCACCTCTGCGGAAAAGGCAAGGCAGATGAGTCGTTTAACGACCGTGCAGGCTATAAGCAGATAGAGTACTGCGACAAGGAAATGAAGGATATGCTTGCGGCAGCGGATGTCGTGCTTTCACGTGCCGGAGCAAATGCGATTTTTGAGCTTCTTGCTTTAAGAAAACCCAATATCCTTATTCCCCTTCCTGCAAAAGCAAGCCGCGGAGACCAGATACTGAATGCCGAGTCCTTTGAAAAACAGGGCTTTTCAAAGGTGCTTCCCGAGGAGACCATTACTCCCGACTTACTTGTAAAGACCATTGATGAGGTCTATAATGAACAGGATAAATATAAAGAAGCCATGAATAAATCCAAGACCAGCGATGCTGTGGAAATAATCATGGCTCTGATAAAAGAAGTTCAGAAGTAATTACTGCTCGGCCTTTTTAGGAGATCCGAGGCTTGCAAAGAAACCTTTGATTACGGTAGGATGGAAGATGATGAGCATAGGGAAAAGCTCGAGTCTTCCGGCCAGCATGTCAAAGATCATTACGAACTTTGAAGGCTTGCTCCAGAAGGAGAAGTTTCTTGCCGGACCGACAAGGTTAAGGCCGGGGCCGATGTTGTTTATCGTCGCGGCGATTGCCGTGAAGTTGGTGACAAGGTCATGTCCCTCAAAGGAAACCGCAAAGATCGAGGCGGTAAAAATAATCATAAATGTTGTGAAATAAACATGGACGGAACGAATCGTGTCGGAATCGACGGATTTACCGTCCATTTTTAATTTCTTCACGCTCTTCGGATGGATATAGGTGGTCAGCTCGATGAACATGGACTTTATCATGATCATTATTCGCGATACCTTGATACCGCCGCCGGTAGAACCCGCACAGGCACCGATGAACATGAGAAGCACAAGCACGCCCTTGCTGAGTGAGGGCCACATATCAAAATCAACCGTCGAATAACCGGTGGTCGTAATGATCGAGCCTACCTGGAAGGCAGAGTGGCGGATTGCGGTAAAAATGGAGCCGAACCGGTCGGCAACGTTTATGCATATTATTACAGTGGCTGCAAGTATAACACAGAGATAGTGTTTTACTTCCTCCATCGTGAGGGCTTTTTTGACCTGCCTGTAGAGCAGGTAGTAGTAGAAGTTGAAGTTGACTCCGAAAAGGATCATGAATATCGTGATCGTCCACTGGCAGTAGGCCGAGTAGCTTCCGACCGAGCTGTTCAGTATGCCGAAACCACCGGTACCCGCAGTACCGAAGGAGAGGCAGATGGAGTGGAAAACCGGCATTCTGCCGCAGATCAGAAGCACCATCTCGAGTATTGTCATGCCGAAATATATGATATAGAGTATTCTTGCTGTCTGTTTGATCTTGGGAACGAGCTTTCCGACCGAGGGACCGGGGGATTCGGCTTTCATCAGGTTCATGTCGCTTGCGCCCGTCATCGGAAGTATCGCAAGGATGAACACAAGAACACCCATTCCGCCTATCCAGTGCGTAAAGCTTCGCCAGAAGAGTGCGGTATGGGAAAGTGCCTCGACATCGTTAAGTATGCTGGCACCGGTTGTCGTAAAGCCGGATACCGTTTCAAAAAGCGCGTCCACAAAGGAGGGGATTTCGCCCGAAAGCCTGAAGGGAAGGGCACCGAAGAAGGAAAGAGTGATCCATGAGAGTGCGGTTGCGACACAGCCTTCCTTCAGATAGAATACGTTGCTCTTGGGCTTTTTGATGTTGAGAAGAAAGCCTAGGAGCGCACAGAATGCAGCCACTCCCAGATAATATACGCCGTATTTCTCATGATAGATCAGAGAAACTGTCGTCGGGAGAAGAAGCAGTACCGATTCGGTTTTAAGAAGCATTCCGATAATGTACCGGATAATGGAAAAGTTCATGATTGTTATCTCTTTTTGCCGGCTTATGCCAGAATATCGTCTATTTCGCTGAGTCCTTCATGGGTCGTAACTATCATTACGGTATCTCCGACCCTGATCTCGTCAAAACCGCCGGGCAGGATGATGTGTCCGTCACGGTTTATGAAGGATACGAGGAGGTTTTGCTTGAGGGAAAGATCCTTGAGCATTGTGCCTGTAACCTTCGAAGGCTTTTCGACGCTGAACTCGATAGCCTCGACGCGGTGGTCGTACATATGGTAGAGGGTATCGATATTGGTACCCTGGGAATTGCTTTTTGCACGGACATAGGCAATGATGGCCTCGGAGGTAATGAACTTGGGATATATTACCGAGCCGAGATCAAGTGAGTCGAGCACTCCTGTAAAGCCCATGTGGGAAATTTTGGTGATTACCTTTGCTTGCGAAACCCTTCTTGCAAAGAGTGTGAGTATTACGTTTACTTCGTCGATACCGGTAAGCGGAACGAAGGACTGTACGGTTTCGACACCTTCCTCGCGGAGCAGCTCTTCGTTCGTGCCGTCTCCGTTAATTATTATCGCCTTCGGAAGAAGCTCTGCAAGCTCTTCACAACGTCCGCGGTCCCTTTCGATTATTTTTACCGAAATGCCCATCGAAATGAGGAATTTGGCGAGATAGAAGCCTGCCTTTCCGCCTCCGATGATCATTGTGTTCTTTACCTGCCTGGTCTTGATTCCGATTTCGTCAAGGAAGGCACGAACACGCTTGTGCTGGCATACAAAGGAAAGCACATCGCCCGAATTGATCACAAAACGTCCGTCGGGTATGATGATCTCCTCATTACGTACAACAACGCACACATTTATTCTGTTTTTGATCATTTTGGTGAGTTCGATCAGGGAAAGACCGTCAAGAGTGGAACCCTCGGGAACCTTGAACTTGATGATCTCGGCCTGACCATGGGCAAAGGATCCGACTTCAAGCGCAGTCGGAAGATAGAGTATCCTTGCAGCCTCCCTTGCTGCTTCAAGCTCGGGATTTATTATCATGGCAAGACCCAGCTTGTCACGGAGGTAGTCTGCCTCGGAATTATAGTCCGGAGTACGGACCCTGGCAATGGCCGAGCAGCCCGCAACCTGCCTTGCGACGGTACAGGTGAGAAGATTGAGCTCGTCGGAATCGGTTACGGCGATCAGAAGGTCGGTATTTTCGATTCCTGCCTCCATCTGCACATTGTAGCTTGCACCGTTGCCGATAACACCCATCACGTCGTACATTCCGGTGATGCGGCTGATCGCCTCGGAACTCTGGTCGATGACGGTAATGTCATGTTTTTCCTTTATTAGCTGGGCGGTAAGGGTTTCGCCGACCTTACCGGCACCTACTATTATTATCTTGAGTCCATTGCTGTTCGCAGACATTTTTCTTTCCTTTCCATGACGCAGCTGCGCATACAATAAATATATCACTTTTTCATAAAAAAATCCACCTTTTTTATATTTATAGTGTAATTCCGGAAAAAATGTGGTATACTCTACTGTAAATTATAAAACGGGAGGAAAAACTATGATCTGCCCAAGCTGCGGAAGAGAACTTGATGATGATGTGAATTTCTGCTATTACTGCGGACATTCCTTCAGGGAAGGATTTAGTAATAATTACAGTAAACCGGCTGGCCAGGCTCCGTTGGTACAGAGCTCAGCCGTGACTGACAGAGGATCCTATGAGACCGGTGCTATGTCGAACTCATATATGTCCGGAGATTCTGTGGAATATGATGCAAGAAGAGCTGAAATAATGAGGGCCGACGAGGAGAAAAGAGCAATGTCCCCAATAGGCTGGGTGCTTTATTTCGCCTGCCTTTTCATACCGCTTCTCTGGATAGTATGGCTGATAATAACCTGTGTATGGGCCTTCGGTAAGAAGGGAAGCACCGAAAGAAAGAATTTTGCAAAAGGCATGCTGATCACTGTCGTGCTTCTGATCGTGATCATATTTGTTTACCTTACCGTCATGATCAGCAAGTACGGTACCGACGGAACGATAGAAAGACTTACCAACGGTATGTACAAGAGCGTCGATGACTATTTCAATGCAATGGGAAAGTAAGGTGATCATGACATGCATCTGGCGGAACTTCTGATCCTTGCGGTCGGTCTTTCAATGGATGCCTTTGCGGTTTCAATCTGCAAGGGACTTGCAATACAAAAACCAAAAATCAAAGATAATCTGCTTGCAGGTCTGTGGTTCGGTATTTTTCAGGGAGTGATGCCCGTGATAGGGTATTTTCTCGGAAAGAACTGCAGCAACCTGATAGAAAGCTTCGATCACTGGATTGCTTTCATACTTTTAGGACTTATCGGTGCCAACATGCTCCGTGAGGCTTTCGGAAAGGATGAGGAGGTAAATCCCGGGATGGGCTTCGGCATTATGTTTGCGATGGCGATAGCCACAAGCATCGATGCCCTTGCGGTAGGAATCACCTTTGCTGTGGTTACGTTAAAGATAATAAGTGCCTCTGCCTATGCCAATCTTTTCCTCGGCGCACTGATAATTACCTGCACCACTTTTGTTTTTTCGTTCTGCGGAATTTCAATAGGTGCAAAATTCGGTTCAAAGAACCGAAAGATCGCACAGATTACCGGAGGAGTGATCCTGATCGCTATCGGTGTAAAGATTCTGCTTGAACATCTGGGGGTATTCTGATGGATATTAAGGAAATACTTGAAAAATGTGATCATACCCTGCTTAAGCCTGAAAGTACATGGGAGCAGATAAAGAAAATAGTGGACGAAGGCATAGCCTATCATACCGCGTCGGTCTGCATTCCCTCATGCTTTGTAAAAAAAGCTTCGGAATATGCCGGAGGCAGGGTGAAAATATGTACCGTAATAGGTTTTCCGAATGGCTATGAAACTACGGAAACAAAAGTTTTTCAGGCAAGGGAGGCCGCTGAAAACGGTGCCGACGAGATCGATATGGTGATAAATATCGGGGTGCTTAAAGAAGGGTGCGGTGAATATGTGCTTGATGAAATAAAGGCAGTGAGGACAGCAGTGCCCGGAAAAATCCTCAAGGTCATCATCGAAACCTGCCTGCTTACCGAAGAAGAGAAGATACTTATGTGCAGGATAGTGAGCGAGTCCGGAGCGGACTATATAAAAACCTCCACGGGCTTCTCAAAATCGGGAGCAACCGTGGAGGATGTAAGGCTTTTAAGAAAGTATTCGTCGCCCGAACTGAAAGTCAAGGCTGCGGGCGGTATTTCTTCACTTCGGGATGCCGAAGATATGATACTTGCCGGGGCCGACCGTCTAGGTACGAGCCGTATTGTCAAACTCGCCTGCGAGCAGGGCAAGTAACAGCACAAGCGGAGAATTCCAGTAAATGGTAATCTCGTTTGTGGAATATGATTTCCAGTTATCTATAAAGCATTTCATAGGAGCAGTTCCCTCGGGGATCTGCTCTTTTGCGTCCGGGTCGGCACGGTTGCGGTTCGGACCTCCGGAAACATAGCCGGGGATAGGTTCCACAATGCCGTCGGAAAATGTGGGACGGTTGTGGGGATTCATCAAAGGCTTTGTGCCGTAGCCTGTCACATAGCTCTGGTCAAGCGGGTTGGCACCGAGTATGTAGTCAAGCTGGCGGAGCGAAGCATCGATATATTTCTTTTCTCCGGAAAGTTTTCCTGCATAGTTTAAAAGTATGGCCTTCGAAAGCACCTCGAGGTTGCTTCCCCACTGGAATTCCTCGGGCTTCATTGCTGTCGAGAAAGGATTTGAGTTTACTATGTCAAGGAAATATCCTGCGGCACCGAGCCAGATGTTCCTTGCGGCTTTATATATGTCTATTTCGAAGGTGGCGGATCTGTCGCAGAGTATGCCGAGGGTACCGAGGCCGCCTACTTCTTCCCAGCCAAGTCCTGTAAGGGAGAATTCCTTTACTTCAATCCCTGTTTTCACAATATCATGGAAGGCTTTGTCCCCATTCAGCCTGTAAAGCTCGACCGCAGCCCAGAATCTTTCGTCGCGGTCGCTTATGTCACGGTAATCTCCGGTATATACCCCTTCGGGATTTTTGAAAAGGAAGCCGGGATTGTTAAGGAGCCATCTGCCTGCGCTTTCTGCTGCTTTTGCAAGCTTTTCCGCGTACTGTTCGTCAAATTTACGGTATATCCTTGCTCCCAATGCGCAGGTTGCAGCAAAATCAGCGGTTGCAAGCGAGCTTATGGGAGTGATAATGAAGGGCAGGGGATCATCTTCGGGCATCAGAAAGTCCGTATGGTACATTGAAGTACACTTATGGTGAACGCTTCCGTCCGCCTCCTGCATTTTAAGGAACCAGTCAAGCTCATATTTCACTTCGTTAAGGATGTCAGGTATTCCGTTTCCGCTTTCGGGAATGTTCAGACTTTTTGCAAAGGCCTCGGGCACAAGCTCATAGGCATAGAGCAGATGACCGACCGCAACCGCACCTGCAGTCACATAACGGCCGTAGTCGCCCGCATCATGCCAGCCTCCGCTGCATTCAACCTCTCTGTCTTCATAAAGATATTTTACTTTCTTCGTATGGCAGGCTTTGTGTGTGAAAATGCCTGCATATTCCTTTTTGAGCTCGCAGCCGCAGCGCTGGAAATAGAACATTTTCTGGGCATCGAAGAAAAGATCCGCGTTCGGATCAGCACTGATTTCAAAGGGAATGAGAGTGCCGTCGGAAAGCTCAAAAGAATACTTTCCGCATTCCGAAAGGGACGAAAAATCAAGTATTCCGGAGGTTGTTCCGGATGCCCTGTCTTCTGTAAATGATATATCATCAAAAGAAAAGACTGTCTTTCCCGCCGGATTTTTAATGTTTACCGGAAAGGAAAGGTCATCGGTTTTCTCCAAAACTGCCTGTTTGATGCCTGCAGGGTAATAACCCAGCTGATTGACATGTAATTTCATTGTAACACCTCCTGTACTATCCTCTTGATACTAATTTATATTAAAGTCAGGAAAATTGCAATGTTTTTTTCCATTTATCAGATGTTCAATATAATATTTTTGAAAAGCTTGAATTTCTACTTGGAATTTTCGCAAAAATGTGGTACTCTTATTAAGAACGTTTTACGAACGTCCGGCAGTTTTGCCGGCAGCATGGAGGTATGAATGAGCGATAATCAGGACATTGTGGACAGCATAGCTACCAGAACAGTGACTGAAGAAAGACAGAATATTGTTTCAAAGCGTGTGACCAACAGGTTCGCGATCTTTGGAATGGCAACGGGTTTTATCATCGCTGCCTTCGGCGTACTGGCAGGAACGGGAGTTTTCGATAAGATCGGATTTTCGGTGGATGAAAAAATCGGATATATAATGCTTGCCGCCGGAGTGTTTATGTTCTGCTACTTTGGTATGAACGTCAGGCGGAACGAGATACAGGTGGAAACCTTTACAGTTGAAAAGCAGGTGCCCTATGAAATGTCACCCGTGCTTGAAAACAAGCTTCGTGAACGTGAAGAAATGATCGATAACAAGGTTAATGCCATGGGCGCTGTCTTCGAAAAGCTTGCACTTTTAACTTCAGAGCTTGAGGAAAGGGTGCTTGCGGCAGAGAAGCTGAAGCTTGAGACCAAAGCAAGCGAGGAAACGGAAGAACAGAAGACAGAAAGGCTTGCAAAGGCGGCAGCCAGTGCCGTTGTAACTGCAATGCGCGAGGAAAAGAGGGCAAACGAGGAAGCCGAGAACAGAAGAAAGGCTGACGAAAATGCCAGAAGAAGCGAGGAGCTTGCAAAGAAGAGTGAGCTGCTCGAAAAGAAGAACTCCATTCTCGCACAGAAAGAGGACGAGCTTCGCTTGGTAAAGGACCAGCTCAGCAAAATAGAAGAAAACCAGAAGGCAGCAAGGGAAAGACTTCGCAGGGAGGAAGACCGCTTCAGATCCGAAAGCGAGGAAAGAGAACAGGAGCTTAAGGATGAAAAGCTGGCACTTGCAACCGAAAGGGAAGAGCTTCTGATCGCAAGGGAAAAGCTCGAGGGCGAAAAAGACAGTCTTTCATTGAAACAGAAAGAGGTTGACGCCATTTTAAAGGCTGAGGCCGAAAAACGTGCAGAAGAGGAAAAACGCATAGAAGAAGCCAGAAAGGCAGCCGAAGAGAAGAAGGCAGCCGAGGAAAAGAGATTCAGTGATCTCGGGCTTTCGGCAGTAAGCTTCGCATGGAGCTCAGATTTGAGAAAAACGGAGGAGTGATACTCCGTTAAAAAATAAATTTTTATCTTATGGAGGTAACAGTAATGAAAAAAAGAACTTTTTTGGGTCTGGCAATCGGTGCCGCAGCAGGAGTAGGTGTCTACAAGTATCTTCAGAACAAGAAGGCTCAGGAAGCTGATGATTATGATTTTGATGATCTTGATGACGATCTTGAGGATGCAGCAGAGGATGCAACAGATGCAGCAGCAGATAAGGTAGAGGAACTTGCGGAAGAGCTTAAGGATGCTGCTGAGGAGAAGGATGAGTAATATACTCATGAAATATGAACGGAATATGAACTAAAGTTCACCAAATTGTTACATAATTGACATAAAAAGTCAATAATCTTGTTGTATTATAAAGACAACGAAGATGCCGAATGAGAGTTCGGTACCGTTCATTCTCCTTATTATTAAAAAAAGATTTAAACGCAGGTTCGCCTGCGTTTTCTTTTTTACAAAACATTTCCCAGTGACTGAAATTACTAAGAGAGGTACAAAGCATGTACGATTATATCAGGGTTTCTTCGGCAGTGCCGGATATCAGGGTAGCCGATACGGATTTCAATATTCAGGAAATATCAACCAAGATACTTGAGGCAGAGGCAACGGGCTCAGACATAGTTGTTTTCCCCGAGCTTTCAATCACGGGCTATACCTGTGCCGACCTTTTCTTCCAGAAATCACTTCTTGCGAAGAGCATGGAGGCGGTATCAAGGATAGTAATGGCAAGCCGCAGACACAAACTGATCATAGTCGTCGGTGCTCCTGTAAAAATAAACGGCCAGCTCTACAACTGTGCCTGCGTGATAAGGAACGGAAAGCTTTACGGCATCGTTCCGAAAACCTTCCTTCCCAACTATTCGGAGTTCTATGAGAAACGCTGGTTTTCATCGGGTGCGGAGCTTACACGCGAAAACATCAGCGCCGCAGAGCTTGAAATCTTCCACAAGGAAGACTACGAAATCCCCATCGGACGCAACCTGATCTTTTCGATAAACGGAAGTGTCAATTTCGGAATAGAAATATGTGAGGACCTCTGGACTCCGCTTCCTCCGAGCACCATGCTCGCTTTAGGCGGTGCTGAGCTGATACTGAACCTTTCCGCAAGCAACGAGACCATTGCCAAAAGGGAATACAGAAGACAGCTCGTTGCAAACCAGTCGGGAAGAAACCTGTGCGGCTATGTATATACCTCAGCCGGAAGCACAGAGTCTACAACCGACCTGATCTTCTCCGGTAATTCAATCATTGCTGAGAACGGAAGCATAATAAAAGAAAATGAAAAACTGATCGATTCGGACTACATGATAACCGCCGATATTGATATCGGAAAATCGATACATGACAGAATGCTCAACAAGAGCTTCAAGGATACCGCTGCTTTATATGCCGGGACTGAGAAGTTCCGCTATATCGAGATCAACAGCGAGGATCTGCTTTCGGGTGAAGGTGATTTTGCAAGACTTAACCGCATGCCCTTCGTTCCGTCCGCACGTGCAGACCGTTACAAACGCTGCATGAACATCTTCGAAATGCAGGTTGCGGGACTTGTAAAAAGACTGAAAGTAACGGGAGCAAAGCCCGTTGTCGGTGTTTCGGGCGGACTTGATTCCACACTTGCCCTGCTTGTTTCGGTACAGGCAGTACGTGAGCTTGAAAGACCGCTTACCGATGTGCATGGAATCACTATGCCTGCCTTCGGAACGACGGACAGGACCTATAACAACTCCCTTAAGCTGATGGAAACACTCGGCATAACATGTAAGGAAATCAATATAAAAGAAGCCTGCACGGTACATGCAAGGGACATAGACTATGACCTTAACGACCATTCCGTAACCTATGAAAACCTTCAGGCACGTGAAAGAACCCAGGTTCTGATGGACTATGCCGGTAAGGTGGGCGGTCTTGTTGTCGGAACGGGCGACCTTTCGGAGCTTGCCCTCGGCTGGTGTACCTACAATGCCGACCAGATGAGCATGTACGGCGTAAATGCCAGCATACCGAAAACACTTATCAAGTGGATGATAGACAGTATCAGCGAATATGATGTTTTCGAGGGAAGTGCAGCTATACTTAAAGATATTATCGACACCCCGATCAGTCCTGAGCTTCTGCCTCCGGACGAAAGCGGCGTGATCGCACAGAAGACAGAGGATGTGGTCGGACCTTACATACTTCACGATTTCTTCCTCTACAACATGATGCGTTTTGGTTTCACACCCTCAAAAATCTACAGGATGGCCCAGACAGCCTTCAAGGATGAGTTTGAGGACGCAGTGATACTCAAATGGTTAAAAACATTCTACCGTCGTTTCTTCAGCCAGCAGTTCAAACGCAGCTGCATGCCTGACGGTGTAAAGGTCGGAAGTATCTGCCTGTCGCCGAGAGGAGACTGGAGAATGCCAAGCGATGCAAGCTCGGCAGTATGGCTTGAGGAACTGGATATACTTGGATAAATAAGGCTGTAAGTAAAGGCAGGGGGTTAAAATGGGAAGAAAAAACATAGGCGTATTTGTAAGCGGAAATGACGGACAGCTCCATGGCACGATCATCCAGGGAATAAAGGAACGTGCAAAAGAGCTTGACTGCAACGTGGTTGTTTTCCACAGCCTTGCTACGAAGCTGCGTTACAATCAGACCGAAAAAATTGAAAAAAGCGTAATCAGGGGCGAGTCTTCGGTATTTTTCGGACATGAGATAGATGTTTTTGATGCTCTGATCATCATGGGCGAGACTTTCCTCAATGAAGATATAAAGAAGGAACTTGTCAAAAAGGCTACCGATAAAGGTATCCCGGTCATTGATATCGATGACGCGGATGATGACTGCTCATGCGTGAAATATGACGATACTTCGGGTATGGAGCTGGTTGTAAGGCACATAGTAGAGCACCACGGCTGCAAAAAAGTGAATTTTATCAGTGGCTTCAAAGGCAACCGTCAGTCCGAGGAAAGAATCACTGCCAACAGAAAAGTCCTTAAAGAAAACGGAATCCCGGTTGAGCCAAAGCGCATAGGCTATGGTGAATTCTACACCAAGGCTGTCGAGGTAATAAGGGACATGGTAAATGCCGACGGAGTGCCGGAGGCTGTTGTCTGCGCAAATGACATAATGGCGATCGAGGTGATTGCATATCTGAATTCCATAGGCGTAAGGGTGCCCGAGGACTGCCTTGTCGCAGGCTTTGACGGCATCAGGGAAGGCCAGGTATATATTCCGTCTCTTACGACCTGCAGACGAGCGATCAAATATTCCGGTGCAAAAGCACTTGAGGTTGCAGTAGCGGCAGCGGATGGTGAGAAGACCGATAAGGAAATATTCCTTGAACCCGAACTTATCATGGGACAGAGCTGTGGATGCATAGAAACCAACGAGCTTGGCTTCAACAGCTTCTATAAAACCATGAATAATATGATCAATGACAGGGATCTCTTCAATTCCTATCATATCGATATGACCAGGGATTTTGCGTCCGTAAGGGATGTAAATGATATTTTCGATATTATGTTCAAATATCTCGGAAGCTTCAGGTTTTCGTGGTTTGACTATTATGTAAACAAGGATATAATCAATCTTAACGAAAGCGAACTCAGGGACAATCTCGACCAGGTAATGAATAAGGAAATATATTCCGAGGATCTGGTATGCTACAGCTGGAGGGAAAATGAATTCGGTTACCAGAGTTTTGAGCTTAAGACCAGGTCATTCCTCCGGAACATGTTCGAGGGCTCCGGTGATGACCCTGTGTTCATTACGCTTGTTCCCAGTTACTACCAGAACATGATAATAGGTTTTGCGGCTGTTGACGAGACAAAATGTGCCGACCAGCTTGCAATGTTGTGTACTCTGATGGCAACTGTTTCCTATACCATCGGTGATTTCTACATGCGCCGTGAGATGCGCCACCTGATCAACAAGCTTGACAGCATGTATGTGAGTGATAATCTTACAGGTCTTCATAACCGTTTTGGTCTCTACAGGGATGCGAAGAAGATGATACAGAGGGCGAAGGAAAAGGGCAAGATGATCTTAGGCGTAGCAATCGACCTTGACAGGCTGAAATATGTAAACGACAATTTCGGCCATGAACAGGGTGACAATGCGATAACCATGATCGCAAAAGCCATGAAATATGCCGCAGCCAGGAGAAAAGCTGTGCTTTCAAGGATCGGCGGTGACGAATATTTCATGATGGATTTCTGCGATGATGCATCTGCCGGTGAGGAATTTATCGGCAGGATGAACGAATTCCTCGAGGAATATAACATCAGCAGCGGACTTCCGTATGTCGTTGAATGCAGCTGCGGCTTCTATGTTGCCGATCCCAAGGTGGAAAGCCTTGAAGGCATCATGAGAAAGGCTGACGAGAGAATGTACGAGGTAAAGATGGCCAGAAAGGCTGCAAGGGACAAACGTGGATGAAATAATGCTTCTCGAAAACTACAGTGAGAAATACAGGGCTGCCGTAAGTGATTATTATGCGGAATTTTCGGAAAACGGAGAGGACGTAAGAGACGACGTATGCGGCGGTCCTTCTCTTACTTTCCTGTATATCAGGGAAAAAGACGGCAGGCTGGTCGGGATGCTCAATATCCGTAAGGGAGAAGAGGCGGAAAGAATAGGTACCTTCGGTTACGCGATCAGACCGTCTGAGAGACGTAAGGGCTACGGAAGCATGCTTGTGGAATCCGCGCTGGAGCTTTGCGAGATGATGGACATAAAAAAACCCGTGCTGTTTGTAAAAAAAGACAATACCGCAGGGCTTGCGCTAATGAGAAGCATGGGGTTTTGTGAGGCCCGGGCAAGCATCGAAACTGATAACATAATAAAATTTTTAATAAGTGAGAAATGAAATGAAAGCCGATCCCATAACCCGCAAGGACTTCCTTGCACTGAATTTCTACAAAAAAACCGACTTCTACGGCAGTTGCGGGAACATGAACTACCGTATCGGCCGCCGCGAAAAAACCGACGAGAACGAGCAGAATACCGCATACTTCGAGGTAGTATACTGGCCCGGTCCCTATATTTTTGCGAAAACCGATGAAAAACTGAAGCAGACTGCGGACTTTCCTTTTACCGAGGAAGGCATACAGGCAGTGGCGGATTTTCTTAATGAACAGTATGTAAAACAGCAGGAGCTCTGGAAACTGTAAGAAAACGATTTCTAAAGTTCGTAGAAATAAATAATATCTGAAAAAATATTGAAAAACCCTTGACATAGTATTGAAAACCACGTATAATGATAGACAAATGTGGGCGCTATTTGCGTGTAGGAAAAAGGAGAATTGTCATGAGTTTTAAAATTTTTATAGATTCCGGCGGAAACCTTCCCGCAGTAAAAGCAAAAGAATATGATATCAATGTGCTGAGCTTCAGGGAACTTGTGGACGGCAATGAGATACGTTGCTATAATCCTGAGCTTGCTCCTCTTGAAGAAAGACTTGAGGGCGCAAAATTCTATGGCGCTATGAGAAAAGGAGCAAAGACAAGCACTTCACTTATCAATACAGCAGAGTTTATGGAAAATTTCAGAAAGGTACTTGAAGAAGGCAAAGATCTGCTTTATATCAGTATTTCAAGCGGAATAAGCGGTACCTATAATGCTGCAAGGCTTGCGGCAGAAGAGCTTTCGGAGGAATTTCCCGAGAGGAAGATCCGCGTTGTTGATGCGAAGAATGCCTCCCTCGGTTCAGGACTTCATGCGATAACCGCTTCCATAATGCGTGCGGAAGGTAAAAATGTTGACGAAGCTGCCGACAGGATAGAGCGGGATGTGCCGAAAATGAACGGGCTCTTTACCGTCGACAATCTCAAATATCTTGCAAGAACCGGCAGAATAAAGAATTACAAGGCAATTGCCGGAAACCTTTTAAATATCAAGCCTATACTCAGAGGTGACAAGGACGGTTTCATAGTCGAATTCGGAAAAGTAAGAGGCAGGAGAAAATCCCTGCAGACCATTATCGGACTTCTGATCTCGAACATCATGGATCCAGAAGAGCAGATCGTGGGAATTGCCCATGCCGATGCTTATGAGGATGCGCTTGAGTGCGCAAAGGAAATCAGAAATGCCGTAAAGGTGAAGGATATCATCATCACCAGCTACGACCTCTGCACCGGATCCCATGTAGGACCCGACACGATTGCCCTTTTCTTCCTCGCAAGAGACAGGGAGCTTTCTGTAGAACCTGCGAAAAACCATGTGTTAAGCACAGCAAATCACTAAGAAAGATTCAGAGCATCTCCTCAAAAAAAGCTCTCCGGAACAATAATCCGGAGAGCTTTTTAAATGCTTGTTTTTAGTTTTTACCGAACTCGGCGAGTTCAAGACCTTTGTTGCGGTCAAGACACATTCCGACCGACCAGGCATTGATAAAGATGAGCAGGGGATTTCCCTTTAAATCCACAATCTTCTTCATGTCTGAAGGCCCGTTGATCTGTGCGAGCGGGAATTTCTCAGGATTTGATACCCATCTTATATGCTCATAGGGCAGCGGGTCGAGCGCGATCTCAACATTGTACTCATTTTTAAGCCTGTACTGGAGCACGTCGAACTGCAGCACGCCGACAACGCCGACGATGATTTCCTCCATGCCGGTGTTGGCTTCCTGGAAAATCTGGATTGCACCCTCCTGGGCAATCTGGGTGATGCCCTTCATGAACTGCTTACGTTTCATCGTATCAGCCTGACGGCAGCGTGCGAAATGCTCGGGAGCGAAGGTAGGTATTCCTTCGAATTCAAATTTTTCGTTTGAGGTTGTGAGAGTGTCTCCGATGGCAAAAATGCCTGGATCGAAAACACCGATGATATCGCCAGCATAGGCCTCCTCAACTATATGTCTTTCCTGTGCCATCATCTGCTGGGGCTGAGAAAGCTTGACTTTCCTTCCGCCCTGTACATGATTTACTTCCATACCGGCGTCAAACTTGCCCGAGCATATTCTCATGAAAGCGATACGGTCGCGGTGCGCCTTGTTCATGTTTGCCTGGATTTTGAAAACAAAAGCTGAGAAATCCTCACGGAAAGGATCTATCTCACCGATGCTTGAATTGCGGGGCAGGGGCGAATAGGTCATGTCGAGGAAGTGCTCCAGGAAGGTCTTTACGCCGAAATTTGTAAGTGCAGAACCGAAAAATACCGGTGAAAGCTTTCCTGCGCTGACCTTGTCAATATCAAATTCCTCGCTGGCACCATCAAGAAGCTCGATGTCCTCGGTAAGCTTTTCATAGGCATGTGCACCGATACGGGCGGAACATCCGGGATCGTCAACCGATATGGTTTCGGTCGCAACCTCCCTCTGACCACTGTCAGCGGCGGTGAAAAGTGAGATATCCCTTGTGTTACGGTCATAGGTTCCGGCAAATTCCTTGCCGCTTCCTATCGGCCAGTTGATAGGGCAGGTCTGTATTCCGAGCACGTTTTCGATGTCACTGAGAAGCTCGAAAGGATCGTTTGCTTCACGGTCCATCTTGTTTATGAAAGTGAAAATCGGAATATGCCTGAGCACGCAGACCTTGAAAAGCTTGATGGTCTGTTTCTCAACACCCTTTGAGGCATCGATTACCATGACTGCGGAATCTGCAGCCATCAGTGTACGGTAGGTATCCTCCGAGAAATCCTGGTGACCCGGAGTATCGAGTATATTGATGCAGTAGCCGCCGTAATTGAACTGCATGACCGAAGAGGTAACGGAAATACCACGTTCCTTTTCAATCTCCATCCAGTCGGAAACTGCGTGTCTTGCCGTCTTTCTTCCCTTTACCGAGCCTGCAAGGTTGATCGCACCTCCGTAAAGCAGCAGCTTTTCGGTAAGTGTGGTTTTACCGGCATCCGGGTGGGAGATTATCGCAAAGGTTCTTCTTTTTCTGATTTCGGTTTCTGTATTGGTCATTTTTTTCTTTCCTTGATAATTAAAGTCAACAGTCCGTATTTTACAGCAAAAATGCCTTCTTTACAAGTGAAATTTTTGTTATTATTGATGTTTTTTGTTTTCAAACCGCGTAAGATGTGGTATACTCTTAGAATAATAAGGAAAAATGAACGATATCGGAGAAATAATGTATGGAACTTAATGAAGAAAAATCCTACGTGCCGGATC
The DNA here is from genome assembly GCA_017437965.1 of Lachnospiraceae bacterium. GTDB lineage: Bacteria > Bacillota > Clostridia > Lachnospirales > Lachnospiraceae > UBA3775. Next base: position 42,570 of record JAFRWN010000082.1, read on the forward strand.
AGGCGGTTACTGATTTCAGGAACGTAGTAAGCATGATGGCCGATCTCAATGAAGCCTTCGACATGAGCACGCTGGTAGCAAGACTCAGTAAGAACATTGTGGACAGCGCAAAGCAAGTAAACGCAAAAAGGATCGAGATCGAGACCATACCCGCAGGTGTAAGCGAGTTAGATGTTGCAAGGGTTACACACCTTACGGTCTATGAGACCGAGGGACCCGAATTTGACGGCATCTCCTATGAGTGCGTAATGCCCGACGGAGAGACAATCCGCTGCGGAATAACGATAATGAGCCTTTATCCGGAGGATATCCAGATACAGAAGGCAAAGTGGCTGTGTGAGATGGTATGTCTCTATGTCAGCCGTGCAAAGCTTGGTTCCGGTTTCATCGACATGATGAACAGGGATACCGACACAGGCCTTCCGAACATGCAGACCTTCCTTGATTTCGGTGAGAAACTTTTTGGCGAATTCAAGATCACGGATTACTGCGTTGTGGCTCTGAACATAAACAATTTCAAGTTTGTAAACCAGACCGTGCCCTTTGATGTCGGTACATCGGTCCTCATAAAGTATGCCCATAAGCTGTCCGGAATGATAAAAGAGGGCGAGATTGTTACCCGTTTCGGCGGTGATAATTTCAACGTCCTGCTGAAAAAGAAAAATCTGGAGAATTTCCTGAGCGAAATAAAGAAGGTTCCTGTTGACATAAAGGATGGAAACCTCAGGGTTCATTTTGAACTATCCTGCTATGCGGGCATCTACATGATCGAAACAAGGACCGCTATCCAGACTGCGGTAGAGCGTGCGTCGGATGCCAAGAACAATGCCAAAAAATATCCTCATCATCCTTTTGTTTACTACAATGAGGAGATGGGCGAGAAGCAGCATTATTCGAATCAGGTAAGGGCAAAATTTGGCAAGGCGATAGACATGCATGAGTTTGTCGCATACTATCAGCCGAAGGTCAATATCAAAACAAAGAAGATAATAGGAATGGAAGCCTTGGTAAGATGGGAGACTGACGGAGAGGTGATAAGGCCCGACCGTTTTGTCGGCATACTTGAGGATTCCAGTTCGATAATAGAGCTTGACCGTTCGATGCTCCGTCAGGTATGCAGGGACATCAAGCGTTGGGAAAGCATGGGCATAGATGTTCCGTGTGTATCGGTAAACCTTTCGAGACGAAACCTGACAACCGAGAATATTGCAGATGAGATCGCAGCGGTTCTCGATGAGTACCATGTTGATCATTCAAAGGTTGAAATAGAGGTTACCGAAACAGTTGACAATGCGGAGTTCAACTTCCTTGCCGACTTTATCGGAAGAATGAAGCAGCACGGAATAAAGGTATCCATCGACGATTTCGGTACAGGCTATTCATCGCTTAACCTTCTGAAGAGCCTTAATGCCGACGTGCTTAAGATCGACCGTTCCTTCATCGACCTGAAGGAATTTACCGAGCAGGATGAGCTTCTTGTAAAGAGCATAATCGACCTTGCAAAAGCCTATAACATGGAGGTCATCACAGAGGGTGTCGAAACCGAAGAGCAGATTGCCTTCCTTGACAGATGCGGCTGTGAAAATGTCCAGGGCTATTTCTTTGACATGCCTTTAAGCAAGGTGGAAGTGACAGAGATCATCCGCAAGGGTTACTATGATAAAGATATCAAATATTAGAGAGAGGACATAATAATATGCAGGCACAAATGGTAGGAGGGCTTCAGCTTAGTGATGCCGAAAAAGAGAGAGAAACGGTTTTTAACATCATGCTTGAAAGACAGCATTCGGAGCCGAGCGAGAAAAACAAGGAAAGCCTGGTTTCGGCATTGAAGGAAACCCAGGTATATATTCCCATGCATTTTGAATTTGCTCCTTCGGAGATTGAAAAGCTGAAAGCATCAAAAGATCCCTCACAGCTGGATCTTTCAAAGGTGAAGTTTTCACCTCTTTTTCTGCAGAATTCGAAGACCGGTGAAAAAATCCTTCCCTGTTACTCAAAGGTAGAGGAATTTTCCGACCAGGAGAAAAAGAACAAGGTTCCGTTCATGAGAATGGCTATGGAAAACGTGCTGAGGATCGCGGACAAGCTTCCCGATGCCTTTGATTTTGTTTTTGATTTTCATACACATCCGGTAAGGATGACACTGGATGAACTGATGGAAGGACTTGGTCTGTCAGATAATTCGGAAGAGGAAGGTTCCGAAGAATAATGATAAAAAAAGAAATTGCCGAAATAAAGAAACAGCTGACCCATAAGGCCAGCACGATAAGTAAGATCGCCGGCTGCTATGTCGGCGGAGAAAAACAGAAGATTGCAAGTCTTAACAATACCTTCCTTGCACTTCCCGAGGAGGAGACCTTCAAATATTTTGAATTCTTCTCGAAGGCGCTTTCGGGTACTATCGGCAGGAATCTTCTGAATATGGAATTTCCTCTGGAAACGGAGGAAGAAGGAGGCACTCAGGCAGAGCTGCTTAAGCTCAGGGATTCCGGGCTTAAAGATCAGGAGCTGCTTGAGCGTTTTTATGACAGGGTGATAGATTCCTACGAGTATACCGGAAACTATCTGATACTCCTTGTCCATGCAAGCTATGATGTGCCCGGAAGAACGACGGACGGCCTTGAGCTTGAGGATTCGTCGGATGAGATATATGAATATATACTCTGCTGCATATGCCCTGTCGAGCTTGACAAGGCTGCGCTTTCCTATGATCCGCTTGCAGGTGTTTTTGCCGCAAGGGACCGCGACTGGGTGGTTGAAAAGCCCATAAACGGTTTTCTTTTTCCTGCTTTCAATGACAGAAGCACAGACATACATTCCCTGCTCTATTACTCAAAAAAGGCCGAGGAAATCAATGAAAGCTTTATAGAAAGCGTGCTCGGCACCGTGAAGCCGATGACGGCCGGAACCCAGAAGGAAAGCTTTAAGGACATACTCGAAAGCAGCCTCGCAGAAGAGTGCGCTTTTGATACCGTAAGGCTTATCCAGGAAAAGGTCAATGAGCTTGTCGAAGAAAAGAAGGAGGAACCCGGACCCGTAGTTTTTGAAAAAACCGAGGTGATGGATATTCTTTCCGAAAGCGGTGTAACCGATGAAAAGCTTGAAAAGTTCGACAAGTGCTATGATGAGACCATCGGTAAAAAAGCTACGCTTCAGGCCAACAATATAGTAGACACCTCAAAGCTTAAGGTAAAGACTTCGAGGGTTGAGATAAAATGCTCACCGCTTGAAGCAGAGCTGCTTGAAACAAAGATCATAGACGGGAGACGCTGTATCGTCATCCCGCTTGATGACGGGGTGACCGTCAACGGGATAAAGGTTATACCCGGAAAAATAAAAGAAAATGAGGAGAATAACTGATGAATGGAATTTACCTCAATTCAGTGCTGGATTTCATCGCTGATAAGAATGCAAAGGTAAACGAGATCGTCTGGGGACTTCCCATGCTGGTGCTTTTGGTAGGAACCGGCGTTCTCATGACTCTTCTTACCAGGTTCTTTCAGATCACGCACATCGGGCACTGGATGAAGAAAACAATCGGCGGAATTTTCGGTGACAAGCATGTAACTGCCCATACCGAAAAGCATGACAAGTCGATCTCACAGTTCCAGTCACTTTGTACCGCACTTGCAGCAACTATCGGTACAGGTAACATTGCCGGTGTTGCAGCCGCTATCGCACTCGGCGGCCCGGGCTCAATTTTCTGGATGTGGATAGTAGCCTTCTTCGGCATGATGACGAACTATTCCGAAAACGTGCTCGGTATCTACTACAGAAGGAAGAACGAAAACAATGAGTGGTCCGGCGGCGCAATGTATTATCTTCGCGACGGACTTGGTGCAAAGAAAAACTGCAAGCATATCGGAATGATACTTGCAATACTTTTCTCTTGCTTCTGTGTTATCGCATCCTTTGGTATCGGTAACATGAGCCAGATCAATTCGATCGCAACCAACATGGATTCCGCATTTGATATCCCTACATGGATCACAGGCGTTGTCCTGCTTGTATTAGCAGCACTTGTTATCGTAGGTGGTCTCAAGAGAATAGCAAGCGTTACAGAAAAGCTTGTGCCTTTCATGGCAATTGCCTATGTTATCGGCGCACTTATCATCTGCATCGCAAACATCGATAAGTTCGGCGAGGTATTCTCCGCTATATTCAAGGGGGCTTTCGGATTTAAGGCAGCAGGCGGCGGTATCGTCGGATCCGGTGTCAAGCTGGCAGTTACCTGGGGTATGAAACGAGGCGTTTTCTCAAACGAGGCAGGTCTCGGATCATCCGTTATGGTACATTCAAATTCAAACGTAAAAGAGCCTGTAAGACAGGGTATGTGGGGTATCTTCGAGGTATTTGCAGATACCATCGTGGTTTGCTCACTTACAGCATTTGCAGTTCTTTCATCCGGACTTGTTGATCTTGAAACCGGAGTAATGAACAGTACAAAAGAAAAGACAGCGCTTGTTGCCGAGGCATTTTCAAAAATATTCGGCAAGGCGGGAGAGGGCTTTATCGCCATAGCAATCCTGCTCTTCGCATTTTCTACAGTGCTGGGCTGGTCACACTACGGCAGCAAGGCATGGGAATATCTTTTCGGAACAAAATCGACCGTAATATACAAGGTCATTTTCGTCGGAGTAATTTACTTCGGAGCCGTAATGTCACTTGATCTTGCATGGGATCTTTCGGATACCTTCAACGGTCTCATGGCACTTCCCAACCTTATAGGCGTGGTCGTGCTTTCACCGATAGTGGTAAAGATCACTTCAAACTATGTAAGGCGTGTGCTTAAGCATGAGAAGATTGAGCCGATGCTTTCGGCTTTCCCTGATGTACAGGCATCGCAGCTTTCGGACTTCGATCCCGTAGAAGAAGACGGGCTTGATGAAGATGCTGAAAAGTAAAAATGTAAAATAATTATATCCCGTAAGGTTCAAAGTCCGGACCTTACGGGAACATGCATCCGTGGCTCAGTGGATAGGGCAGTGGCTTCCGAAGCCAAAGGACGGGGGTTCGAATCCCTTCGGATGCATTGTCGTAAGCCCGCAGGGGTTACGACAGCCGGTCCGCGTGGCGCTTGACGCGGTTAATTCAAGGAAATGCCGATCGAAGTGAGGCATTTCTTCCAATGCAGATAGGAGGGACCCACGCTATTATGCCAAAACATCTCTCAAAACCGATAGCTTTTCTTTTGGCGCTCACCCTTTTCCTCCTTACCGCCTGCAGTGACGGCGAGATAAAAAAGGATGATGAAAGCAGTACTGAAAAGCATTATTATATCACACCTACGCCAATTACCGAAAAGCATGACGACGGTATAACTACCAGCCTCAGGCTCTGTGATGTGGAGATGGTGCGTCTTCTTGCGGCCTCATATTATTCTGCACTGAAAAATGAAGACATGTCAAAGCTTTCCCAACTTGTAAGCGACCCGGATTCCCTTAATGACGGGGTATTTGCACATTTTAAAAACTTGGATAGCATCAATGTCCGCCATGTATATATGCTTGACGGTGAAACTCCGCTTGACTATGTGATCTATGTTTATTATGAGCTGAAATTCAAGGATATTGAAACTCCCATACCATCCCTTGACGAGCTTTTTGTAACTAAAAATGAAGAAAAATACTATGTTATGAACGGTCCTGTCCCCGCAATTGCCTATAACAAGGTGCTGGGCGTGATCAATGCGGAACCTGGGGTAAAGGAGCTCGTGGATTCCGTAAACAGACTGTTCCGGAAGGCACTGGATTCGGATCCGGCGCTTAAGGCCTACATAGAAGGCAGTAACGACGAGAATTCCTCGCGTAATGATGATAACCTGTAAACATTGTCTGAAAGATATTCGGAGGCCGATACAGCCTCGCTCATGTTGACTGAGCGCACAATTTCTTTAAGCTCGCTTGGATCGTCACCATAATCCCTGCATTTAAGCAGCAGGGTTTCATGAATGGAAGAGGGAATGATATAATAATCGGTATCTTCTTCATACTCAAGATGTTTTCCAAGTTCGTCATATAAAACCCCTGAAGCACCATAACTTTTCTCGCTGTTTGTGCATATCAGCAGTTCGCTCTCTTCGGGAAGCGTGGGAACACCGAGCATTTCGCTCATCTTTATTATCCGTAACGGCAGCAGCCTGTTCATGTTCTGTTTTGCCGTAAGGAGAAGTTCTTCTTTGGTCTTGTTGAATAGCTTTAACAGTGCATGATTTACATTGATAAAACCGTCAAATTCCATGAAGGAAGCATCTATCCTGAAAATGACGGCAAGATCTGACAGCCTGAAATGGGGCAGGCGGGAGATAAGATCGGGATTTGCGTCGTAATTGATGAGGGAATAGATGATGTTGTCCTTTACCTTTTCCCAGTTGAGATCCGGAACAGGCTTTGAAAAGGAAGGCTGCATTTCGATTATTCCGGATATGCTCTTAGCGATATCGGCTGCTTCACGTCCGTTTTTATACTCATCAAAAAAATAGTCCAGATGGATGCAGGGTGAGATATTGCACCCTTTTTTAGTGACTGTCAGGGTATGGATGATCACTCCGTTCAGTCTCGGGCTTTCGGAGAAAGAATAGGAGTAATCAGTCTCGGTGGCTCCTTTAAGTTCCATCAATAGCTCCCCTGTAAATTCTTCATATGTTTTCATTTCTGACCTCCGTTTGGATAATAAAAAGCGTATGCAGGCATGTTCGCTGCATACGCTGATTTTATTATTTTTTGCTGTTTTATTCAATTTGCAAAATGACAGAAATGACAGTGCCAAAATTATTAAAACTGCAATAAAAATCGAGGCACTTTTTTAAAAACATCATTCAAGGAATGACAAATCCGCACTTACTTTAAGGACATTCTTACGAACTGAAGGGCAAGCTCTTCTTCCATATTGCCACTGTAGAGCTGACCTTCAGCATAGTCTGCATGGCACTTTTTGAGCATGTTTTCCTGCTCGGCGAATTCAACATTGCTTGCGATAAGCTTAAGCTTCCAGCTGTGGACAAGCTCTGTAAACGATGATAAAAACCTGTCGGGACTGATCCTTGTTTCGCCGTCAAATAAAGCACCTGAAAGCCTTACAAGAGTGATGGGTGCATTCAGAAGGGCAGTCAAGGAAGAGTCTCCTGCGCCAAACTCATCAAGTATGAAACGGATGCCGAGCTTCTCAAGTTTTCTCATCAGCTGTATGGTTTCACCCGGCTTTTTCTGAAGGACCTTTTCAGGTATGGAAATCAGTATTCTTGCAGGGGTAGCATCGCTTTCTTCAAGAGCATTGTATACAATCTTTACAAACTCGTCATCTATGAACTGTCCCGAAAGACAGCCGACTACAAAATTGATATCATTGAATCCTGCATTGTCAAAAACTTTCTGTTTATGGCAGGCTTCCCTGATGGTAAGAGCGAATATCCTCTTGGCTATCAGATTGTCTGTCGAAGGATCGATATAGTCATTGGGAAGGAGACATCCGAGCGAAGGAGAATCAAGTGCAGGGATGATCTCAAGTGCTGCGGGACGTGAGGTCCTTAGATCCATCTGGGCTGAGCACAGATAGTGGAAACCATTGTCCGTAACAGTCTGGTTCAGAAGAGCATTGAGTTCCATGCGCTTCATTGCCTGCTTTGCCATCGAATTATCATATTTGTAGACCTTGGGCTCGCCCTCGTTGATGGCGTGGCTTAAGGCAAGGCGGACATTGAGACCGAGAAGCTGCACATTCTTTCCGTCACGGGGAGCAATGGCAGATGCCATATATACCTCGGGAATCAGGTTTCTTGAAGAATTTTCGAAAGGCATGCGGAGCGTTTTGTAAAGCTCAGCCATCCTGTCCTCATATTCCGTAATATTGTCGAAATTCTGGGAGATCATCGCAAGTTCATCGGGAGCGATCCTGGCGATGAAATCATCGTCAGTGATATTGGACTTAAGTCTTGCGGTAAAGTCAAGTATCAGCTCGTCACCTGCCATGTGTCCGGCGGAATTGGTGATGCGGTCATAGTTTGAAAGCCTGATAACCGATACTGCAGCAAGCTCGCCCTCACGAAGAGTCATTATCACGCCTTCAAAAAGATCATTGAACTGCGTGTAATTCGGAAGCTCGGTAAGTTTGTCGGTAAAAGCAATGCGGTTTACATCCTCATACAGACCTTTGAGCTCTTCATACTGGATCAGCAGGTTATCCTTCGCATGCGTGGCTTCGCGGGCGTCGGTTTCAAGGCGGTTTACCTTTGTAATGAGCTTGCGGTTGTCATCCACTGCTTTTGACTGCTGTCCTTTTATTTTATTTAAATTATTGATCACGACAATCAGCATTATCAAAAGGATGAATGCTATGGCGCAAACAACATAGAATGCAGGACCCATATAGTACTCCTTAATATAAAATAAAAGAGCTTCCGAAGGGACTCGAACCCTCGATCTATTGATTACGAATCAATCGCTCTACCGACTGAGCCACGGAAGCATCTGTATTACTTGTCAAATTATATAACATCGGTGCCGTTTTGTCAATGAAATCTTTAATATTACGGGTTTGTTGCGGGACTGTTAAGAGTAAATTACAACTGAATTACAGACCTCAAAAATATTGACAGAATCTTAAAAAAATGTTAAAATTTATTAATTATAATAAGTAGCATGAGGAGGGGTGAAATGCAATACAGAACAGACCGTTACGGCAATAAAATATCGGTGCTCGGCTTCGGCTGCATGAGGTTTACCAAAAAAGGTTCAAAGATCGATTTTGACAAGGCAGAACGTGAGATAATGGCAGCCTACAGACGCGGTGTAAACTACTATGATACTGCTTATGTTTATCCCGGAAGCGAAGCGCTGATCGGTGAAATATTCGAAAAGAACAACATACGCGACAAAATCAATATTGCTACTAAGCTTCCCCACTACCTGATAAGAAAAAAAGAAGATCCCGATAAGTTTTTTGAAGAAGAGCTTGAAAGGCTCCGCACGGACCACGTGGATTATTATCTGATGCACATGCTTACCGACGTTGCGACATGGGAAAGGCTGATCGGACTCGGAATCAAGGAATGGCTTGATGAAAAGAGAAAAAGCGGCCAGATAAAACAGGTCGGTTTTTCCTATCATGGAGGAACCGAGGGCTTTATAAAGCTGATCGATGCCTATGACTGGGACTTTTGCCAGATACAGTACAATTACATGGACGAAAATGCCCAGGCAGGCGTAAGGGGCCTTAAATATGCAGCAGCAAAGGGAATACCGGTTGTGATAATGGAGCCCTTACGCGGCGGCAAGCTTGTAAACATTCCCGAGCGCGCGAAGAAACTGCTTGAAAAATATCCTGTAAAACGTTCACCTGCCGACTGGGCTTTCCGCTGGCTCTGGAACCAGCCCGAAGTGACCTGTGTGCTTTCCGGAATGAATTCCGTGAAGATGGTAAAGGAAAATTGTGCAACCGCATCGGATGCAAAGGTGGGAGAGCTTACCGAAAGGGATATGAAGCTCTACAAAAAAGTTCTCGCCATTATCAATATCAAGATGAAGGTCGGATGTACGGGTTGTGGTTACTGCATGCCGTGTCCTAAGGGTGTGGACATTCCGGGTACTTTCTCGTCCTATAACATGTGCGCTTCCGAAGGCTACATTTCAAGCCTGAGAGACCACCTTATGAACACAGCCCTGAGGCAGAACTGTACCGGAGCTTTAAACTGTGTTGAATGCGGAAGATGCGAAAAGCATTGCCCTCAGCACATCGAGATAAGAAAAGAGCTCAAAAATGCACGCAAAAAACTTGAAGGCCCGATTTATAGGATATCTTCCTGGGTAATAAGAAAATTCAGGCTTTATTAAAACAAGGTGTCACCGAAGGTGACGGATGAGGGTTTAAGAGAGATAATGAAATACATAATCCAGCGCGTTACCCACGCCAACGTAAAAGTAGACGGAAAAATAATCGGGGAGATCGGGAAAGGCTACATGGTCCTGATCGGAGTTTCCGATACCGACAACGAACAGATCGCCGAAAGAATGACGGCCAAGATGCTTGGCCTCCGGATTTTCGAGGATGAGAACGGCAAAACCAACCTGTCACTTAAGGACGTCGGAGGTGAGCTGCTTCTGATCTCGCAGTTCACACTCTACGCAGACTGCAGGAAGGGCAACCGCCCCTCATTCATCAATGCCGGCAAGCCGGAACATGCAAATGCACTCTATGAGTACATTATCGGAAAATGCCGTGAAGCAGGATATAAAACTGAAACCGGAAGCTTCGGTGCCGATATGAAGGTTGAGCTTGTAAACGACGGACCGTTTACGGTGGTGCTTGACAGCGCCGAGATAATCGGGTGACGGATAAAGGAAAAAGACAGGAGAGTAAAACAATGAATTACAACGAAAAAACAATCAAAGACTTTATTCAGGTACTTTCTTCAAAGGAGCCGGTTCCGGGCGGTGGTGGTGCTTCGGCACTGATAGGAAGCATCGGAATCGCACTCGGAAACATGGTAGGATCCCTTACCGTCGGCAAGAAGAAATATGCCGATGTTGAAGAGGACATCAAAATCCTGATGTTCAAGGCAGAAAGGCTTGCGGAAAAATTCCAGGAGCTGATCGACAAGGATGCGGAAAGCTTTGCACCGCTTGCTTTGGCATATGCACTTCCGAAGGATACCGAAGAAGAGAAGGCCGAAAGGACAAGAGTGATGGAGGCAGCGCTTGAAACTGCAAGCCTTGCTCCTCTTGAGATAATGGAAACCGTCTGCGAGGCGGTTGACATCGTTTCGGAATTTGCAGCCAAGGGTTCAAAGCTTGCAATTTCCGATGCGGGAGTAGCTGCTATCGCACTCCGTTCCGCACTTCTCGGAGCCTCACTCAATGTCTTTATAAATACTGCATCGATGCAGAACCGTTCCCTTGCGGCAGAACTTGAGGGAAGGGCAAACGAAATGATAGAAGAATACGGCGCCAAGGCCGAAAAGATATTTAATTCAGTAAAAGAAAGGCTGTAAAAAATGGCACAGAAACTGTTAGGAAAAGAAGTAACTGCAAGTCTCAATGAGAGAATAATTGCAGATGTAAATGAACTGAAGGCAAAGGGCATAGAGCCCAGGCTTGCGATAGTAAGAGTGGGAGAGAATGAAAGTGACATTGCCTATGAGCGCGGCGCTGTCAAAAGGTGTGAAACCTTAGACGTTGCCTATGACAAATACCTGCTTCCCGCAGATGTTACGACCGAGGATGTCCTTCAGGTAATCGAAAAAATAAACAATGACAACAATACCCATGGCTGCCTTCTCTTCAGGCCTCTTCCGAAAAATCTGGATGCTGAAAGAATAGAGAATGCACTGAAGCCCGAAAAGGATGTGGACTGCATGACCGAGCGTTCGATAGGTGCTGTGTTTACCGGTAAGAATGTCGGCTATCCGCCCTGCACCCCGCAGGCATGCATGGAAATACTGAAATACTATGGTTATGAGCTTAAGGGAAAGAATGTGGTTGTGATCGGACGTTCGCTCGTTGTCGGAAAACCTGTGGCAATGATGTGCATGAAAGAGAATGCAACGATTACTATCTGCCATACAAGAACAGTAAACATGCCTGAGATCACGAAGAAGGCAGACATACTGATAGTTGCGGCAGGAAGGGCAAAGATCGTCGGCGCGGACTATGTTTCCGCAGGCCAGACCGTGATCGATGTCGGAATAAATGTCGATGAGAACGGAAACATGTGCGGCGATGTGGATTTTGAGGCCGTAGAGCCGGTAGTATCCGCAATCACTCCGGTACCCGGAGGAGTAGGAGGCGTAACAACCTCGGTACTTGTCTCACATGTGGTTGATGCAGCGAAGAAGTACCTGTAAACTGATATAAGGAGGACGATGACAATGAAGAAACTGAAAACATTGTTGCTCGCCGGAGCCATGGCGGTAACTATAGTATCTGCCGCTTTTGCAAAAAGCCTTACAACGATTTCGGACGTAAATCTTGAAGAAATCGAATATTCGAAGCTCTTTGGCAGCTTTGCGGATAAGTGCAGTACGGACTATGGCTATCAGGATCTTAAAAATAATACCAGCTATGACCTTGCCACTCTCTATGAGAGGATAGACGAGGCGGTAAAGGCTTTTGATGAGAACGGAAGCTTTAAATCAGGCAATATATATGCTTACGTAGATATAAATGACCTTAAACTTGGCAGCGGTTCTGCATTTAACAATAACATTCAGAAGGTTTATGCTGTTTACAGACTGGATCATCCGCTTTATTTCTGGATGGATTCAATGATTTCCTGGACTATGGAAGAATTGAGTCTGAGATGCGCTTCGGACTATGCTCAGGCATCTGCCAGACAGGCTGCCTATGAAAAAATCAAAGCTGAAATTGAAGTATATTTTGACTATATAAAAGACTGTACCACAAATTACTCAAAGGTAACTGCATTGGTATATCTGATGGCTCAGAGAAATGAATATGCCTATGATGCAGATTATGTTCCGAGTGATCTTTTTACTGACCACAACATCATCGGTATCCTTGCCGATGATCATACCGCAGTCTGCGAAGGCTACGCAAAGAGCCTGCAGCTGATGCTCAATTATCTTGAGATTCCGAACGTGATAGTTTACGGAGAATCAAAAGCTGACGGCAGTACAATCTGGCAGAGACATGCATGGAACATGGTAAAGATGGACGACGGTAATTATTATTACTTTGATCCTACCTGGTCGGATGTGGACTTAAGGGAACATTTTGATACCGACCTGGAGGATTTTCCTTACAGAATGACCTACAGATTCCATGCAAAAGGAACGTCATTTACTGCGTCCCACAAAGCTTTTACTCCCAGTTCAGAAGGAAACGACTATCTGTATGTGCTTCCTTCGGTTCCGTCTACGGACTATGTTCCCACGGTTTCCGGAATCCTTCCGCGCGAATCCTTCAATACCCAGGCTTCATATTATGAGGATGATTATTTAAGTAACGGTGACTATACTTTCGTTGTAATGCAGAATGATGGTGTTCACAGGCAGGTTGAGATTGTCGGAATCTCGGAAACGCTTGCCAAAAAGGAAAATCTTACCATTCCCGCAACAATAACATATCAGGGTGTAACATACAATGTTTGCGGCGTTGACGTTGGTATAGCAAGTAAGATCAAAAACGGTTATGAAATCTCGGCAATCAAAAAACTGACGCTTTCGGAAGGCATCAATTACATTTCCGGAAACATAAATAATATTCAGGCTCCGCTTACGACACTTTCTCTTCCGGCAAGCCTCGGATATGTAATGACAAATTCTTTCGGAACCATGAATCTTGAAACCATCAGTGTTGCAAGCGGAAATACACACTATGTTTCAAAGGACGGCGTGCTGTATACTAAGGACATGAAGAAGCTTATCACTTATCCTGCTGCAAAGACTGCAACGAGCTACACAGTACCCGACACAGTGGAATATATTGATTCTATGGCATTCCTCTGGAATATCTCACTTGCGGAAATTACACTTCCGGCTGATTCGAACCTGTATTTTGAAAACGGGGCACTCTATGAAAAAGAATCCAATGTATTATATAAATATCTTGCAGGCGGAACCGAGAAAACAGCAGTGATTTCTGCAAAGTGCACGGATGTCAATTATTATGCTTTCTTCGGAACTGACTTTGATGAAATCGTAATCTACAATAAGGATATTGAGTTCTTCTACGGAAGCAGTCCCTTATTTAACAAGCTTGACAGCCTGATATATACCGATGAAGTGACCATTTACGCATATCCTGATTCTTCTGCACAGAAGCTTGCAGATTATGACGAAAATGACAGATACATTTTTGCAGATATCAACCTGCTTGCAGGCTATAAGCTCACCCTGAACGCAAACACAATTGCTCTTCTTGAAAATGAAAAGGCAGGAGTTGTTGTTTCCGGTCTTGAAAATGGAGAGAGTTACTCGGGTACCGTAAAATTCACCGTAACCAGTAAGGATACCTGCTGGGTTTACATAATGAAGGATGGTGCAAAGAGCTATACAAGACTTAAAGCGTCAGAAACCGCTACGGAAAATTGCTATTCTTTAAGCTTCGATGCCGATAAAGATTTTGAAATCGCAATCGTTAAGGCAGGTGACTTCACTCTTGATGGAGCAGTTGATTCTGCGGATGCTCTGCAGATGCTTCGCTACGATGTTGGCAAGCTGACAGATGTTACTGCACTTCAGCTCCTTGCAGGAAATGTAGGCGGAGATGACAGCGTTATCAATTCTGCCGATGCACTTCAGGTGTTAAGATATGATGTAGGAAAGACCGGCTTTAAATGGTAATCTGAGAAGGGAAGATAAGTAAAAATGACAGGTGAAAGAAAACATGAATATAATAAAATCAGATGTTTCAGGAGTATCGTTTCAATACTTCTGTGTTTTGTTATGCTCTTTGACCTGATAGGGAATCTGCCTGTTGCAAATGCAGCTGAGACTATGACAAGCCTTAAGAAAAAAATCGATGCTGCCCAGGCTGAATACGATGCCGCACTTCAGGCAGAAGAAGATGCAGCAGAGAAGAAAAGCCAGGGATCACTTGGTTTTATCGATTATATGCTTGCTAAGACTGACATAAATGATAAGCAGAGATTTGATCTCGAGCAGGCCAGAAAAATAATTACCGATGCCATGGAGGAGGATTTTTCAAAGTGGATCGGAGATAAAGATACTGGTCTTCCTGCAAAAAGAAACGGAAAGGTGACCTGTACGGGTGACAGATATGATGCCATATCCCTTGATAATTACCAAACGATGTTTGATACCTTAGATGTCATCAATTACTATCGTGAAACTGACGATATTTTTGTCGGAAGCATGAAAAGAAATCCGGCCTATACCAATTTCTATTTTATGGCAGCTGCCCAGACAGGTGCAGACAGAGGTGCAGGAACTATGACCCACACTTTATATCATGGGTCATGTGAAAATCTCGCCTTTAGGATCAGCGGTGCAATTTGGTACAGTGAAAAAGGCAGTTTTAAAGCATCTATGGAAGAACTTGGAATGACGGAACTGACTTCCGAAAGTGATATATGGAAGGTGAAGTCAAATGCTTCAGGAGAAACCGGTCACTATACCAATCTTTTCTGGTCAAAGGAACAGGTGATGGGTATCGGTTTTACAAACTATCAAGGAACAAGCTGCTACAATGCATCATATGCTTCAAGTTACAGCAATACATATGCGTTATACACAATTGATGAGTTTAAAGAGCTCTACAACGAGTATTATGAAACTGTTGATCCTGAAGTATTTGCAAAGGCAGTGGAGGATGCTAAACTTAAGCTTGAGAATCTCAAAAACCAGTACTATGAGCTTTGCCCTGCCCATGAATTCGGTGAAAGCACCGTGGTTGAACCTGACTGTGTAAATGATGGTTATACAGGCAGAACCTGCAAGGTTTGTGGCTTTATTGAAAAAACCAATATTGTTGAAGCTCTTGGCCATGATCTGACCGACGGTGTTTGCTCAAGGTGCGGGCTTAAGACCATAAAAAGTCTCGATTATCCTACATGGAGAATAACTTCAGATTATGGTATAGGTTCCAGCAAAGTGGAGCTTGAAGAGGGAAAGGAATATGAATTCAGAATTAATTTCTCTTCCGCTGCCGAGTTTGGTCTCTTTGAAGAGTTTGTGGTTGAAATATCGGATACGTCGATTCTTCAATATACTCCTGAGACTAATTCCAGGGGAATTATGAAAACAAAAAAAATCGGCTTTGCTACTGTCACGGTTTATGCAAAAAGCTATCCCGCCCTTAAAAGAGTGGTTACGGTTGATGTTGCGGATGTGGGTGGTCACACCTATGTGCCGAAGTCTGTAAAGACCATGGAGGACGGTACGCTCGCTCTGATATCAAAATGCTCAGGCTGCGGTCACGAGATTTCCGAGGCAATACCTCATTTTACAGGGAAAACATACTGCTCTGATGATAATATCTCATACGGAGCCACGTCGGAATTTACAGTTGAAACGGAAAAGACTCTTTATATAGAATTTTTCTGGAATAATTATACCGGAAATGTCATTTCGGATTGTAACGAGCTTGTGATCGAAAGTTCCGATGAATCGGTTGTGAAATTTAAGAGTGGTACAAACTACTCATCTTATTATAAAGCAACTTTTGACGTGCTTAAACCGGGAGATGTTACAATTACTGCTTATCCGAAATATGACCCGGAAAATGCAGTTACCGTTACGATTGATGCTGCCGACGTTGGTGGACACAGCTACGTTATTACGCCGGCAAAGGAACTTGCGGAGGAAACGACTGCAGAATGCTTAGGCTGCGGAAAAAAAATCAATGTAAAAATACCGAGCTTTACCCGGATATTTTATCTGATCCCGGGTGAAAGCTATTACGATTCGGAAGATATTGAGTTCGGAAAAGATCTGGCTCATGACTTTATTGCCGGAACTGAGACAAAAATCAGACTTGGACTGAAAAACAAACAATACTATAACGGAGTTCAGAATAACGCAATTGTCGTTGAAAGCTCCGATGAATCAATAATAAAATGTACAGGCTTTACCTTGGATTATTATTATGCAAGATGGACCGGCAATTTTACCTGCGGTAAAGCGGGTGTGGCCGAGCTGACCTTCTATCCCAAGTATAATCCTGCATCAAAAATCACCGTAAAGGCTGTGGTAATGGATGAAGATTCTAAGAAGGTGAGTAATATTACCTTATCGGCTGATACAAATATTCTTGTCCTTGGCGTAAATGATTCCGTGAAAATAAATGCTGAGGTTGAACCTGACGATGCATTTGTTAAGGAATTGCTATGGTACTCGAGTAGTCCCGCAATTGCCACAGTAGATAATAATGGAAATGTAATAGCGGTTTCAAAGGGCTATACAGCTATCTATGCAAAGGCGATTGACGGAAGTGGGATCAACAGTTATAAAGGAATCAGGGTTTATGACACCCAGGAGGAACCTGTCGTTAAGGCATCCGATTTTACCGTAATTGAAAATAAAATAACCACAAACCTCTCCGGAAACTATCAGTACAGAATAAAGAAGAACGGAGAGTGGGGCTCATGGACTACTTATGGTACTTTTACCAAGCTTGAGCCCAAAACGAAATATGAAATAGCTGTCAGATATCGTGAAAATTCTACAGAATATCTTGCAGCAAGTGATGAAGTGCTTGTTACAATAACTACTCCGGATCATACAATAGTGGACTATGGTGAGGTTGAACCTACCTGTACCACATCTGGTTATACAAGCGGTAAGAAGTGCTCGGTCTGCGGAGAAATCTTTGAATATCCGGAAAGTGTTCCTGCAACAGGTCATAGCTGGGAAAAGAAGTCTACAAGTAAAGAAAACTGTTACAATTATGATGTATATGGCTGCGATAAGTGTGGGAACAGTTTCAAACTGATAAACAATCCTGTGATCAATCCGCAGGTTCCGGTTTCTGCATTTATAAGTGACAGCCAGAATGCAAAATACTCGGTTGATTCAACGAATGTTCTGACAATAAATTCATCGGGAATCATCAACGCGAAAAGGCCCGGAACCGCTGTGATCACGGTCACCGTATTAAAGGATACTTTTACAGTCAATGCAAAGGTCGTTCCCGGGGGAGAAGCAATAAGTCCGGGAAAGACCGTTGCGGAAATGACAGATGGCAGGACAGCAAGATGGTATTCATTTACTCCTACAGAAAGCGCTGTCTACAGGATTTATTCTTCGGGTGATCAGGATACCTATGTGACCATTTATGATTCAGAAGGTACCGCAATCGGAAGTGATGATGATTCAGGTGAAGATTCGAATTTTGATCAGTATTCCTATCTTACTGCAGGTACCACCTACTATTATGAAGTAAGAAGCTACAGATATGCGACCGGAATTGAATTTAACGTTACGCTTGAGAAGGATGAAACAAGGCACATGCTGAAGTTTGAAAGTGTTGATCCCGGCGAAATTAAAACAATAAATGTTTATGGCACAGACGGTTGCTACAGTGGAGATGTAGGTTTCACAGTTGCGTCGGATGATGTATGCTGGGTGTTCGTAAGCAAAGACAATGGTAAGACCTATACCAGATTGTCATATAGTAGTTGGTATTACTATTACAACGAATATTATTATGTTGTAAATGTCGACAGCGACACGATTGTTACTGTCGTTAAAGCAGGCGATTTCAACCTTGACGGGAAGGTTGATTCTGCGGATGCACTGCAGATATTAAGATATGATGTAAACAAGCTTACAAATGTTTCTGCACTTTCGCTTGTGGCAGGAAATGTCGCAGGAAATGATCAGCTTATCAATTCTGCGGATGCACTTTTGGTATTACGTTATGATGTAGGAAAAACCAGTTTCAGCTGGTAATAAGGTGATAAAAAACTTCAGAAAGGGGTTTGGATATTATGAAGAACAAGTTTAAGAGGGCAGCGGCAGCCCTGATGAGTGCCGTGATGCTGTTTTCACAGTTTCCGGAGTACAGGCCGGTGGAGAAGGCAAAGGCTGTTGTACCGGATGATGCTGTAAATGAAGAGGCAGTAATAAACGAGATTACACTTGGAACTACGGAAATCGATTGTACCAATACTTCGAATTGGTTTTCATTTGTTCCGGAAAACAGTGGAATTTACGAAATTTCGTCAGATTCTGAGAATATTGATGCATATGTAGCTCTTTATGACGATGAAAACAACATTATTGACAACATGGATGATTTGTCAGACGAAAACAGTAATTTTTTCATGGGTAATTATCTGACAGCAGGAAACACATATTATTACCATATCTCAAATAACTACGATGATGGTGAAAGCTATGAAGTTCTTCTTGCAAAGAAGAATGTGACCGATCTGGAAATAGGAAAAATCAATTATGTTGACAGAGAGGGAAATGATAAGCGTTGGTTCAGATTTGTTGCCGGTAAAAATGTGGCATACAAAGTTGTAGCTGATGCAGAGACCACGACTTATTTCTTGCCAAACTGGTATGATTTATATGGTGGTGAAATCAATAAAACTACTTTACGAACTACTTATTTGGATCCTTTTGATGAAGAAACCGAGGTGCTTGTCTGCGTTGATGAGTCTTCGCTTGAAGAAGATGCAGAGAATTTCATGATTGCTATAGTTGAAAATAATTATGATCCTGACTTCGGAATTGAAGATGCTGAGACACATAAGAGATATTCATATGATCTTTCCGTTCAGGCAGGCGATACCTTAAATCTTGAGGTTCAGAGTCTGGAAGGTCAGGAAATTGTATATTGCGTTTGGATAAATTCAAAAGGTGAGATTCTTCAGAAGGGTGATAAAGATAATTACAGTACCACTATAACAAGTGTGAGTGATGTCTGCTGCTTCGCTTTTGACAAATACTTTAATTATGACTCTATGTATTATCAGTTTACTGTCGACAATAATTTTTCGGCTCAGGCAAAGAGCCCTTCTATCGTATTTCTCAAGCCGACTGATGATACTCTTGAATTTGAAGTAGAGGCTACGGCAAATGATACTTCAAAGGTGAACTATAAATGGTACTACTATGATGACGATGAGGTTGTAGCAGGTGATACCGCAAAGCTCAGTGTACAGAAACCTTTCAAAAGTAATTATTTCTGTGATGTTGATGATGGTTACGGAAACAAAGCAGATACTATTGTATTTCGTGTGATCAGTGATTACACAGTCCTTAAGGAATGCGAACCTGTTACCTTTACGCCTGTTGTTTCGGAACACTGGTTCTCATTTACCCCGGAAACTGACGGACTGTATGCTTTCCATCTTGAGAGTACAGGGGGCTATTCACAACCCGGACGTACTTTGTATGATTCTCAAGGGGCAGTTCTTGAGGTTGATGATAATGACTATAACGGAAGCATAATAATTTCAAAATATACCCTTAAGGGTGGAAATACATATTATCTTGATTTCTTCAGTAATGATTATTTTGACTGTAAGGTTGAGGTATATCCGACGGTAGACAACAATCTCCGTATTTATCCTTTGGAAGAGCTGGATAATACCAACTGGGTATACATTGCTGTAAAGCTTAATGCAAGCAGGAAACTTGAGGTTGTTGCAAAGGGTGACGATACTACAGGACTTACTTATCAGTGGTACAAGTATGAAAATTACGAAAACCAGATAATTGAAGGTGAAACGGGAACAAGTATCACAATTACCAAGGAAGTTGAAGAAGGTGAACAATACCTTTGTGTTGTGACTGATAAATACAGAAATCAGGCAACTGCATATTTCAATATAACACTCGATAATGAGTTTGATGCATGGATCAAGGGCAGCGATCACAAAACATCGGACTATGTTACGGTAAAATCCGGACAGAATGAGCTTACTCTTGAAGTAGAGGCTACAGTTAAAAAAGGTAATATATCTTATGTCTGGAGATCCAAGAGCCGGGGTATTTCTATCGGAAATGAAAGCAGCCTTACAATTACAGCTCCTTTCGATACCGAGTATACCTGTACAGTAAAAGATGATTATTATAATGAAGTTAAGGTTACATTTAGTGTGGTAAATGAACTTATTCCGATAGCCCTCAACGAGATCAAGACAGGAGAGTTCGGACAAGGTGATGAGGTTTATTACTCTTTTACACCGGAGACTGACGGAACATATATTTTTGAATGCCTGGATAAGAATATGGTTTTTGAAGGAAAGATGAGTCTTGACGGGGTTCCGGTTGAGGCAGACAAGACCATATGGAATTCGTTCAATGGCGGAATTACAAGGTTCAATGACACCTATACTCTTACCGGCGGAAAGACTTACTGGTATAAGTTTGGCAGACAGTCATATGGTGGAGCCGATACGGAAGCATATGAACTTACCGTCATGATGAAAAAGAACAATAATCTTTCTTTTGCTACTGAAGATGGAACATCAATAAAGGCTAAGTATGGTACAGAGGTGACTTTTGAACCTGTGGTTACTGCTGATGATAAAACAGGTCTCTCATATGAATGGACTAAGAATAATTCTCTTGTTGAGGGTGCTACAGGCTCTACGCTTAAAGTAACTGTAACAGAGAATGCATCTTATAGGCTTATGGTGTTTGATAAATATGGAAACCATGCATCTATACAATACAGTGTCAGTGTAGATAATGAGCTTAAGGCATGGGTCAAGGGAAAACCTGAGCAGAGTTTGAAAAATGTAATACCCGCTCCCGGAACCGAATCTCTTACCTTTGAGGTGGAATATTCCGCTCTGGATAATACGGGTCTTACGGTTGAATGGATGGATGGTCAATTTCAGGTAGTGGGTACAGGTACCAGCCTTACTGTTCAGGCTCCTTTCTCGACACAATATACCTGTGCAGTCTCTGATAAATATTACAATAAGGAATTTGTAAATTTCTATATAATAAGTGATGTAACGGCAATAAATGTTGGTGAGACAAAGACCAAGTCAATGGCATTCGGAGACACTAAATGGTTTGCGTTTACGCCTGAAAACGATGGAAATTATGTTTTCAGAATTGGTGGGGATTCGTTGTTTACAAGAGGACAGCTTTTTGATGATGACAGCGAAGAAATTGATTATGATCCTGATGATGATTCGTCATATAGCCTTAAGGCAGGAAAAACGTATTTTTACATGATTTACAACGGATACTATTCTGAACAGGCCAATACCATAACTCTTACAGTGCTGGAAAAGAAGGAAAATCATTTAAAGGCATGGGCAAAGGGAACCAAGACTGAAGGTAATGACGGAGAAGATCTTGTTCTTGTTCCGTATGTTGCCGGAAATCCCGCTCCTAAGCTTGAGGTAGAGTATTCTGCGGATGATACTGACGGAATCACATGTGTATGGAGAGAATTTGGTGATACGATCGGAACCGGAACCAGCATAGAGGCTGTTCCTCAGATGGATAATGAGCTTACGTGTTATATCAGTGATAAATATGGTAATGAGCAATATGTAATCTTCTTTTTCGTATATGTTTCCGGAACAATTTCGGTTGGAGATCAGAAAGAAATAACTGTTCGTGAGCTTTGGGAGGATTATTTCGAAGAATACTATTATTCATTTACTCCTGAGAAGGCGGGTTCGTACAGGATTTATTCTACCGGAAGTATTGACAGTGATGTAACCATTTATAAGGCTGCGGGTAATTATTATAAATTTGGTACTTTCAATTCAGACAAGTCAAATACTGATTCGAACTTCTATCTTGAATTTGAGGTGACTGAGCCGAATGTGCCGATATATTTCAGATTCAGCGCATCAGAGGCAGGAAAGTTTACTGCTTGTCTTGAAGAAGATACAGAAGTATCTGAAAACCATAAGATATCATTTACAGTATACAGTAAGGCCGGTGACAAGCAGATAGCTGTAAACGGAATCGAAGACGGTGGTTCATATAAGGGATTTGTCAACTTTACCGTTTCATGTCCTGATGCCTGCATGGTACTTATGAGCGATGACGGAGGTGCAACATACACAAGGATTGCAGGCTTGGTAAGTGGTGGAAATGTAGATGGATATACCTATGGTATAACCTTAAGATCCGACGTCAAAATCGTAGTTGTCAAGGTCGGTGATTTCACTCTTGACGGAAGTGTTGACTCGGCGGATGCACTTCAGATGCTGCGTTATGATGTAAAGAAGCTGACCGATGTTTCTGAAGTTCAGCTTATTGCAGGAAATGTAGGAGGAAACGATCAGGTGATCAACTCTGCCGATGCACTTCTGGTGCTCAGGCATGATGTAGGTAAGGCTGATTTTCAGTGGTAGGAAAGATTGAAGGGCTTAAAACAAGGTAAAAAACTGATTGCCGCGTTTCTTGGCGCCGCGCTGCTTTTTGGTACTGTAATGATGCCCCTTATCAATAAGGGAAAGCAGGTAAGCGGCGCTGATGCCGCGGAGATAGACAAAAATATCCAGGGCCCGGTAAGTAACGGAATTCCGGAAAAGATTGCGGAAAGACCTTACTATGCAGGGATAATCAGCACAATCCAGGATTATGGTCTGTACAGACCATATTTCGACTACACCAAACAGAACGTGACCGGAACTGCCTCGACCGATTACTATGCATGTGCAGGTTTTGTCGGTTCGGTGCTTTATTATGGCGGTTACGGTCCGGAGATTACGGAAGATTTCAGAAACTGGGGCTATGATTCCCATAACACATGGACGGGTGATAAGGGCTATATCAGATATGGTCATGGTTCACCTGAGCTTCTGACCTACTATATGGGGCATTATAAATATAATGCTGGTAAGCCGGCAACACCCTATTACTCGGATGCCTCGTCAAACAAATGGTGGAAGACGGGTGACACGACAAAAACAGACTGGATATCAAAGTGGAAGCTTGCAAGTTACAAGGTGCCTGAGAAGAACGGCGGTTATTCGATTTCGGTTTATAATGATCTTGTGAAAGACTATAACGATGGTAAGATTGCAGCAGGAGATATTATTGTATTCATACAGTGGGACAGTAATTCTTCGGCATATTTTCAGACCTCGATCACACACATCGGAATAATCGGTGCACCGACGGCAACCTATGATCAGGATGCGGTAAA
The DNA here is from genome assembly GCA_017437965.1 of Lachnospiraceae bacterium. Lineage (GTDB taxonomy): Bacteria > Bacillota > Clostridia > Lachnospirales > Lachnospiraceae > UBA3775. Next base: position 66,128 of record JAFRWN010000082.1, read on the forward strand.
GACTTATCTTGGAAAGGATTATATTGCCCAGGCCGAGCTTACATCCTTAAACGGAGCGACAGGTGACACCCGTAAAAAGAAGACTGTGCTTACGACCTTGAATGTCACGGATAATACCGACTGGTATAACCAGGCGATAGGCTGCGATCCGGACACTGATGAACAGTATCAGTATCATCATGCGGCCTATATGCCGCTGCCTTGCTTTTTTGATCCGAACGGAACACTTGGAAGAAGAAAGCAGAATCCGGAGAAGACCAGCAGCGTGGCTAACGGATATATAGTTTATAAGCTTAATGATGAGGTGTGCTCTGAGGTGGGAGTACATGTATATGATGGAGAAACGAATACGGATAGTGAATCCGGCGATGTGGCAGAAGATGACCGTAGTATAGTTGTCGACGGAATCGCTGACGGCCAGAGACGCTATGGAGACGTGGATTTTACGGTTTCAAGTCCCGATGCCTGCATGGTATTTCTGAGTAAAGACGGTGGAGAAACGTTGGAAAGACTTAAGGCAAATCTCATAGATGGCGGAACCGGAGAGGTCTATGATGCTTCCGATGTGTCAGATGCTTCCGATGTCTCCGGCACCCCGAAAACTGCCGCCTTTACTTTTGAGGCAAAGGGTGAAAAATTTGATATATATGTAGTTAAAGCCGGCGATTTCAACCTTGACGGCAAGGTGGATTCTGCTGATGCCCTGCAGATACTGAGATATGATGTCGGCAAGCTGACAGAGATAACAAAGCTTCAGTTTTTGGCTGGGAATATTGCAGGAGACGATGATGAACTTGATTCCGCTGATGCACTGCAGATTTTAAGATATGATGTTGGGAAAACGAAATTTGAGTGGTAGAAGGGTTTTGAATAATGACAGAGAGCATAAAAAAGAATAAAAAAACGTTTTGGCTTACATTAGCTGCCGTGGTTGTTTTTACTATGGTAGTGTTTTGGGATGTTGCAAGAGCTGAGGATGAACCTGCTTTTACTCTTGTTTTTGATGGCACAGAGTATGCACCATCTGCTTTTTATTCTACACAATATAATGTAAAGCCGGGCGGCTCTGTCAGTGTTTCTTACGAACTTAAGGGTCCGGATAAAGACAAGGTAAGCATTTATCTTCATGACCGCTCTTATGTTGATGAAAACGATAAATCCGTTGCTTCACTGAAAAACGGAAAATTTACAGTTACGAATATCAATTATAAAACTGATTATGAAATCGTAGCCAAGGATGATTCGGGCAATCAGATATATCTGGATATTTTTATCAGCTGCAGTACTCTTAAACTAAGCGTATCCGGGCTTGGCAAATTCCTTAACGGTATGATATATGTTCCGGAAGGACAGAGCACTAACATTAAAATCGATGTCAGTTCAGATGATATGAACGGCATTTGTTATTACGGTGGATATTACTATCCCGACTTCAATTACACAAGCATTTCCAAAAAGAATGTATCTGCGGATGGAAAAGTAAGTGAAAGCACAGTTAAAATTGACAAGCTTTATACCTACACATTACATTTTGAAGATAAGCATGGAAATGATGTTGAAACAACAATAAAATTCGACAGCTTTATTGCCAATCCCATGCCGAATGATAAACTTTATGATTCATATATAGGTTATGGCATGAAGCTCGGACCCGGAGAGAAGGAAACAATTGGAATTGTTGCCGGACCCGAGGGTGTGAAGTATAGTGTAAAATGGTATAAGGATGGTGTCTTTATGAATGAAACCGGTGACTCTGTCCAGATAACCGGCGACGGAAGCAATAATACCACCTACTACAAAGCGGAAGTAACCGAGACCTCAAGCGAAAAAACCGTAACAATATGGTTTGACGTAATAAATACCCTGACAGCAACCAATACAGAAGAATATGAGCTATCGCTTGATATTTATGATGACAAGAAAGAGCCGGGCATTACGGTAAACGGAATCGAGGATGGCGGAAAGTATTCCGGAGATGTTGAGTTTTCGGTAAGCTCTGCAGATACATGCTGGGTATTTATCAGTAAAGATGATGGTGAAAGCTACGAGAGACTTGAGGCGACAAAAGCCGGTGATGAATATAAGTTCAGCTTTGAGATGGACGCAGCAGTAAAAGTCGTAGTAGTCAAAGCCGGAGACTTCAACCTTGACGGCAAGGTGGACTCAGCAGATGCTTTGCAGATACTGCGTTATGATGTAAAAAAGCTTACGGATGTAAAGCAGATCCAGCTACTGGCAGGAAACGTAGGTGGAAATGATAATGAAATCAACTCGGCTGATGCCCTTATGGTGCTGAGATATGATGTCGATAAGGCTGAGTTTTTGTGGTAATACAAAGTGAAATCATACTTATGGTGACGAACCATAAGTTGAAAAATATAATATTAAAAAAGGTAAGGATTGAAAACATGAAGAACAGACTGGTAAAAAGAATTGTTGCATTGGTATTATGCCTGGTGATGATGATTACGGAGATGCCGCTTGAGGGGATGAAAATTGAAAAGGTCGAGGCAAAAGACTATATTTCTCAAACTATTGATGGAATAGATATGTATGAGCTTTCCCCGGGCTTCTCTATGGAAATAAAAAATGAGAGCAAATGGTTTTATTTCACACCTGAGGAGGATGGGTGTTATACATTATATACTACTGATTCTGATGATTATTATATCGGTTTGGGATTTGGAACCACAACTGACCTTAACATGAGTACCTGGGTAAATCCGGATTTCAATGTGATGTTGAAGAAAAACATTACTTATTATTTCTGTTTTAATAGTTACAATGATGAAATTGAATGTACTTTGAAATTTGATAAGTATGGTAAAATGTTTTTATCATATGATTATGAATCCGGTAATATGGATTATTATGATGATAGTACGGGGTCCTATACCAGTGCATATATTCAACCCGGTGAAACAAAAACAATGAAAATCAAAGTGTTAAATCCTTGTGAATACGGATATGATGTGCAGTGGGATAGAAATGGTTCTTTGATTGAAGGAGCAAAAAGTGAGGCTTATGAAACTGATCTAAGTGGATCATATATCTGCTGGGTAACACCTTTTGATAAAGAAGGAAATTTGAATATTAGTGATAGATTGAATATTCATTACGATGTGTATGTTGAGAATGAACTTGAAGTTCATCCGGTATATAGTTCAAAAACTTCAAAAAACAATAGGATTGATGTTTCAGGCGACAATGGTGATAATATATCACTGAGTGTTGCTGTGAGCGCGATTGACGAAACAGGATTGACCTATAAATGGTATGATGAAAACGGAATTATTGAGAATAATAATTCTTACATGGATACTGTTATTGACGGAAAGGATACTTATACATGTGAGGTAATTGACCGATATGGTAATTCGGTTAGAGCATATTTCTATGTAAAACAAAATAATAGTTTAGTTGCCTATGCTAAGGGTACAAAGGATACTTTTGTTTCGGTTAAAAGCAATGGCATTGAAGAAAAAACTCTTGAAGTAGAGTATGACGGTAATGATGTAGAAAACGTGAATATCAGCTGGAGGTATTGCCAACGGACTGAATCGGGAAGCTCATCTTCAACTACCTCAAATCAGGAATCCTCGTTTACGGCTCCTGCAGATACCGATTATTGTGTCGCTACGGTAAGTGATGCCTATGGAAACGAGGCATCGGTGCTTTTCATGTTCAATTATGAGATAATTGATGCTGAGATGGGAATTATTTATGACACAGGAAGCAAGGATAAAAAGGTTGTTTTAAGATATAAGCCGGAAAAGGAAGCGGAGTATAGGATTCTTTGGAGCTCTGGCTGTGAAGTATTGCGCTTTAATAAGGAATATAAATGGTTTTCCAATCCGTATAATGGTTGGGTCGGAGACGGTATGTTTAATCAGGATTCTTTATTTTTAAGCAATGATTCGGATCAGTATTTTATGGTATCTTCATTTGGCAGTAATGGTAATCAACGTCGTGAAATGGGCATAGCCGAGGAAACAGAAGGAACTTATATTGAGTGTGAGGGTACTGTTTCTGTCAATAATGGCGAAGAACAGAATAATTATGATGCGTATGCAAAAATCAATGACACGGCAACATTAAAAGCCAAGACAACAGCGGAGAACATCAGCTATTCATGGTATTATCTTGACGATAACGATAATTATCAGAGGATTGAAAATGAAACAGGTTCGTCTCTTGATGTAAAGGTTGAAGGCCCTGCGACATACAGATGTGTGATAACTGACAAAAATCTGAATTATTATTATATTGATTATAACATTAGAATACAAAACAATCTGACGGCTTATGTCAAGGGAACTGAACAGACTTCTAAATATGTTTATGCCGCACCGGGCAGCAGCACGAAGCTGGAAGTAGAGGCTCATGCTGATGATGAGAAAGGAATTACTTTTAAATGGACAGAGAATGATAATAATACAAGCTTAGGCGAGGAAAACAGTATTACAGTTGAGCCTGAAAGCGCCGAATATCAATGCAGAGTAGAGGACAAATATGGTAATACTGCATATGTGTATTTTTATGTATTTACTCTGGTATTAAATGTCAATGACAGAAAAACGGTTGACTTCTCAAAGGGTAATTATGGCAATGTATGGGCAACGTTTACACCCGAAAAGGATGCGTATTATAAGTTTCTTATGTACGGCTTTGATTATGAATGGGGCGGGGGTACGTCTATCAGGGATGAGAATTTGAATGAGGTTAATAGCTCAAGTCAGTATAATATTATAGAAGATGGCAAATATCTTACGGTAAATAGGGTTTATCTTGAAAAAGGAAAAACTTATTATTGTTGTTTTAACTCGTGGAATTGGGATGGAGATAAAAATATTCATGACATTGAAGTCATTGAACACATTGACAACAATTTTGATGTAAGTCCTAACGAGAACATGTATGGAAATACTAAAAATGTTTATGTAGAGTATGGTAAGGGCACTGTTCTTAAACCCTTTGTTACTGCAGATGATGCTGAAGGTATTATGTACTCATGGTACAAGGAAAGTGATGATGGTAATGTTCTTGTTGCCGAGGGAACCGATAAGGACAGCCTTACAATAGCAAGTGTTAAGGAAAAAGCTAACTATTATTGTATAGTAAAGGATAAATACAGAAATCAGGAATACGCATATTACAATGTGTATGTTGAAAATGAACTTGAAGCCTATGCTGCCGGTACAAAGCTTGCCAGCATTGTAGTTCCGGTTAAAACAGGCGATACCGAGGTAACTCTTGCGGTTGATGCAAGCGCAAAGAATACTGAAGGAATGATTTACAAATGGGATCTGGGCTATAGAGAAGTAGACGGAGAATGGAAAGAGGTCTATGATACCACAAGCGGCAGGAGTATTACGCTTAAGTCTTCGTTTTATGAATATTACTCATATTATTCATGTACGGTAATTGATAAATTCGGAACTGAGAAGGAGGTTTCTTTCAGGCTTGTAAAGGATATTAAGACCATGAAGGTCGGAGATACCTTCCGGATGAAGACTAATGAGGATAAATATGAATATTGGTATTCCTTTACTCCTTCGGAAGACGGAAGATACAGGTTCTACTCAAATGGTAAGGGAGAACCGAGTGTAAATCTTTATTCTGAGGATGGTGAGAGGATTGATTGGTATAACTCCTGGAATGACGATGAAAACGGAAAATACTTTGTTATGGACCGGGATCTGGAAAAAGGCAAGACCTATTATTACGAGGTAAGATCAAACTATGAAGATTATGATTTTACCGTTTCATTGATTAATTATGAAAGCAACAACCTGATTGTGAGCTTTGAAAATAACCATATATATGTTGAGTACGGTAAGGAAGCAGTGCTTAAGCCTACTGTAAAAGCTGACGATAAAACAGGACTGGTTTTCAGGTGGTATAAATATGACAAGGAAACAGGAGACTATGAGCCTGTTGAAGGGGGAAATACCGAAACTCTTACAGTAAAGGCAACCGAAAACACGAGATATCAGGTACAGGTCAGAGATAGGTATATGAACAGAGACTATGCAACTGTTTATGTATACGTTGAAAACGGCTTTTCTGTATCTTTGCTTAAGGATACAATAAATGTAAAACCGGGCGATGATGTGGTTGTAAAACCGCTGATTCATGTATATGACAGGTCGGGTCTTAAGTGTAGGTGGACATGCAATGGTGAGCTGGTTTCCGAAACGGAAGCTCTTGAACTTAAGAATGTCCAGAAAAATCAGTGGTATGATCTGAGTGTAGTTGATAAATATGGTAACAGTGAGACAGTAAGTGTGTTTGTCAGTGTGTATACGCTTAAAGCTGAGTTCGAGGGCATTGAAAAGGTGACTGAATATGGCTGGACACGTTATAATGCAAATGTAAAACCGGGTGAAAAGCTTACACTTAAAGTAAAGGTGAATGAAGATGCAGCAAAAGATCTGACATACTCATGGAGCAAGTGGGATTCGGAAAATGGAAGTACCGAGCTTGCGGAAACCGGTTCAAGCTTTACGACAGAGGCTATTAATGGTACTACTCAATATGAGGTTACCGTAAAAGATGATTATGGTAATACAGTATATCTTGAACTCAATATTTACTGCAACAATTTCAGCGTGGCTGCAAAGGACAATAAGACCAATCTTTTAGTGGAAAAAGGCAAAACGAAAGAAATTGAAATGACCGTGAAGGGAGATGTCCTTACAGGTGCGAAGTATTCAGTAAGTAAATACAGTGCCAATGGGACTGATGGAAGTGGCTTGGAGACACTTGAACAGAATGTGGCGGTTCCTTCAGACGGTATCATCAAATATACTACACGGGCTGTGAATGAGGCAGAAATATACGAGTTCAAATTTGAAGACGCCTATGGTAATACATGGTGGATGAACTTCAGGGTAGATGAGTATGCCGTAAATGTTCTTTCTAATGAATATGAAGTGCCTACATACTATGGGGGAAAAGAGCTGGCTCTTCCTGAAAATACTTCAACTGAGATAGGCGTAAGCTTTGAGAGCTCAGACAAGAATAAGGAATATACATTCAAATGGTTTGCCAGCGGAATACGCGGAGGTGTATCTTATAGTGATGAGCTTATTGAAGGTGAAAGCAAGCCGACGATCAATACGGGAACGATGAAAGCCGGAGAGCATTGTTTGTATACGTTACAAATATATGACGGAGATGAGCTGGTATGGTCTACGTGGTTTAGTGTCGGAAGTGCTATAAGGACATATTATGTGAATGTTGATGTATTTGATGCTTCCGGCAACGGCAAGATATCTGTTGACGGAATCGCAGACGGCTACTATGCAGGAAATACTCCTTTCACTGTATCGTCACAGGATACATGCTTCGTATTTGTGACCAAAGATGGTGGCGAGACATTTGAAAGACTTGTAGCAAGTAAGCTTTCGGAAGGCAAATATTCCTATAATCTTTATGTTGATTGTGAAATGTACGTTGCAATTGTCAAGGCCGGAGACTTCAATCTTGACGGAAAGGTAGACTCGGCAGATGCCCTTCAGATTCTTCGTTACGATGTCGGCAAGCTGACTGATGTAAATATCCTCCAGATTCTTGCAGGTAATGTCGGCGGAAACGATCAGCTGATCAACTCGGCAGATGCCCTTCAGGTACTGAGATATGATGTCGGGAAGACAAGCTTTGGGTGGTAAAACGTAAAAACAATGAGCGTTAAAACGTTATTTTATTAATAAGGTAGAAAGAGGAACGGTAAATGAGAAAGATTTCAAAAAAAATCTTGGTTATGGTGTTATGTGTTGCAATTGCGACAGGGGCTTTCGGGGGCGCTTTGCTGGTTATTAATGAGGCAAAGGCGGCTACCACTACCGGATATAAGGTGACGATTGTTGTGAAAAACGGAAACAACGACATTGAGATTCCGACCAATAACAATATAAAGAGTGGAAACAGTTATTCGGGAATCCAGACCTTATATGTTAAATGTAAGGATATCTGCCGTGTTTATGCAACAACAGACAACAAAAATTACACAAGACAGTCCGGGTCAAGTTCAGATGAATGCATTTACAGATTCAGTATTTCGGTTAACAAGCCAATAACTCTTGTCGTTCTGAAAACCGGAGATGTTAACTTTGATGGCAATATTGATTCTGCTGATGCACTTCTTATTTTAAGAAATGATGTTAATAAGGCTGATCTTAGCGATCTGCAGAAAAAGAATGGTGACATCAATCTGGATGGTAAAACCGACTCGGCCGACGCCCTTATGATACTCAGATATGATGTTGGTAAGGCAAAATTCATTTGTAATTAGAAAAAAATATAAAAATAGTCCAAAAGTCTATTGCAAAGTGTGAACTTTGTGTGTATAATAGCTTTGTATGATTGTCTAAATAGGGTTACTATGCGCTTTTGGACAATTGACTAGGAAATGATGCAGGAGGTTTTCTCATGAAGAAACGAATTACAGCATTGCTTTTGTGCATATGTCTGCTTGTAACATCTCTTTCGATGTTAACTGCTGAGGCTGCAGAAACAGACGATAGTGCAATTCCGTTTGATGCTACTGCTACAGTTGATGGAGACACCGTAGTTGTTACAATTGCAACAAATAGACAAATTCATTACGCATCTATGAAATTGCAGTTCGCTTTGCCGGAAGGTGCAAAGTGTACAGCAATATCGACTGCAAGATCAAAGACCGATATAGCAGACTTTATTGGATGGGATGCTGATGAAGAAGCATTTCTCGGTCAGAAATTTACCGATACCGATGATGTTTCAATTAACTTGATTATGAATCCCCAAAATTCGGGGGATGTAACGGTTGCCAAGGATAAGGTTCCTGCAATATTTACATTTGATATGTCAGGTGCTTCTGCAGGATGGAAGGCATCAGATATTGTTTTGAATGTAGCTAATGCCTATGGTCTTAACCCTGATGACACTAATGAAACAATTGATTTGGCTTGGAGCGGATCTTCTACAAAAGTTTCGACAGGCGAAGAGCCCAATCCCGAAGTTCTTATCACCGGTGCTGAATTCGCTAAGACTTCTGTAGATCTTACCTGTGATCAGACTACTGAGAACGCTGTTGGATTCTCAGTTCTTCCTTCTGATACAACACAGACTTATACAGTAAGTGCAAGCGCTTCAGGTTCGATTCTTACAGGCGTTAGCGTCAGCGGAACTAACGTATTGTTTACTCCTACCGGAGCTGTTGGTAGTTCTACTATCACTCTTACCGTTAATGTTGACAATACGGCAGTAGCTACTGCAACACTTCCTGTAACTGTTAGTCACAAGAAGATAAGCCAGAAGCAGACTACCAGTGAGGCAACTTGTACAGAGCCCGGAAAGACAGCTTACTACCAGTGTGACGGATGTAATGCTCTTTTCTCAGATTCAGAAGGAAAGACAGCTCTTGCTTCCGTTCCTAATGACACTCCTGCAAAAGGACATGATTACAAGGCAGTATTCACATGGGCTGCTGATGGCAAGAGCGCAACTGCAATTCTTGTTTGCCAGAATGATGATACTCATAAAATTAATGATGTACGTGTAGATATGACCAGTTCGGTTACAAAGAATCCCGGATGTACAACTACAGGTACAACACAGTATACTGCTACTGCGGTATATATCGGTGAAGGCACTGTAGAGTTCTCCAATAAGACCGAAACTAAGGAAGTTACTACAGATGCCAAAGGACATGAGCTTGGTAGTACAGTAGATGAAACTAATTCAACCTGCCAGAAACAGGGACATATCAAATATTATACCTGTAAGAGTTGCGGAAAGTGGTTCAGCGATTCTGATCTTACAACAGAAGTAACCGAAGAAACTCCCGGTTTCCTTAAGGCACTTGCAGATCACAATCTTGGTGATTGGGACGTAATTACTGAAGCAACTGAAGCTGCTGCCGGACTTAAGAGAAAAAGTTGTCAGACAGAGGGCTGCGATTACTATGTAGAGGAAGCTATTCCTCAGCTTGATCATACTCATGATATGACAGAAACTCCTAGAGTTGAAGCTGACTGCAAGGAAAAGAAAGACGGTAACGTAAAATACTTTACATGTTCAAAGTGCAAGAAGACTTTCCTTGATAATGCCGGACAGAACGAAATTGAGGATGTTGTAATTCATTGGGAGAGCGTTCATAATCTTGTAGAGCAGACAAAGGTTGATGAAACCTGTCTTACTCCTGGAAAAGAAGCTCATTTCAAGTGCTCTAAGTGTGATGCATTGTTCAGCGATGCAGAGGGAACTGCAACTACAGAAGAAGCTCTTGTAATACCTGCACACAATACAAGCCTTGCATCAATGCATGTTGAAGCAGTGGCTCCTTCATGTACTGAACCTGGAAATATAGATTACTACAAGTGCCAGAAGGCAACCTGTGGTAAGTGCTATGCATATCCTGACGGTGTTGTTGAGATTGACGAAGCTACTACCGTAGTTGCTGCTACAGGCCATGCATATGGCGATCCTGCAACTAAGGGTACAAATCTTGATTTTGAATGGGCTACTGATAATAAATCATGCGTAGCTAAATTCCATTGCATAAATGCTAATTGTAATCATGTTGAAACCAGAGACTGCACGATAGGAGAGGACACAGATGTTGTTCCTGCTACCTGTGATACAGATGGTTCAGCAACGAGAACAGCAAACGTTAATTTCAAGGCTAAAGATGATGCCCAGACACGTACATATACTGATACCAAGGACGTAGTTCTTGATAAGCTTAATCATAAGAATATGAAACCTGTTGGTAAGGTTGAAGAGACCTGTACAACAGATGGTACTGAAAGCCATTATGAGTGCCCTGATTGCAACGGTATCTTCAATGATATTGAAGGCAAGGAGCCTACAACTCTTGAAGCACTTACGATTGCTAAGCATCATGTTTTCAGTACTACTCCTACATATACATGGACTGATACATGGGCTGAAACCGGTACAACATGTAAAGCTCATTTCGCATGTACCAAGTGTACCTATGTGCAGGATGTTGATTGCAACGTAGGTGATGTTGTAGTTGATCCCGAACCTACATGCTTAGAAGCTGGTGAGAAGTCAAGAACTGCTACCTGTACTTTCGGTGATGTAAATTATTCTGATACTCAGAAAGCAGATGTTACTGCTCTCGATCATGATTGGGAATTCACCAAGTTTAACTGGTCAACAGACAAGTCAAGTGCTAAGGCAGTATTTACCTGTAAGAATGATCCTTCTCATACACAGGAAATTGATGCTGTTGTAGAGGAAGATGTTAAAACCGCAGCTAAGTGCAATGCAGTTGGTAGCAAGAATGTTAAGGCTACATTGAGTGTTGACAAGAGCCTTGACGGAGCTGCTCATGAAGAATCTTTAGAGGACGTTGAGATTGCAATGATTCCTCATACATGGAATGATGGTGAGATCATTCTTGAGCCTACCTATACTGACGAAGGTACAATCCGCTACACATGTACAGAATGTGGCGAAACAAGAGATGAGAGCATCAATCCTCTTGTTTGGGAAACCTATGATTGTGACGATGTAGAGTGGACCAAGGGCAGCGAAGAAGGTGCAACACTTGTTGCTGATGTAGACTTTGCTAAGTTCACTGATGGCGGAAGCGTTAAGCTTGACGAGATCACAGTTGATGTTGCTAACTATGATGCTAAGTCAGGTTCAACAAGAATAACCTTCAAGGCTGAATATCTTGAGACTCTTGCTCTTGGCGACCATGAGGTTGAGATCCTCTTCAACGATGGTTCTGCAAAGGCTAAGCTTACGATCAAGGAAGCTGCAGTAGAACCTGATAATGGCGACAATGGTGACAATGGTGACAACGGCGATAATGGTAACAATGATTCACCTAAGACCGGTGATAACAACCAGATTGCACTTGCAATCTTCCTGATGATCCTTTCAGCAGCAGGAATTGCAACAGTTCTCACAAAGAAAGAGAACGAGCAATAATCACTTGAATAAGTAATGAAGCAAAGCGGCATGGCGAAAAGCTGTGCCGCTTTTTTCGGATATGATAGAACAGAAGCATGAAAACATTTGAGTTTACAATCAAAGGACTGGTACAGGGCGTTGGCTACAGACCGTTTATCGCAAGGCTTTGCATGGCCCGAGGCATAAATGGTGATGTACGTAATTCGGGCGGAATTGTGTTTTTGAGAGCAAATTTTGCCGAAGAAAAGGAAGCCAATGAGTTTGCAGTTACCCTGGCAGAGCAGTATCCCGAGGGCGCAAAGCCAGCGGATATAAGCTTTGTGCAGGTTTCTTTTGTTGATTTTACTTCCTTTGAGGTAGTAAAAAGCAACAGAAACGGCCTTGTGCCACATCTTCCTGCCGACATCGGAATATGCGAGAATTGCCTGGCAGAACTAAGAGGGGATCAAATAGTACCTATAAGTACTAACTTGGTACCTAAAAGTACTAGATTTAATCGCTACCCTTTTATCAGCTGCGCAGCCTGCGGGCCGAGGGCAAGTATTATGCGGAAAATCCCATATGACAGGGAAAATACCACGATGTCAGAATTTGAAATGTGTCCGGAGTGTAAAAAGGAATTTTATGATCCGGCTGACAGGAGATTCTATGCCCAGACGATCAGCTGCCCGAATTGTGGACCGAGCTTGTTTTGGTGGGATACAAATGATGAAGAAAAAAGTGAGCTAAGGGAAAATAGGATAACAATAAAACAAAAGGATATTAGCCAGGAAAAGATATTTAATATAGCAACAGAAATACTAAAATCCGGCGGAGTGCTTGCAGTCAAAAATATCGGAGGCTATCATCTTGTTTGCGATGCAACAAATTCTACAGCAGTAGAACGTATAAGAACAATAAAAAACCGCGAAACCAAACCTTTTGCTGTGATGGTGAAAGATGTTGAAATTGTAAAGACGTATGCGCATATCTCACAAAGGGAAGAAGAATTGTTGAAGTCACCCGCAAGACCGATAGTGTTGCTTGAGGCTTCAAATATCAGAATTTCCCCTTCGGTTTCCATGAGCAGTCCGGACATCGGAATAATGCTTCCGTCTAACGGACTTCAGTATATGCTCGCTGAAGAATTTGAGGTCCTTGTAATGACAAGCGCAAACATCAGTGGAGAACCGATAATAGCTGATGATGAAGCAGTTAAAAAGCTTGGGGTACCGGTGCTAGGAAATGACCGCGAGATAATTAATCCGTCCGATGATTCTGTGGTAAGGATAATAAACGACCGGGTGCAGATATTAAGGCGAGGAAGAGGATATGTGCCTGAATCTCTGGAGCTTGGCCAGAATAATCTTAGGGAAAATGCAACCAAGACAATTTTTGCTTCAGGTGCCGATATGAAGGCTTCGTTTGCCTTTTTTGCCGGAAACAAAGCCTATGTCAGTCAGTGCTTTGGCGATATGTCGGACCTTGCGGTTCAGACGGCCTATGAGAAAACATCGCAGATCATGTGTGACATGCACAACATAAGTCCGGAAGTATATGCCTACGACATGCATCCGGGTTATGCTAGTTCGTCAAAGATCAGAAAAATAAATGCAAATTTGATTCCGGTTCAGCACCACATTGCCCATGCAGCATCCGTGATAGCAGAAAACGAAATTTCCGGTCCGGCCCTTTGCTTTTCCTTTGACGGTACGGGCTATGGCCTTGACAAAACCATATGGGGCGGCGAGCTTTTCTACTATAATGATGGTAAATTTGCAAGAACCGGGCATCTTGACAGCGTGAGGCTTCCGGGCGGAGACGAGGGCAGCAGGAATGCAAATCTTGCCCTTGCAGGATATATCTATGAAATGCGGAAAAGAGGGATGCTTGGGGGTATTGCCGATGAAGAGATTTTCTGCTATAATAAATTATTTGAGAGGGATACGGAAAAGCTGGTATATAATGCCCTGAAGCTTGAAATCAATTCGGTTTTGTCAAGCTCTTGCGGAAGGCTTTTCGATGCGGTTTCTGCCCTTCTTGGCATAGGAGCATACAATCACTATGAGGGCGAGTGTGCTTGCGAGCTGGAATATGCGGCAAGGAAGTATCGGAAGGTATCAAAGGATAATAAAGACAATGGTGTTGGTATGCCGAAACCAAAGTCAACGATGGACATCCTTGAAATTCTGATAAGGAATAAACGGGAAGGCAAAGATAAAGGATATCTTGCCTGCCTGTTCCATAAATCGTTGGTGGATCTGATGCTTGAAATGATAACGTCATTCTCATGCGGAGAGAAGCAAGACACAAAAGACATCGTCCTCTCCGGCGGCTGTTTTGCGAACCACCTTCTTACCGAAATGGCAATTGAAAAGTTTGAACAAGAAGGCTTTAAGGTTTATACCGCAAACAAGCTTCCGCCCGGTGATGACGGAATCACTCTCGGGCAGCTATTTTATGCTCTTAATATGCATGAACAGAAAACGGAGGACTGAAACATGTGCGTGGCACAGCTTGGAATAGTTAAAAAACCCGGCGAAAAGAAGGCTCTGGTTGACTTCAGTGGCATTGAAATCGAAGTCAGAAGCGGGCTTGTCGATGTAAAAGAGGGCGATAATGTGCTTGTGCATGCGGGGATCATCATACAAAAGCTTAGTGAGAAAGAAGCTGCAGAGATGAAGGAAGCAGAGGAACTTCTGAAATAACATGGCAAATACTGGCATTGATGAAAAACTGAATTTTCTGAAATCCTACTCCGGCCGTCCATTAAGTATCATGGAAATCTGCGGAAGCCACACGGCAGCGATTTCAAAAAGCGGGCTCAGGCAGCTAATTTCACCGAAGATAGAACTGATTTCGGGACCGGGATGCCCGGTGTGTGTTACGCCGACATCCTACATTGACAGACTTATTGAGCTGGTAGAGAAGAAAAACACTGTAGTCTGCGTGTTCGGAGATATGCTAAGGGTTCCCGGAAGTTCAGAGTCTCTTAGCGAGGCCAAGGGACGTGGCGCAAAGGTTGAAATGCTTTTCTCCCCGCTTGATATGATAAGGCTTGCAAAGAAAGAGCCGGAAAAAACCTTCGTTTTCGCAGCGGTAGGGTTTGAAACCACGACTCCGGCCTATGCACTGCTTCTTTCGGAAGCGGAAGAGGAAAAGCTTGAGAACATAAAGATACTTACGTCACTTAAGACTATGCCGCAGGCAGTTTCGCTTCTTTGTGAGGAAAATGAGAAAATTGATGGTTTTTTAGCTCCTGGCCATGTATGTGCGGTAAGAGGATATTCGGAATATGCAGAGCTAGCCGGAAAATATCAAAGAGGCTTTGCGGTTTCAGGCTTTGAGCCTGAGGAACTAGTGGAAGCCTTGTATGAACTTGTAAACAGACTCGGCAAAAGCGAAAAGACCGAAGGATTTGCGATAAACTGCTATGAAAAAGCGGTAAGCTATGAAGGAAACAAAAGGGCTGAGGCTCTTATAAATAAATATTTTGAAAGTGCAGATGCCGCATGGCGCGGAATAGGAGTGATAAAAAACTCCGGACTTGTTTTGAAAAAAGAATATGAAAAATTCGACATGGGAAGCAGAGAGCTTTACGAGGATAATGTAAGGTTCAAAGCCTGTCGTTGCGGCGAAGTTATATGCGGAAAGATAAGACCGGACGAATGCCCGCTGTTTGAAAAAGCCTGCACACCGCTTGCTCCAAAAGGCGCATGCATGGTATCCGCCGAAGGCGCGTGCAGAGCTTATTATGACAACACATGATTAAAGCGCAAAAAACCCATCCACACGTCGACCACACATATGAGGAACTTAAGAAATAATGGATGATAACAAAAACACAGATGACAATAAAAACATAGAAAACTGGATAGTTTACGGAAACAATCCGCCTAACACCCCGTGGCCGGTAACCGATAACAACCAGCCTCAGCAGATCTACCCGGGCACCCAGCCCCAGCAGCCCTACCCCGGAGCACAGCAGCCCTACCCCGGAGCACAGCAGCCCTACCCCGG
>JAFRWN010000083.1 GCA_017437965.1 Lachnospiraceae bacterium
GTATGCATAGGCTGAAAGCTCGGATATACATTCCTTGCTGAGTTTCATATATGTCCTCTTTTCGGGAAATTTCCGTTACATATATATAGACACACGACAGATTTGTTTTTATTCAAAAAAATATTCATTTCTTCGGAGAGTATTTTTTGAGACACAATTTTCAACGACGCAGAGGAGACAGAGAAGCTTCCCCTGTCTCATTTTTTTGGCATTTACCGGGATAAGGCTTTTCCATCACTGATCTTTATTCGATAAGCTCAAATTTCCGGGAGGATTCGTTTTCAAAAGTCCTCCCGGTTTTTTTTGTGAGCAGGAGCCTGAATATGTCAAAGGCCAGGCTGTCCTTTTTTAGAAGCCTTTCTGCCTCCGGTGAAAGCCCACACTTTTCCGAGAGAGAAGCAAAGACAGGTATGTTCACATTCTTAAGAAGTTCAGAGGCATTTTTCTTCATTGCAAGAATATGGATATAGGGCGAACAGCCTGTCTTTTTAAGTGCTGTGATGTCCTCATTTCTTATATCAAGGACAATGTGCACAAGACACCTCGTAATCCTTGACAGCGTGATATTTTTTGTTTTAAGGAGAAGGGCAAAGTCATTAAAACAAAGAAAGCTGTCCCTCAATGAAATTATTCTGTTTGAAAGATCCTCTGAAATATCTGAGAATACCGTGAAATCCCCGTTTTCAATGAGCTTCAAATGAAGGAGGGGCGAAAGGTCATCCTCGAATACAAGCTCTCTTTTATTATATTTTTCTTCGAGCAAGGTTCCTGACTCAACGGGCAGCTGGGATAGCGCGGAAAAGATATTATTATCTTTCAGAGCGTTTCGAATGGAGAGCGAGGAGGAATAGCCAAAATTCTCTATGAGCTTGTAGGCATGCCCCTTTCCGGTTCGCCTCAGTGCATGAAAGGAAATGTCTTTGTCCGTCAAGGCCTTCACATACATGAGCCCCAGCATATTGTTCGGGCTGTCGAGAAGGGAAGCATCCTCTCCTGTCTCTTCAAGCGCCTTTTTCATTGAAAGAGGATAAGAAAGACCGCTTTTTTGAGATGCTGACAAAGTCTCTTTGAAAGTATCAGGTTCTTTAGTAAGAATCTCTGAAATTCGGGAAAACTGCCTTGCGTCTGAGTCTTCAGCTCCAAAGACTATATCAGTTGCGCCCAGTGCTTTTGCAAGCGAAACTCCTGTCTTTGCAAAAAGCTCGGCGCTTGAGGTTGCGGCTACAACCGGTAGTTCCACGCAAAGATCGGCGCCGCATTCTATGGCGGTTTTTGCCCGGTCGTATTTATCGAGACACGCCGGTATCCCGCGCTGTGTGAAGCAGCCGCTCATTATTATTATGAGGCGGTCTGCACGAAGGTTTTTTTTCGCGAAATCCAGGAGGTATTTGTGCCCTAGGTGGAGAGGGTTGAATTCCGATATTATCGCAGCTATCCTTTGATCCATGAACTTTTGCTCTCCTTTTTGTACTTGCCCGATAAAAAATCATTAACTATAATAACGCAGGACATTAATTGGCGAAAGCCTGATTAAAAAA
>JAFRWN010000084.1 GCA_017437965.1 Lachnospiraceae bacterium
CAAAGGAGACCAGCTATGAATAAAGAAATGTTTCTTGCAAAGCTCAGAATGGAGTTGTACGGACTGCCTGAAGAGGACATCGAAGAGCGCATTGCTTTCTACAGCGAAATGATCGACGACCGCGTGGAAGAAGGACTCAGCGAAGAAGAGGCGGTTGCTCAGATCGGTCCGATGGAGGACATCGTTTCCCAGACAATTTCGGACATTCCGCTTACAAAGCTTGTGAAAGAAAAAATCAAGCCCGACAGAAGCCTTAAAGGCTGGGAGATCGCACTGATAATCATCAGCTTTCCGATCTGGTTCCCGCTACTGATCGCAGCCGGTGTGATAATCTTTTCGTTCTATGCTGTGATCTGGGCACTGGTAATTAGTGCATGGGCCGTTGCAGTAAGTCTTGTAGCAGCCGGAATCGGCGGAACAGTCGCTGGCATAGTCAACATGGTATGCGGACATCCGCTTTCAGGCCTTGCAATGCTTGGTATGAGCCTTTTCTCAGCCGGCCTCGGAATATTCACATTCCTTGCCTGCGTCGGCTTGACAAAGGGTGCCGCAAAGCTTACGGCAAGAATAGCACTTGGAATCAAATCGTTATTTATTAAGAAGGAGCACTGATCATGAAAAAGTTTTTTATCATCCTCGCAACTGTTTTACTTATTGCAGGTCTCGGAATATTTACAATTGCCTTTGCTGCGGCAGGCTTTAAAATAGGCAATCTCGGAAGCGTTAAAACCGAAGAAAACACATATGCACCTGAGGGTTCATTTGAAGATATATCAATAGATGTTGATACAAGCGATGTGAAATTCGTGTATGCTGAAGATGGTGAGTTCAAGGTTGTCTGCAGGGAGCTTGCAAACGATAAGCATGAAGTTGAAATCGAAGACGGAACACTTAAAATCTCCAACAATGACAAGCGCAAATGGTATGAAAAGATACAATTCTTTTCATTTTCAAAGAGCCCCAAAATGACAATTTATCTTCCTGAGAGAGAGTACAAGAATTTAAAGATCAAGGCTTCAACGGGAGACATTAATGTTCCTGTTGATGAAGGCCTAAACTTTGCAAACGTAGACATAAAGGTAAGCACAGGTGATGTTAATTTCGTCGGAAATGTATCCGGAGATGCCAAGATCAAAACCAGTACAGGTGATGTAAAGCAGACAGGACATACTGACGGTGATCTTGAAATCGAAGTAAGCACAGGTGATATTTTCCTTAAAAGCTCAAGAACAGTCGGAAAGCTTAATGTTAAGACCAGTACAGGCGACGTAAAGCTTGATAAGTGTGACGCTGCTGAAATTACGATAAAAACATCTACAGGTGATGTTAAGGGAAGTCTGCTTTCGGACAAGATCTTCACCGCAAAAACATCGACAGGCGATGTGGACGTTCCCGCAAGCATAAAGGATTGCGGAGAGTGCAACATTAAGACTTCTACAGGCGATATCAAAATCACCATAGAATATGAGACAGAAGATTGATAAAAGAGGTGTAATTTTGAAGGTTTTTCTGAAGTACATTTTAAAAAGCATGACGGAGAAGAAAGGCAGGTTCGTACTCCTGATCTTCTCTATCATGGTGAGCACGGCGCTCTTCGTGTTCAGCCTCGGTGCTGTCGATGTAATACTTGACGGCTATGAGGACACACTTAAGAACGCCGCAGACGGTAAGGAAATAGGTATACAGTCAAATACCGCCGACGTCTATTTCGATGAAAACGATTTCGATGCGGCAAATCTTACCGGCTTTGAAGGACGCCTGAATGCGATAGGCGTCATCAACAAGGATGACAAGATCACCTATGTAACCCTTGTCGGCAAGAAGGACTGCAGCAAGTATGTGAAGGAAGGCAGCATGCCTGAAAATTCTTCGGATGCAGTTTGTGCGATTTCCGACAGAGTTGCAAAAAAGAGAGAACTTAGCTTAGGCGACAGCCTTGAGCTTGCGGTCGGCGGCGAAAAATACAGTTTTACGATAAATGCGATATGTGCCCCGAACGGTGATTACTACGCCGATTCATCAACAAGCTTTTCGATAGTTGTTCCATATGAATATATGAACGAGCTGATGAATGCGGACGGTAAGTATAATTATATGACAGCCGTGACAAACGAAAAGGAATCGGTAAAGGCTGCGGATTCGTTCAATAAGGTAAATGAGAGAGTAAAAGCAACGAGCCTTACCGACCTTTCATCAGAAAAGGAACTTACCCAGTCGACAGTAAGCACGGTCTACATCATGTTCGCGATAGTCTGTATCATCTGCTGCCTGATCATTCACGGAGCATTCAAGCTGATCATCAACGAGCGTATGAGCGTTATCGGCACCTTTATGAGCCAGGGCGCGACAAAGAAAAAAATCGAGCATATACTACTCGCGGAAAGTTTTATGTATTCGGTCTTTGGTGCCATCTTCGGTGTGGGACTCGGCGAGCTGATACTCTTCATCGTAAACCGTATAACCTCACCGCTTAAGGACTACGGCATTTACATGAGCTTCCACGTAAAGCCTTCGCTGGTAGTAACCGGAATCCTTTTCTCAGTGATCATTTCCCTGGTTTCCGCATGGATGCCTGCAAGAAGTGTAAGAAAGCTCCCGGTAAAGGACGTTATCCTTGGCAGGCTTGAGATCAAGCATAAAAAAGGAAATATCAGATTTATCATCGGTGTTATCCTGCTTGCACTTTCAATAGCATGTGCCTTCATAAAGGCAGGATGGACTGAAGAGCTTGGCATCTTCATCCTCGCGATGTCGGTTGCCGGCCTGATCATGATGCTGCGTAAATTCCTGAAAATCCTTTCGGATAAGCTTTCCGGACTGTTCAAGAATAATACAAACATATTCCTGGCCCTTAATAACGTAAAGACTTCAAAGCTTTTACGCGCTAATATAACCCTGATGGTAATCGCCTTTACCGCAGTGCTTACGATATCCGCACTCGGAAAGAGCATGGCAGAGGGCGTTGTGGATGCCTATGATAAAATGAATTTCGACTATGAGATCATGAATATCATAAACAACAATTCGGACGTTGCAACGACGGACATAATTGTTGATAAATTGAATTCCCTTGACTGCGTAAAGAACGATACGATAATGCCTGTAATGAACGCATGGGTTAAAGTGGATGACAAAACCACACCGTTCATCTTACAGAGCGCCGATCCTCTTAGGTTTGCACATTACAATGATTATCTTGAGCTTTCAAGCGAAAAATACCATAAGTATTTCGAAGAGCTTGAAAACAGCGATGATTACCTCTGCGTAGTAACGGACTATATCTGCAAGAAGACCGGGAAGAAAGCCGGAGATACGATAGAAATTGAGGTAAACAACAAGAAAGCAGAGTTTAAGATCGTAGGATCGATAGACGGAAAACTTTACAATAACGGAAGCATAATCGTTATAAAGCCTGAGATTGTAAAGAAGGAATATAACTTAAAAGAAGCAGATGCCATTGACTTCGATATCACGGGCGATGCAAAAGAAGCGGAAGACCAGTTCAAAGGCTTCCTTGCAGACCTCGGCGCAACCTACATTTCCCATGATGACATGATGGAAGAAAATGCAAAGAACAATCAGATGCTCGTAGACCTCCTCGGAGTATTCGCTATCATCGCAATGCTGGTTTCCGCAATCGGAATCTTTAACAACATAACGATTTCTTTCCAGCAGAGAAGAAAAGAGTTTGCGGTTTATTCTTCGATCGGTATGAATTCAAAGAAGCGTAAGAGGCTGGTATTTGTAGAGAACATGTACTGCGTGCTGCTCTCAATTGCAATTGCGGTTCCGTACACACTTCTTTCGAACCGCCTGATGTTCAATGTACTGAAGAAGCTGAACATCCCGCTTGAGCTTAAGTTCAACTGGAGCACGCTTCCGTTCTACTGCATCGCGCTTGCGTTTATCATCTTCCTTGCTTCGCTTTCGACCATGGGAAAGAGCAAGAAGATCAATGTTGTAACCGAATTGAAATATGAATAAGGAGTAATCAAAATGAGCGTAATTGAAGTAAAAAATGTAAACAGGGATTTTGTTAACGGTAAAGAAACCGCACATGTGCTTAAAGATATAAATCTGACCGTCGAGGAGGGTGAGTTCGTGTCCATCATGGGCCCCTCCGGCGGCGGAAAGTCCACCCTTCTTTACCTGCTCGGCGGCCTGGACATGCCGACGAGCGGAAACGTAAAGATCAACGGAGTCGACCTTTCTACACTTAAGGACAAGGAACTCTGCCATATGCGTAACGAGGAGGTAGGATTTGTGTTTCAGTTCTACAACCTTGTGCCCAATTTGAATGTTGAGGACAACATCGCACTGCCCCTTATGATCGCAGGAAAGAACAAAAATGATTATAAGGAGAAGCTTGATGAATGCCTGAAAATCATCGGCATGGAGGATAAGAGAAAGCTTACCCCAAGAGAGCTTTCAGGCGGTCAGCAGCAGAGAGTTGCGATAGCTAGGGCACTGGTATTCGATCCAAAGATCCTTTTCCTCGACGAGCCCATCGGTAACCTTGACAGCAAGACCGGTATGAAGATAATGGAGCTCTTTAAGGAAATCAATAAGAAGTACAACAAGACCATCGTGCAGGTAACCCACTCGGGTGAGGCTTCAAAGTACGGCACGCGACTTATAAGGCTTGTTGACGGACAGATACAGTCCGAGATAAGTATTGCGGGGTAATTTAAATGGTAAGACTGATAATTGATGAAGAAGAAAAGAAGGCTGTTGCAAGGCTTGTGCTTGAGGAACTGAGAATGTGGTTCGAGGTAGAGGAAAGCCGTGAAAATGGGCATGTATGAATGCTATGACATGACGAACCGCTTTTACATAAGCTTGGGCTTCAAGGAGTTTGAGGTGATCGAAAGCATATGGGGTACAGACAATCCCTGCCAGATTTATGTGATGAGCCTTAAACAGTAAACGATATTTTTCTTGCATTCCGGGTACAAAAATAGTAAAATCTCTTTTAGGAACAGGATTTCGACAGGTTCATTGAAAGGAGAAAGAAACTATGTCACTTATTAAATGCCCGGAATGCAATGCTGATATTTCAGATAAAGCAAAATCATGTCCTCATTGCGGATTTCCGATCGTAAAGAGCACGGAAAAAGAGTATTCTTTGATCTTCAGACCACAGCCCACTGAAAGCGGGCTGGCTAATTGTCTAAAGGTACTTTCGTGGCTTGTATGGATTGCCGGCTTTATTCTTTCGTTTGCCGGAGCCTATGATGGGGACAATTTTTATTTCGTTTTTTTTGTGGATTTGATTGGATTTTTTATCGGTGGCATGGTGTTAATGGCTCTGTCGGTAATCGTTGAAAAAATAGTTGATGTACACGCACTTGTTTATGGAATTGAGTTAAAGAAATCTGAGGAACATCATGAAAGTCAAAAATGACAAAACCTACCGTCTTTTGAAGAAAAAACATATTATTCCGTCAATCATTGGACTGCTTGTGACCTTTGCACTACTTGCTGTTCTGGCCGGGCTTTTTAGCGGTCTGATGGTTGCCTATGTCGTAGACTCAAAGCTTGAGAATGAATACAGGCATGTTGAGAATATGGCAAAGCTCTATGAGTACAATGAGGCAAACGGCGGAAAGTATGATTATGATGAGTTTAACCGGTCTGACAGGGAATTTCTTATTGTTGATTCGGAGAACAACGTCCTGCATGAAAAAGGTGAGAATACCTGCAGTTTTGACGGTGATGTGGTACTGTCGGCCGATGAAGCGCTTAAAATCCAGGTGTATTATGATACAGAGGATGAATGTATAAAGATTGACGACAAATCTTTCGAGATACGGGCAAAAAAGGCTCTCAAAAAAGTTTTGAGCGAAGTTGGTGATAACAACGATAAGGATCTGTCTGAGATCAGTACAAAGCTGCCTTTCTGGATCAGCATACCGATAAATGACGGTGAAAAAAGTTTTGTGGCAAAAGCCAATATTTCCGTGAGACCCACGGACGTGATCGCTGCTTTGGTAATATTTATTATCGCGGCAACAGTTGTCAGCTTATTTTTTATAATTGCAATCATCAAGATAATCAAGAGGTTCTTAAGGCAGAGAAAACTGATGAACATGTTCTTCAGGGACACCGTCACAGAAGGCCGGAACTGGATGTGGTTCGTCATTAAGAGCGAACAGCTGCTGAAAAAGAAGAAAAACGATAAAAATAATTATGCAATAATCAACATTGAGTTTGTAAAATATAATAATTACTGTGTATGCCATTCTTTGGAGGAGGGTGAGGTGGCGCTTAAAACCATCAACGAGATGATAGAGCGTACCCTTGACAAGAAGGAATTCTGCGCACATCACGGAACAGCTTCCTTTGGCGTTCTAATGCAGTATATCGACGAGGCAAAACTTAAGAACAGGGTAAGCAACCTTGTGAATGTCCTTGAGGGAGTCGATGCGGTCCATAAGTTCGGTTTCCATGTCGGTGTCCGCACACTTCCGGTCAGGTATCTTGAAAACAAGAGCTATGCGGACAGAAAGGATATAAACACAGAAGTTGAATACAGCAATGCATGCGTGGCTTCCGCAAGCTTAAGTAACAGCGATGAGTCCGGAATTGCTTTCTTCGATGAAAAGCTTATTGAGGAACAGAAGTGGATCGATGCTGTGACCGAGCGTCAGCAGAGTGCTATTGACAATGAAGAGTTCATGGTTTACTACCAGCCGAAGTATGATCCCAATACCGGCAAACTCCGTGGCGCCGAAGCTCTTATCCGCTGGCAGTCGCCCGAGTTCGGTTTTGTCACTCCGGGAAGGATAATACCGATTTTTGAAAAGAATGGTTTTATCACTGAGATAGACCATTATATGATAACCCATGTTGCAAGGGATCAGAAGCGCTGGCTCGACGAAGGTTTTTCCTGCGTTCCGGTTTCCGTAAACGTTTCGAGGGCACACTTCATCGAGAGTAACCTTGCCGAGCAGATCAGGGACATGGTAGACAAGGAAGGTGCACCGAGAAATCTTATCGAGATAGAGCTTACCGAGAGTGCCTTCTTCGATGATAAAAAGGCACTGGTCACAACAATCACAAGGCTTAAGGAATATGGTTTTGCGGTTTCGATGGACGATTTCGGCGCAGGCTATTCGTCGCTGAATTCACTTAAGGATCTGCCGCTTGACGTACTGAAGCTGGATGCGGATTTCTTCCGTGGAGAAAGCGAAGGCGACAGGGGCGAGATCGTTGTTTCGGAAGCCATCAAGCTTGCAAAATGCCTTAACATGCGTACCGTTGCGGAGGGTGTTGAGGTCAAGGAGCAGGTTGATTTCCTTGCAAAGCAGGGCTGTGACATGATTCAGGGCTTCTATTTTGCAAAGCCGATGCCTAAGGATGAATATGAAGGCAGGATGAGGGAATCAAAGACTGAAGATCCGGGTGAGAAGGCAGAAGAAAACGAGGATATTAATGAGGAATAAGTACAGTAAATTACTGGAAATCTTAAAAAGCTGCGGCAGTCTTGCCGTGGCTTTTTCAGGTGGTGTGGATTCTGCCTTTTTGCTGTATGCCGCAAAAGAAGCACTGGGGGATTCGGTGCTTGCGCTTACGGGAAAGGCCGAGATGGTTCCGGAAAAGGAGATTTCCGAGGCACTTTTGTTTTGCGAAAAGTATGGGATCAGGCAGCGGGTGATAAATCTTAAGGCTCTCGAAAGCGAAGCATTTGTCGAAAACCCGCCTGAGCGCTGTTATATATGCAAAAAAATGATATTTGAAGGGTTTCTTCTCGCAGCAAAGGAAGAGGGCTATGACTTTCTTGCCGAGGGGTCAAATGTAGATGATCAGGGAGATTACCGCCCCGGACTTAAGGCTCTTAAGGAGCTTAAGATAATGAGTCCGCTAAAGGAGGCAGGACTTGGCAAGAGTGACATTCGTGAGCTTTCAAGACAGTTTGGTCTTCCGACCTGGGACAAGCCAAGCTACGCCTGCCTTGCGAGCCGCTTTCCGTACGGAGAGAGGATAAGTGCGGAAAAGCTCAGGATGGTTGAACTTGCCGAGCAGTTTTTAAGAGATAAGGGCTTTAATCAGCTGAGAGTAAGAATACATGGGAATATTGCCCGTATCGAGTTGCCTTCCGATGATTTCGGAAGCTTTAATGATGAAAAGCTGAGAATCGAAATTTATGATGAATTCAAGAAGCTTGGCTTTGCCTACACGGCGCTGGACCTGAAAGGTTACCGCAGCGGCAGCATGAATGAAACGCTAAAGAAAGAGTAAAAAAATGGCAGACAGATTTGCAAGAACGGAGCTTCTTGTCGGAAGCGAGGCTCTGGAAAAATTAGCAGGGAAAAAGGTGGCCGTGTTTGGCGTCGGCGGAGTCGGTGGTTTTGTGTGCGAGGCTCTTTGCCGGAGTGGAGTCGGGAAGTTTCTTCTTGTGGATGATGACACGGTAAATGTCACGAACATAAACCGCCAGATAATCGCGCTTGAAAGCACGATAGGAAGGCCAAAAACCGAGGTGATGAGGGAGAGGATGCTTGACATAAATCCGGAGGCAAGTGTTGAAATCCGAAATTGCTTTTTCCTCCCTGAAAACGCAGACACTTTTGATTTTTCGGAATATGATTATGTGGTCGATGCCGTCGATACCGTGACAGCAAAGCTTGCGATAATAATGAAAGCAAAGGAATGCGGAGTGCCCGTGATCTCGGCAATGGGTGCGGGAAACAAGCTGGACCCTACCGGGTTTAAGGTGGCTGACATATATGAAACCACAGGCTGTCCGCTTGCCCGCATCATGCGAAAGGAACTGAAGAAAAGAGGAGTGGAAAGCCTGAAGGTAGTATATTCCGACGAAAAGCCGCTTGAGCCTTTGAAAATAGAAAGCGGGAATGAAATGGACAGCGTGCCGGAAGAAACCGTAGATATCCACAAAAAGCGCAGCACTCCGGGAAGCATAGCCTTTGTGCCGTCGGTCTGCGGACTGATCATTGCGTCTGAGGTTGTAAAAGATTTGATAATAGAGCCGGAAACCGGTAAATAAAACTTGCCATCAAGTAAAGAAAATATAAGGAAAAAGGAAAAAACATGGAAATCAATAAAATTTTGGCAGAAGAATTCAAACTTAAACTTAGTCAGGTGGACAACACGATTGCTCTGCTTGACGATGATAAAACAATACCCTTCATTGCGAGATACCGTAAGGAACTGACAGGCTCGCTTGACGACCAGGTGCTGCGTGCGCTTTCCGACAGACTTAATTATCTTCGCAACATGGAAAAGCGCCGCGAGGAAATCAAGAAATCCATTGCAGAACAGGAAAAACTGACTCCCGAGCTTGAAAAGGCCATTGACGAGGCAAAGACCATGGTTGAGCTCGAGGATATCTACAGACCTTACAGACCCAAGAGAAAAACCAGGGCGTCGGTCGCAAAGGAAAAGGGACTCGAGACTCTTGCAGTTCTTATTCTTTCACAGAAAAAGGAAGTGAATCCCGAGAAAGAGGCAGAAAGCTTTATCGATACCGAAAAGGGAGTAAACGACATATCCGAGGCTCTTGGCGGCGCAAAGGATATCATTGCGGAAACAGTGTCGGATGATGCTGAGCTAAGAAAGAAAATCAGGAAGTTTTTCTTCACTTCGGGAACGATTGCGTCTACGGCCGCTAAGGAGGATTCCGACGAGGTTTACAAGAATTATTTTGCCTATGAAGAGGGCGTTTCTAAGACCACGGGTTACAAGGTGCTTGCACTTGACCGTGGCGAAAAAGAAGGCGCACTCAAGGTAAGTGTGAATCTTCCCGAGGGCGAGGCGGAAAAGATATGCAAGAGAGAATATGTGAAAAATGAATCTGCTTCGGCTGCTTTAGTAGCGGAGGCATGTGACGATTCGTTCTTGCGGCTTATCCGTCCTTCGGTTGAAAGGGAAATCCGTTCCGAGCTTTCGGAAAAGGCCCAGGAGGGCGCGATCAAGGTATTTGCGTCAAACCTCAGGCAGTTACTGATGGCACCTCCGGTAAAAGGCAAGGTGACACTTGGGCTTGACCCGGGCTATGCCCATGGCTGCAAGGCGGCAGCGGTAGACGAGACAGGAAAGGTGCTTGCGACCGCTATCGTATATCTCACGCCTCCGAGACAGGATACCGCAAAGGCAAAGATGATACTCGGAAACATAATAAAAAAATTCAATGTAACAGCGATAGCGATAGGAAACGGAACCGCATCCCGCGAGACCGAAAGCTTTACCGCGGAGCTGATTAAGGAAATGCCGCACAAGGTAAGCTATATGGTTGTTTCGGAGGCGGGAGCTTCGGTATATTCCGCATCAAAGCTTGCGGCTGAGGAATTTCCGGACTATGACGTATCGCTCCGTTCCGCAGTCTCGATCGCAAGGAGACTGCAGGATCCGCTTGCAGAGCTTGTAAAAATTGACCCCAAGGCCATAGGTGTCGGACAGTACCAGCATGACATGCCTCCGGCAAGGATGGATGAGGCTTTGGGCGGAGTGGTCGAGGACTGCGTGAATGCGGTCGGCGTCGATGTCAATACCGCTTCACATTCCCTGCTTTCGCATATTGCGGGCATCAATTCGGCCGTGGCCAAAAACATTGTGAAATTCCGCGAGGAGAACGGCGCCTTTACGGACAGAAAGCAGTTACTGAAGGTAAACAAACTCGGAGCCAAGGCCTATGAGCAGTGCGCAGGCTTCCTTCGTGTGCCCGGCGGAAAGAATCCTTTTGACAATACGGGCATCCATCCCGAATCATACGCGGTTGCAGGAGAACTGCTTAAAGCATGCAGTCTTGACATAAAAGATATCGGAGATACCGAAAAGCTCAAAAAAGCATTAAAAACGGTCTCCCTCGACAAAGTATCAAAGGAGACCGGTGCGGGTATTCCTACTCTTACCGACATCGCAAAGGAGCTTGAAAAGCCCGGAAGGGATCCGAGAGATGAGCTGCCGCCGCCTTTAATGAGAGACGGCAACGTCATGGAACTTAAGGATCTGAAGCCCGGTATGGAACTCATGGGCACTGTCAGGAACGTAATAGATTTCGGAGCCTTTGTGGACATCGGAGTTCACGAGGACGGGCTTGTGCATATCTCGCAGATCTGCGACCGTTACATAAAGCACCCGCTCGAAGCCGTAAAGGTCGGCGAGGTCGTAAAGGTAAAAGTACTTGATGTTGACATGAAACGTAAAAGGATTGCGCTTACAATGAAGGGTTTGACTTAAACCATTCCCTTACCCACTTGCCCTGGTCTTTTAAATCCTCCTCGGCCCAGCCGGAAAGCTTCTCACAGCCGTTCACAAAGACTGCGCTTGATTCGGAGTGGTTTGAAAGGTTCCAGCACATGTAACTCAGGTTATTCTTATCAATAAGCTCTTTCCATGCTTCCGCGGAATCATAGTCAAGCTTTCCGTTCCCGGATGCATCACATATACCGAATTCACTGATGAATACAGGGAGCCCTCCGTCTATGCACTGCTGGGCTCTTTTTCTTAAGCTCTCTTTGTGGGTTCCTGCATAGAAGTGGAGTGTATACATTACATTTTCGAAACTTAAGGGATCTGCGGCAGCCTTATGGATGTCCTGTGACCATGTGGGTGAGCCGACAAGCACTACGCAGTTCGGATCGTTGGCGCGGATCACGGGAACCACTTCCTCTGCATAGCTCTTTACATCCTCCCAGCTGGGACCCGAGTTGGGTTCGTTGCAGATTTCATAGAGTATATTGTCCTGACCGGCAAATTCCTTGCTGATCTCGTCAAAGAAGGCAAGAGCTTCGTCCTTATATTTGAGAGGAGTCTTGTCATGGAGTATGTGCCAGTCAACGATGACGTACATGCCAAGCTCGGTCGCATACTTCACACCGTTCTTTACAAGGCCTTTAAGATATTCCTTGTCGCCTCCGTTGCAGTAACCCATGTTTTCGTCGGTGTACATTGCAATTCTTACGCAGTTGGTGTTCCAGTCATCGCGAAGTGTTTTGAAGGCTGCAAGGTTTACATATTTGGGGAACCATGCAATACCATGTGTTGACATGCCTTTAAGCTGGAATTTGTTGCCATCCTTGTCCACAAGGTAGGCTCCGTTTACCGAAAGGGCAC
Source organism: Lachnospiraceae bacterium (assembly GCA_017437965.1). Taxonomy (GTDB): domain Bacteria; phylum Bacillota; class Clostridia; order Lachnospirales; family Lachnospiraceae; genus UBA3775. Next base: position 12,076 of record JAFRWN010000084.1, read on the forward strand.
CATGTACCGAAAAGGGAGTGTCTGCTTCCGGAGTAGGAGTCTCGGTAGGTGCCTCGGTGGGAGCTTTCGTGGGAACATCTGTTACTTTTTCTGAAGATTTTGTATCTGCAGAACTGCTTTCTGCCACGCTTGATTCGGAAGCTGAAGAGCTTGCGGAAGAACTGTCTGAAGATCCGCAGCCGGTAAATATCAATGCTGAAAGCATTGTTACAGCAAATATTTTACAAAATTTTTTGATTCTCATAATTATCCTCTCCTATGTTAAACGAATTATCATTCCAGCGATCCGATATATACCGGAATGTTTTTCTCTGCATATTCTACAGCATCTTCAAGGCTCATGCCATGGAAATATCCTGCGGCAAAATTGCGCCCCGACTTTTTGTCATCGACAAATGCTCCGACAACAACTCCCGGAAGCGAGCTTGCCGGATCATTTGGCGCATGAGGACCTCCGAGGTCAGTTCTGCACCAGCCGGGATCGGTTATGTTTATCATGACATCGGTTCCGTTATATACATTCGCAAGATCCATCGTCACTTTGTCAAGCGCTGCCTTGCTTGCAGAATAACCTGCCTGCTCGGGCTCACGTCTTATGCCGCTTGTGGTGTTTACGATACGTCCGAAACCATATTCCTTCATCTTGGGAAGAAAGTGATAGCAGATCATCATCGGAGCGATTGTGTTGATCTTAAAGCTCATTTCATAATCCGAAACCGGAGTCTTAAGATAGTCGGTTCTGTAGGCAATCTGTATGCCAGCATTGTTCAGAATGATATCAACCCTTACTCCGAGGGCGTCGATCTCCTCAAGCATTTTTTCAACTGCCGTAAGATCTGAAAGCTCTGCGCCTACCGCATAGGCCTCTACGCCCAGTGCTTTTGCTTCATTAAGAGTTTTCTCACAGTTTTCCTTCGTCCTTGCCTGAAGGATAAGGTTGCACCCTCTTTCTGCTAAGAAAAGTGCTGCACCCCTGCCTATTCCTCTGCTTGCACCTGTAATGAGTGCCCAGCGTCCCTTTACATCAACCATAAAATACCTCCTGAGGTTTATTTTTTTGCGATTTTATCATTTTGGATTTTGTTTTTCAAGTCCTTAAGGCAAAGAGGAAAAGAAAACACATTAAAAAATAAAGATTGTTTAAAATTCCCGGAAAACCGAAAAAAATGCAGATGAGCAGATGTATTACATTAAAAAAGAGCATGGCATATCTTAACTTTTTCTTAATTTTTCCTTGATATAATAGGGCTGTTGTAGTATAATATAATTGCGTGGTTTTTTTCACACACGTAAGGGGCTTTTTGGTTAAAAGGTTTACACAGGAGAAGGACACAATGGCAAAGAAAAAGGTTGGCGAGCTGATCAAAGAGGCAAGAACCTCTGCCGGTATGACCCAGGAACAGCTTGCAAGAAAAGTAAAGGAAACCTCGGCCCAGGATATCAGTAAGGCTGAAAGAGGTGAACTTGAACTCAACAAGGAACAGCTTAAAGCAATAGCAAAGGCAACAGGGGTGACCCAGAAATCACTTCTCGATGCCGCAGCAGGAAAGAGTCTGATGGTTAAACCGGCTGCCGCAAAGAAGACCTCATCAGGTACTTCATTAAGGCTCAGCGCAAATGAAAAGAAGCTCGTTGAACTTTACAGAGCGGCAAAGCCCGATCAAAGAAACTACGCCGTAGCGGTACTTAAGGGAAAAGTACCTACTCTGATGCAGAATATCGGCGGAATAATGGACATACTATAATGGGAGGCAAAGCTTTGAAGAAAGCACATATCAAAAGACTGCTCAGCGGTCTTCTTGTAGCGGCACTTACCGTTGGTCTTTTGGGCTATACGGCACCTGTTACAAAAACCGCAAAGGCAGCTACGGGAGCAGATGTAGTAGCAATCGCAAATGCTGAAATAGGATATCACGAAAAAGAAACAAATGCATATCTTGACGACAAATACGCTAATGCCGGAGATGAGAACTGGACGAAGTATGCCAGGGATGTAGGCTATAATCAGGAGGCAACTGCGGGAAAGAACAACCTCACCAGAGGATGGTGCGGCTTTTTCGTATGGTGGTGCCTGATGAAGGCTGGACTTCCGAAGACCGCCTATGCGGCAACCGGATCTCCTGACTATGCAAGAAGATGGTACGTAAACAACGGACGCTGGCAGGCAAGAGGAAGCTACATTCCGAAGGCCGGAGACGTTATCCTTTTTGATCATTTAAGTAATGGCAAAAGAGACGGCGTTGCGGATCATATCGGTCTTGTGGAATATGTATCCGGCAGCTATGTCTACACTATTGAAGGTAATACCAGCAACATGGTAGCCAGCAGAAGCTATAAGCTTACCGATGCGGGTATCATGGGCTACGGAATCGTAAACTATGACGGAACACCGGTCCAGGTGCTTGACGAGACCGAAAATCCCGGATATCCTTATTCAATCCCTGTAGGAACCTTCAAGAAGGGATCTACAGGCGTCGGAGTAAAGTGGATACAGACCGCACTCAACAATATAATGAATTCCGGTCTTGTGGTTGACGGTGATTTCGGTTCACTTACCGAAACTGCAGTAAAGAATTTCCAGACCATATATGCTATTGATGTTGACGGTGTTGTTGGAAACCAGACCATCGAGAGACTGAAGGAAGCATGGGCCGATATACAGAAGAACGGCAAGGCAACCATAATTGAAACGGAGCCTGAGGTTACAAAGTATGCTGTTATCTTGAGTCTGCCTGCTACTAATAACGGCAGTCAGATAATAATCGACGGTATCGTTACCGGAGAATCCTATGCGGGAGATGTTACCTTCACAGTAGCATGTGATGAAGCCTGCGTTGTTGCCGTAAAGAAGGATACCGACGAAAGCTTCAGCGTTCTTAAGGCTGTGGCAACGGATGAGGAAAACAAATATTCATTTACCGTAACTGTTGATGTTGATATGGAAATAGCGATAATAAAGCGTGGAGATATCAGTGGTGACGGAACTATTGATTCGGCGGATGCCATGCAGATACTGCGTGCAGATGTCGGTAAGGCAGAGGTTTCAGAGCTTGAAATGCTTGCCGGAGATATTACCGGAGACGGCATTGTGAATTCGGCGGATGCCATGCAGATACTCAGATTTGATGTCGGTAAAATGACACTTGAGTGGTAAAAAAACAGAATATTATTCATCGGAAATATAGACTACCACATCTTCAATCCCGCAATTTAAAATGCGGCAGAGCTGGTTGAGGGTGTAGGTAGTTATATTTTCGTTCTTTTTCAGTCTTGCAAGCTGGCCACGGCTCATGCCGAAGTCCTTGATAAGCCTGTATTGCGAAATATTTTTTTCCTTCATTGTCTTCCATAAAGGAGCATAGCTGATCATATAAGGTTCACCTTTCATTTAAGTATTACATTCAGAAAGAATTTATCCTTAGGCTTATCATAAAATGTGATTCAAATCTTGACAATTGTCTATATACGGGGAACATATGTGCATGGACAGGGCTGAAAGCTTTAAAGAACAAAGAACATACAATCAATCCACTTGACACGGAAAGCTTAAAATGTTAAAATACCATGTTAGATTGTATACAATAAAGGAGACGAGAAATGAAGCATACAGATATAAAGGAAATATTTGCTGCTCCTGCATTTGGCAGTGATGTCACTGTCTGTGGCTGGGTCCGTACATCGAGAGATTCAAAGAATGTGGCTTTCATCGAACTTAACGACGGAACAAGCCTTAAGCATCTTCAGATCGTAATCGACAAGAGCGGCGAGCTTTCATATGATGCCGAGGCATTAAGGCTCGGTACTTCACTTAAGGTAAGCGGTACTGTAGTTGAGGGCCGTGAGGGTGTTCCGGAGATCAATGCAAAGGAAATCGGAATCATCGGCAGCTGCCCGCTTGAGTATCCTCTTCAGAAGAAGAGACATACTCTTGAATTTTTACGTACCATGCCCCATCTTCGCGGCAGGACAAATACTTTCAATGCTGTACTCCGTGTACGTTCCGTACTTGCGGAGGCAATCCATCAGTATTTCCAGGATCATAACTATGTATATGTAAATACTCCTCTGATCACAGGCAGTGACTGTGAGGGCGCAGGTGAGATGTTCCAGGTAACCACCATCGGCTACAACACCGAATATAAAAACGAAGACGAGTACTATGCAAACGATTTCTTCGGAAAGAAAGCAGGTCTTTCGGTATCCGGTCAGCTTGAGGGTGAGATGGCAGCAATGGCCATGGGTAAGATCTACACCTTTGGTCCCAGCTTCCGTGCGGAGAATTCCAATACTCCCAAGCATCTTGCAGAGTTCTGGCATGTTGAGCCCGAGATAGCTTTTGCCGAGCTTCCCGATGTTATCGAGGTTGCCGAGGACATGGTAAAGACCGTCATCCGTACAGTGCTTGACAAGTGCCCGAATGAAATGCAGTTCTTCGATGCACATTTTGAAAAGGGACTTATTGCAAGACTTGAAGAGCTTATCAGCCATGATTTCGGTACCGTAACCTACACCGAGGCAATCAAGCTTCTTAAGGAGTCCGGCGAAGAGTTCGTATATCCTGTAGAGTGGGGCTGCGACCTTCAGACCGAGCATGAGCGTTACATTTCCGAGAAGGTATTCGGAAAGGCTGTTTTCGTAACAGACTATCCGAAGGAGATCAAGTCCTTCTATATGAAGCAGAATCCCGATGGCAAGACCGTTGCGGCAGTTGACCTTCTTGTGCCCGGTGTCGGCGAGATCATTGGCGGCAGCGAGAGAGAGGCTGATTATGACAAGCTGATCACCGCAATGAAGGAAAGGAACATGAACCTTGACCTTTACAGTGATTATCTTGACCTTCGCCGTTTCGGTTCAGTTCCTCACGGCGGTTTCGGTCTCGGCTTTGAGCGTCTTATCATGTATGTGACCGGCGTTTCAAATATCCGTGACGTGATCCTGTTCCCGAGAACTGTAGGAAACATAAGATAAGCAGTACTATATTACATAGAAAGAGGACAAACCAATGTCAAAAGAAGTATACATTCCTGAGGGCTACAAGTCAGCGCTTTCCCTTCGTGAAACCCAGCATGCGATCAAATTCATAAAGGACACCTTCCAGCAGACCCTGTCGTTTGCAGTTACACTTGACCGTGTGACAGCACCTCTTATCGTCCGCAAGAACAACGGTATCAATGACGACCTTAACGGCGTTGAACGTAAGGTTGACTTCGATATGAAGAGTGAAGGCGGCGAGGCTGAGGTTGTTCAGTCACTTGCAAAGTGGAAGAGACTTGCACTTTACCGTTATGGCTACAGAGTAGGCGAGGGTATCTACACCGACATGAACGCAATCCGCCGCGACGATGACATGGACAATGTTCATTCAATCTTCGTAGACCAGTGGGATTGGGAAAAGGTAATTACAAGGGACCAGAGAAACGTTCAATTTCTTAAGGAAACCGTTAAATCGATAGTAAAGGCAATTGCTTTCACAAAGAGGGCAGTAAGCCTCCGTTATCCCGTGCTCAATGCTGAAATCTGTGATGAGCCTTTCTTTATCACAACCCAGGAACTTGAGGACAGATATCCTGATCTCACTCCCAAGGAGCGTGAGCGTGAGATCACAAGAGAGAAGAAGACAGTTTTCCTGATGCAGATCGGAAAGATGTTAAAGAGCGGTACAAGGCATGATGGCCGTGCACCCGACTATGATGACTGGGAACTTAACGGCGACATCCTTTTCTGGGATGAAGTGATCCAGGACAGCCTTGAGATTTCCTCAATGGGAATAAGGGTTGATCAGACCAGTCTTGCAAGCCAGCTCAAGGAGCTTAAGGCAGAGGAAAGAATGCAGTTTGAATATCACAAGATGATAGCTGACGGAACCCTTCCTCTTACCATCGGCGGCGGTATCGGTCAGTCGAGACTCTGCATGCTGTTGCTCGAGAAGGCACATATCGGAGAAGTTCAGGCTTCCGTATGGCCCGAGGCTATGCTTCAGATCTGCGAAAAGAACGGAATCAATATGCTGTAAAGGAGCGTATATGCCTATACTTGCAGGCTTTGCGGTGCCGCATCCTCCGATGATAGTTCCGGAGATAGGCCGTGGCAGTGAAAAGCAGATTACCGAAACAACCGAGAGCTACAAAAGGGTGGCTGCCCGGATCGCAAAACTTGAACCGGACACCATCATAATAACGAGCCCTCATGCGACCATGTACCGGGATTATTTCCATATTTCACCCGGTGCAAGTACTATTGGCTCTTTTGCGGCCTTTTCTGCGCCTTCGGTAAGCTTTTATGAGAAATATGATGAAGAACTGGCTGAAAAAATCACACTGCTTTCGGCAATGGGAGGTTTCCCTGCAGGAACTGCGGGTGAGAAGAACAGGCAGCTGGATCATGGAACCATGGTTCCGCTCTATTTTATCCGCAAGGTCTACAAAAAAGGAAGGATACTGCGTATCGGTCTTTCGGGACTTTCGCTTTCAGACCATTACCGTTTCGGAAAATTCATAAAAAAGGCTGTGGAAGAGCTTGACAGAAAGGTTGTTTTCGTTGCCAGCGGAGATCTTTCCCATAAGCTTCAGGAATATGGGCCCTACGGTTTTGCAAAGGAAGGACCTGAATATGATGAGCGTGTGATGGATGTGCTCGGACGCGGCGCTTTTCCGGAGCTTCTGGATTTTGATGAGGAATTTCTGGATGCGGCAGCTGAGTGCGGACACCGTTCCTTTGCCATTATGGCAGGCGCTCTTGACGGAACCGAAATAAAGGCAAGGGCATATTCACACCAGGATGTGACCGGTGTGGGCTACGGAATCTGCGGATTTTACCCGGTAAATGAAGAATCTGAGGATGATTTCGAAGAAGAGATGGACGAATATGTAAAGCTTGCAAAATATACTGTTGAGGAATATGTAAAAACAGGGAAGAGACCGCATGTTCCGGAGGATACGCCGGAGGAACTTCTTAACACACGTGCGGGAGTCTTTGTTTCGATACATAAGAAAAACGGAGATCTTCGTGGCTGCATCGGAACGATTGCACCATGGGAGATAAATATTGCAGAAGAGATTATCAGTAACGGAATCTCAGCATCTACAAGGGATCCGAGATTCGAGGCAATAAAGCCCGAGGAACTTGACGACCTCGAAATAAATGTAGATGTACTTAATCCTGCAGAGGATATTTCATCAATGGATGAGCTGGATGTAAAACGCTATGGCGTCATCGTCAGCTGCGGTAACAGAAGAGGACTTCTCCTGCCCGACCTTGAGGGTGTGGACAGCGTTGAACAGCAGGTAATGATCGCGATGAAAAAAGGCGGAATTTATCCGGGCGAGAAATATAAGCTGCAGAGATTTGAAGTGGTTAGGCATAAGTAAAAATGAAAGGGCTTACGACGAAAGAGGGAGAGCTTTCGCTCTCCCTTTCTTTTTTGTTATATAATACTTCTCTGAAACTATCCACTCCGTAGAGTTCAAGCAAGGCTATAAAGGTATCTGCCTGTGGAAGCGATTCGCCTCGTTCCCATTTATAGACAGCCTGGACAGAACAGAGCCTCAGATAGTCTTTTACGTATTCTGCCGAAAGTTTATTTTCGGTTCTCAGTCTCTTAAGGTTTCTGCCGATGGTGCGGAAATCATATTCGCTTCGGAAATTTGTCGGTAACATAAAACTGTCCTCGCTTTCTTTCTTAATTCTTGTCTATATTATAAAACATCCGAAAAAACTTTTTTTACCCGTTTTTTGTTGACACCAAAGCCCTGCTTTGCTATAGTTTAAATGTGCGGTTTAGCGCAAGTGAAATTAAAAAGGATAATCCGGAATATGAAATATGACTGCCTGATAATTGATGATGAAAAGACCCTTGCAGACAATACCTGCGAGTATTTTAACATGTTTGATGTAAAGACCAGGGCAGTCTACTCGATGAAAGAGGCACTTGCTTTCTTTGAAAATGATGAAGCACGCGTTGTCCTGCTTGACATTAATCTCTCAGACGGCAGCGGTTTTACGCTCTGTAAGACCATCAGGGAGACCATGAGCATTCCCATTCTGTTTATCTCTGCGAGAAATACCGATGATGACAAGATAATAGCACTTAATATCGGAGGCGACGACTATATCGAAAAGCCATACTCGCTTGGAGTCCTGCTTGCCAAGGTAAAGGTCGTGCTTAAGCGTTATGGAAATTCAGTAAATGGGCAGGCAAACAGCGAAAATACGGAAAAGTCCTATGATGACGGGCACCTGCGCCTTGATGATAAGAACAAAAAAGTATTCGTTGACGGAGAGGCAAAGAAGCTTACAAGCCTTGAATACAAGCTTCTCAAGTATCTCAGCGATAACCATGACAGGCTTGTGACGAAGAACGAGCTTTTTGACAATGTATGGAACGACAAGTTTACGGGCGATGGCACGCTTAATGTCCATATCAGGAAAATACGTGAGGAAATCGAAGAGAATCCTGCCGATCCTTCCTATATTGTAACGGTATGGAAGGAAGGCTACCGCTTTAATTCGAGGTAAGAAAATAATGAACAAGAAACTTTTCTTTATCCTTATAATTATCACGCTCATTGCCGAGCTTGTGATTGCTTACGTGCTTATCGGAAAAATCGATGATGTGGAGCAGGACAGCGTAAAAATCAATGAGTGTGTGAAGTCGGTCGAGGATAATTTCGGAGATGAGAGCAGGTATTCCGATGCTCTTTCATATTGCGTGCTGGATAATGATGGTGCGCTTCTATACGAAAATTCCGGGGATGTTTCGCTTTCCGTAAATCAGGCGATAAAAAATAACGATACCATACTCGAACTTCAGTTGGGCGACAGCCGTATCGGCACGATAATTTTCAAAAATACCGCAAATGAATCGATCAATAAATACAAAAGCAGGCTGGTTACCGCAATAATTGTTATCACCCTGCTGCAGCTTATATTGGTTGTTACCTATTATATATATCTCAGAAAAACCATCATCAAACCTTTCGAAAAAATGAACTCCTTTGCTACAAGGGTGGCGCAGGGAAACCTGGATACTCCGCTCGAGCTTGACAGAGGGCACATTTTCGGAAGTTTTACCGAGGCCTTTGACCTGATGCGTTCGGAGCTCAGAAAATCGCGTGCGGCCGAAAAGAAGGCAAATGATGACAAAAAGGAAATGGTTGCGAAGCTTTCCCATGATATAAAGACTCCGGTTGCATCGATAAAATCCACCTCGGAGCTGGGCTATGAGCTTGCGGAATCCGAAAAAATAAAGGAAAAATTCAACCAGATAAATATAAAGTCGGATCAGGTGACGGCGCTGGTCGGAAATCTTTTCAACTCAAGCATCAATGACATTACTGAAATCGAGGTGAAGCCTCTTGCCCAGCCTTCGACGCTTGTTAAGGATCTGATAAAAAATGCTGATTACCAGAATAAAGCCTCGGATTTTCAGATGCCGGAGTGCAGGGTATATATCGACAGGCTGAGACTACTGCAGGCTTTCGACAATATTTTCATGAACTCCTACAAATACGGCGGAACAGATATAGATGTAGATGCTGCTATTGAAAACGACAGCCTCGTGATAACGATTTCGGACCATGGACCCGGCGTTTCCGATGAGGAGCTTCCGCTTCTTAAAGAAAAATATAAAAGAGGAAACAATACCGAGGGCAAGGACGGAGCCGGGCTCGGACTGTTCCTTACGAATTATTATATTGAAAACATGAACGGCAGGCTGGAGCTTTTTAATCTTGATCCCGGATTCGGGGTAAAAATCTACCTGCGCATGACAGACTGAAAGAATAATGAAAAATCGTCTTATCGGCTGTTGTAACATGCGAAAATATATGCTATTATTATCATATATTATTACTCGGAGAAGGAGACTAAAAATATGAGTTATATCGGACTTTGGAAACTTGTTGCTGCAAAGGGAATGGATTTTACAACTTTTGAGCCTTTATGGAGAACCAACGAGGATCTTCTTGCTGCAGCCGAAGATGACATGCTTAAGATGATGGCTGACGCCATGTTTGAGTTCAAGGAGGACGGGGCTTTATCAATACTCAACAAGGTAAATATTCCTGAAGGAACCCCTGAGGAAGAGATTGAGGCAGCTATTGCATCCGGAGAGGTTTTTAAAGAAGACGGAGCTCTGTGGATGAAGCATGACCTTGCATGGAAAGAAGAAGGCGGAGAGCTTCTTGTCGACAGTGGCGAAAGAGGAGAGGTTTTCGGTGAGGCAATCAATCCATGGAAAAAGGCTGAGGTTCTCGGAAATACCCTGATAATCAATGACTCATACCAGATCGTAAAATTTGGCGAGAAACCCACGGAAGTAAAGAAGACCGTCAAGGAAGTAAAGGTTGCAAGTGCAGAAACACAGGCAGCTGCAGGAAACTACAAGGGTCTTTATACCAAGTTTGTTGCCGACAGTGATGATGCAAAGAATACAAGCGAACCCTTCAGGCTTGAGCTTAAGGATGATGGTACAGGTATGTCCTTCCGTAACGACCTTGAAATCAAGGTTCCTGACTGGAGTGTGGAAGACGGAAAGGTAAAACTTACCGAGAAATTCCTCGGAACCATCGATTACACAGGTACACTTGAGGGAAACACGCTTTCACTTTTCAACGGAGATCCCGAGGCACCCCTTACCTGCCAGTATGTGTTTGAGAAAGAATAAGGGATATCTGAACAATTAAATCGAAACTGAAAGGGACGGTTATTTTGTAAAACAACCGTCTCTTTTTTTGCGCAAAACCCGGTATTTTTTACGATTTAAGGATTATTTAAGGGTTGTATAAGACTTACTTAAAGCCATTTAAGGAAAAAGATGATATTATAGGCTCAGAAAACAGAAAACCATCGGAGGTAATTATGAAAACTATCATCGAAACCAGGAAGCTCTGCAAAACCTTTTCACATGGAGGAAGGCAGACTCATGTACTTAAAAATGTAGACCTTGAAATATATGAAGGCGACTTCACAGTCATCATGGGAGCATCGGGTGCAGGAAAGTCCACACTTTTATATGCACTCTCGGGCATGGACAAGCCCACACTCGGTGAAATCGATTTTGCCGGAACCGAGATCACAAAGAAAACTGTTGATGAGCTTTCACTTTTCAGAAGAGCAAACTGCGGTTTCGTTTTCCAGCAGATCTACCTTGTGGATTCGATGAGCGTGCTTGACAATGTGCTGGCGGCCGGACTTCTTGTGAATAAGAACAAAAAGGAAGTAGTCGAGAAAGCAAAGGAAATCCTTAAGTCGGTTGACATAGACGAAGAGCTCTGGGGTAAATTCCCTACCCAGATTTCCGGTGGTGAGGCACAGAGAGTCGGAATCGCAAGGGCACTGATCAATTCGCCGAAGATGGTATTTGCGGATGAGCCGACAGGAGCACTTAACTCCCAGACCGGTAAGGATGTGCTCGATGCCCTGACAGCCTTTAACGAAAGAGGCCAGTCGATAGTAATGGTAACCCATGACATTGTAAGCGCAAGACGCGGCAACCGTATCCTCTATGTAAAAGACGGCGAAATCGCAGGTGTGTGCGAGCTCGGAAAGTATGTAACGATGGACAAGGAGAGGCATAGAAAGCTGAATGACTTTTTGGCCGGAATGGGATGGTAATAACATGAATAAAGAACTACTTCTCGCAAAATCCAACTTCCGCAAAAACCGCGGTACGAGCATCGGCATTTTCCTTCTCATGCTGCTTGCAGCACTTCTACTAAGCCTTGCTCTTATGATCGCGCTTGATGTAAAGCCTACCGCAGAAAAAGAGGCCAAAAGACTTGAAGCCGGTGACGGATATTTCCTGGTACAGACCATTGATGAAGGCATCGACGAAGCTTACATGAGAAACCTGCTTGATGAAAAAACCACAAGACAGCAGTATACCGAATGTATCTATTATAATTTTTCACAGTCGGTTCCGTTTGGCGACGGAAAGCTTTCAAAATCTCTGGTTATTAACGATAAAAGAGTTTTCGATAACGAATATGACCGTGTGGAAATTGTCACGGAAGACAAAAGCATTACGGCTCCATACATATATGTTCCCTACCAGCTCCACACCAGCGGCGGCTTTAACGTTGGTGATGAATATCCGCTTCAGCTTTCCGGCGGAAAACAGAACCTAAAAATCAGAGGTTTTATCAATACAAGCTTTTTCGGCTGCAATAATGCAGGACCCTTTCAGTTTGTAATGGATGACGAAAGTTATGCAGAGCTTTGCGAAATAGCATCGGACTGTAAGGCTCTTTTGGTAAATGTAGAACTTACAGACGGTGTAAAATGGACAAAACTCACCATGCAGATAGGAAACCGCTTTTCTGTAGACAATGACAAAGGTTCAATGGATTGGAATGACATTGAGTCAACCCTGAATGAAAAAACTTTCATGTCGGACATTCTTCTGATTTCTTTCCTGATGGTAACCGTAATAATCATCCTTGTAACCAGCCTGATGCTTTCAAACTGCATCAAGAATTATATCAGGGAAAACATGACCAATCTCGGCGCTCTTAAGGCCATGGGCTTTACCAGCGGAAACCTTAAGGTTTCACTCCTTATCATGTTTACAGTGATTGCAACAATCGGCAGTATGATAGGTGCAGCACTTTCCTACCTGCTGGTACCTGTGATGGCAGGAGTGTTCGAAGGACAGGCCGGAGTGCCCTATAAGATGAGCTTTAACCCTGCAACATTTTTGGTGTCCCTTGGTTTTATCCTTGTGTTTACGGTACTTGTGACTTTTATTGCCGCACGCAGACTTAAGAAGATCGAGGTTGTTACCGCATTTCGTGACGGTATTGATGCACATAATTTCAAGAAAAACAGAGTGGCGCTTGATAAGACATCACTGCCTTTGAACATGAGCCTGTCACTTAAGACACTTTTCACAAATCTGAAGCAGAACATTACAACCTTCTTTGTGACTGGACTTCTGGTTTTCGTATGCGTAATAGGTCTTCTGATGTATGAGAATTTCAACAGAAATCCAAAGCTTGAAATTCTTTCCTTCGAAACCTGCGGCGGTATAATCGGTGTCGATAATGAATATGCTCCCGAGGTTGAAAAGCTTCTTAAGGACGAAGGCGCAAAAAATGTACGTTATCTTATGAATATGTACTTCAAATATAAAGACGAAGAAGTGCTTAATGGCTATGTAGCGAGGGATGTTGACTCGTTGAATAACAAAGATGTCTTATACAAGGGCAGATTTCCGAAATATGATAACGAAATTGCAATCGGCGGTAAGTTCTGCAAGCTTTACGGCTATGAGATCGGTGATGAAGTTGAGCTCAATTATGGAGATAATACATATTCATATCTTATTACCGGACTGGTTCAGACCTGTAACGACGACGGAAGAGAATCCATAATGAGTGAAGATGCTGCCGCCCATTTAATCAATAAGTCCGACATTCCGGCAGGAATATGGTTTGATGTTGATAACAAAGAGGATGCTCAGAGAATTCTGGATGCGGCAAGCGAAAAATTCGGCGACAAGCTTGCTACAACACTTAACTTTTATGATGTAATTGACGGAGCCATGACAACCTTCAGAACCATCACAACCCTGATGCTTACGATCATGATCACAATCTCCGCAGCCGTTATCATGCTGATACTTTTCCTTTTCATCAAGTCTCTTCTGTACAACAAGAGAAAAGACTACGGTATTTACAAGTCATTAGGCTACACCTCGAAGGACCTTATTTTACAGACTGCAGGCAGCTTCATGCCGACCGTCATACTTTCGGTAATTATTTTCTCGATATTGTCGTATTTTCTTGCAAATCCGTACATGCAGACCATTATGTTTCATTTCGGTCTGATGAAATGCACCTTTACAATACCTGTTGCAGGCGTTATAATGATAGGTGCAGGACTCATAGCACTGGCTTTCTTCTTCGCAGTATTCCAGGCGAGGAAGATAAGAAAGATTGAGCCCTACAATATGCTGACGGAGAACTGATGCTCTGCTTGCAGAAAACGGAGGGGTTTACATGGAAAAAGACAGGCAAAAGGCAATGAAGGGCATAATGATAAAGATGAGTCTGCTCATGGGGGTGACGCTCAGCTTCTTTCTCTCGCTTACCGGACTGTTGTCCTCGGGACACTTTACGGTGCCGGGATTCATCGTAAGCTTCATTGTCAGCACGATAATCAGCATTTTGATCGGAATCTTTATTCCTGTAAGGAAGCTTGGTGAGAAGGCAAGTGCAGGCAAGAAGGGCTTTGCAAAGACCTGTGTGGAAAGTCTGGTTTCGGATCTTATCTATACACCGGTAATGACGCTCGTTATGACCATAATGGCCTACATTAAAATCGAAGGCGACAAGCCGCCGTATCCTGTTATGTTTCTTAAATCACTTTTGATTTCACTGGTGGTAGGCTTTGTGCTTATTATGATCTTTATGCCGCTGTACCTTAAGTTGCTGCTTAAGGGAAAGATGCCCGGAGGACCGGAGGGTGGTCCCGAAAGATAGTCAGTTCCGTTTGTTTTTACGGAATTCCCTCGGAGTCAGTCTGTAGCATCTTACGAACTGCTCAGTCATATAACTTGAAGAATTGAATCCGCACCGGCTGCTAATGTTTCCGACGGAATCATCTGTACCTGCTAAAAGCTCCATGGCTTTGTCAAGGCGGTAACGTATCAGATATTCGTTCGGTGAGTGGCCGGTGTATTTTTTGAAAATATTGTTGCAGCCGGATTTGCTGAGGTTTCCGGAAGCGGCAATTTCCTCGAGGGTCAGCTTCTCATCATAGTTCTCTTTTATAAATCCTATCATGTTTTTCAGAGATTCTATACGTTCATAGTTTATTTCGTTGAGCTCGCTTAGGTTTTCGCCGGCACGAAGGAGTACATAGTGCCAGATTCCGAAAAAGCTTCTTGTGATTTCAAACTGATTTCCCGCAGCTTTGTTGAGCTCATCTGTGAGATAGTTGATTTTTTTGGTATCCTCATCGCCTTTTTTGAAAAGAATATACTGCAGGTCGGGATCCGTGATCACGGGGAGGACATATTCCGACTCAACCTCGGGAGAGGAAATGAGGAGCCTGGGGTGAATGACGGTAATGATATAGGTGCAGTAGGTATTGTCCACATCGGTCGAGAAGTGCAGCTGGCGGGAATTGATGAATATGGTGTCGCCGGCATTGACCTCGATCAGGCTGCCGTTTATGTTATAGGCCATTTTTCCGTTAAGCACGGTCATGAGCTCCACATCCTCATGCCAGTGTACCTTTCTTATCCATGGCGAGGATCCGTCCATGTGTCCGACAAAGGAGTAGGAGGGAAAGGAAGGGTCATCATAGTTTACGATTTCCGAGCGGTCATCCCTCTGTCTTATCATCGCACGCCACTGCTCACGTTTTGTAAGATAGTTTTGATTTTTCACAATTTTTCTCCGATTATTCACAAGATTTACAATATTGTTATAAATTGTAACATAATCCTTATTGAAACAGCAAGGAAAATGTTATAAAATTATAATCACTAAAAAGAAATGTGAGGCAGGCCATGAAAAAAAGAGTAATATTATTTTTTATCATGATGTTGTTTATATTCGTCGAAGCATGCGGCAGTTCCGACGGCAGTGAACCGGCTGAGAGTAAGATAGTTCTTGTAAACAATATGACGGATGGGGAGCGGGAACGTGTGGATAAGCATAAACTCACTCTGCTTGACGCACCGGAGACCAAAGCACCTGAGGAAAAAGAGTACAAGGTCAGTGTGGAGTATAAGACTACAAGCCAGGCGGAGCTTATGGAACGCCTCGAGCAGTCTAAGGATATGCTGACAAAGGAGCAGTATGAGCAGGCTTCTGAGGTCTTAAAGGAGATGGAGGATGGCATAGTCGAAAGGAAATATGTGCTTGTCAACGGGAAGATCATGTTCTGGATTCCATCCGCACAGAGTGAAGGACTTAACGGTGAGGAATTTTATGACGGAGGCAGGTACACTTTTAATTTAGGGTATTATGATGATGACGGGAATTATATAGATGAAAGCAAAGATTTTGCTGATTTTGAGGAATATCTTTCATGGATAAAGACCTATCTTATGGAGCATTACGGGTATTCCAAGGAAAAGGCTGAACAGGAGTGTGAATATATAAAGGCAGGCCAGGAGGCTATTGTAAGCGGAAATGTTGAAGTACTACCTGAGGGAACGGTCGATCCGAGCGACCCGAAGTATTTTGACAGCGAGGATGAGTTCGTGGACTACCGTGACAAGTGGGAGTTTGACCGCAGTGAGGTTGAAAAAATCAAGGATTATATTGATGAATACAGTATTTATGATGAGGAGATGGACATCGAATATCTTGTCCATGTGACCCTGCCGCCTGATTATGATAAGGAAAAGACTTATCCTGTCTTTTTTCTGACCGACGGAGTATGGCGCTTCGGTAACCACACGGAGCTCAGGAAACTGATGGAGAATGGCGAGGCAGCGCCCGTGATACTTGTAAGTCTTGGCTATAATTATCATCTCGACGGCTCGGAAGGAAATTTCCGCGGAAGCCAGCTGGTGCTTGAAAGAAAGAAGCTTCTTGATTTTATTACCGACAACCTGATGCCGTATCTTGGTGAGCAGTATAAGATTGATTATGCGTCCTCGACACTTTATGGTCATTCGGACGGAGGAGTGTTTGCACACTATGCCCTGTTTAATTCTGATAAATATGAGAACAGGCCCTTCGGAAAATATATAATCGGAAGTCCTGCATTCTGGGGGCTTTATGACCGTGATCCGGAGTATGATCTCGAAGGCTGTCTTAGTGACTATGGTTATTTTGACAGAAACGAAAAACTTGATAAAAGTGTTTTTCTCTGCGCAGGCTCTGAGGAGGATCCGGATTATGCGGATGAATATAACGGCCATCCCACAACACTCGAAGGCCTTGCTTCCCTTAAGGAAAGGCTTGAAAGCAAGGGCGCGGATGTGAAATATAAGCTCTATGATTCGCATCATTACCAGTATATTCCGGAGATGCTCTGCGAATATCTGAAGGAAACTTACCCGGCGAAGTAAGTGAATTAAAAAGAAAAATTGCAATGTCAACAGCTATTTAGAAAAATTTCAAAATAGCTGTTGACTTTTTTTATTGCCGGTGGTATAGTATAGGCAAGCTATTTAGAATTTTATCAAAATAGATTTGCGAGGAGGGGCCCATATGGCACTGCAGGATACTTTAAAGGCCATCTCGGATCCGGTGCGGCGCGAAATACTTGCGATGCTGAAAGACGGGCGCAAGGCCGCGGGAGAGATAGCCGAGAAATTCGATATGACCTTTGCAACGGTTTCATATCACCTGAAGCTTCTTAAAAAAGCCGAGCTGATCGATGAGTGCAGGGAAAAGAATTTCATATACTATTCCCTCAACACCTCGGTATTTGAGGAAATCATGGTCTGGGCGGCAGGGTTTATGAAGACGACGGCGAAGGATGAGCCGGAGGAAAACGGCGAAAGTGAAATTAAGTGATGTAACAGGCGCGTCACTGTGAAGAGTAAATGCCTGCGATAAGGAGCATAACATGAAAAAACTCAGACTTGAAAAAATCGACCTTGTATTGGCAGGGCTTTGCCTGGCTGCAATTATTCCCGGACTGTGTCTCTGGAATGAACTGCCTGATAAAATTGCCCGCCACTTTGATATGAACGGAGATCCGGATGGTTATTCAAGCAAACTCTTTGTGATAGTAATGCTACCGCTCATCATGACGGCTATTTCACTGTTTACAAGCATTCTGATCAACAGCGGAAGAAGTAAGGCAAACCCCGAAAAAGTAAAGAACCTGGTAAAATTCATTTTCCCGGCAACTCTTTATGTGGCACAGGCCTGCATACTTCTTTACGCTCTGGACAAGCTTAAGAATTTTATGGTGGTAGAGCTTACGTTCTTTAGTGTGTTGATCATACTGATCGGAAATTATATGCCGAAGCTTAAACCGAATGGGGTAATCGGCCTCAGAACCTCGCACACTCTTAATAATGAAGAGTGCTGGAGGGTAACTCACCGCTTTGCCGGAAAAGTATGGGTGATCGGCGGAATTATCTGCCTGCCGATTGCATTGATGGAAAAACTGATACCATTCTTTATTATCTTTGCCTTACTGATCATCATTCCTGTTGTTTACTCGGAGGTTGTTTACAGGAAGATAAAACAGGCGGAAGCAGGGGAGTAAATACAAATACTGCCTACGGAAAGGAACTTAAAAAAATGGAAAAATTAAAAGATTTTTTACCTATCATTATCCCTCTTGCAATCGTAGAGTTGATACTTTTGGTATATGTTTTACACCACATCTTCACCCACGATACCTATAAACACGGCAACCGTACCCTATGGGTAATAGTATCAATCATCGGCATGGAATTCATCGGACCGATACTGTACTTAGTGTTGGGGAAGAGTGAGGAATAGGAAAAACAATAGGTGTCACATGAAGTGTGACGGATGAGGTGTTAACTGATTATATAATGATTGTTGATAAGGATTGTGTATTATGTCCTCTATACTCGAAATAAAAAACTTGAAAAAATCCTTCGGCCCGAAGCAAGTCCTTAAAGACGTCACCTTCTCCATCCCTGAGGGCAGTATCTTCGGCTTTGTCGGTGTAAACGGCGCAGGAAAGACCACGACGATGAAAATTATACTGGGCCTTCTTGCACCCGACAGCGGAGAGGTCAGAGTCTGCGACGAAAGGGTAGTCGGAAACGGAGAGAAGACTAACCATTATATCGGCTACCTCCCGGATGTGCCGGAATTCTATGGCTATATGAACGCGAGGGAGTACCTGATGTTCATCGGAGAAATTGCAGGCTATACGGGCGATAAGAACGCAAGGACAGAAGAACTACTTGACTTGGTAGGCCTTGCGGCAGATGCAAAGCGCCGCATAAAAGGCTACTCCCGTGGCATGAAGCAGAGGCTCGGCGTTGCCCAGGCGCTTTTTGCAAAGCCAAGGCTTCTCATATGTGATGAGCCCACCTCGGCGCTTGACCCTGTCGGCAGGAAGGAGATACTTGATCTTCTTAAGGCTGCAAAGAGCGAGACGACAGTGCTTTTCTCAACCCATATACTTTCCGATGTCGAGAGGGTGGCTGACGAGATCGCGATGCTTAACGAGGGCGAGATTAAATTTGCCGGAAAGCCTGCGGAGATTCTGTCACGCCATGCCGAGCAGGAATATGTGCTCGAACTTAATAATGAGACGGAATATGAGGCGGTTCTCGAAGCTTTCCCGGAGCTTAGGAAAGCGGACGGAGAAGCTTCGGAAATACTGACAATACAGGACGTGGAAACCGCCCGGAAAGTAATGGATTATCTCGTGGACAAAAAAATACTGCCACTTAAATTTGAGAAGAAAGAGGCAGACCTCGAGAGCATCTTTATGAAGAATTTATAGACGTAAACTCTGAAAGGATACAAAATGGTTTTCCTGAAAAAAGAACTGAAAGAATACTACCGGAGCGGCAGGCTTTTCATCATCGGCATAGCGGCGCTTTTAGTGGGGCTGATGAATGTGGCCGTCGCAAAGCTTACGCCGTGGCTTCTTGAAACCCTTGCGGATTCGTTGGAGGAGGCCGGCATGAGCGTAACCGCCAAGACTGTCGATGCCTCGGCATGCTGGCAGCAGTACTATAAAAATATGCCGATGTTCCTTATCATCATACTTGTGGTTTTTGCCGGAAGCTTCGCAAAGGAATATGGCAAAGGCACCCTGCTTCTTGTCGTTACCAAGGGATATCCGAGAAGTAAAATATTCATCGCCAAAACCTTGATGATGGTCGGGTGCTACACGCTTGCAAGCCTTGTGTGCTTTGGTCTTACCTATTTTTATGCTGATTTTTACTGGGACAACAGTGTAGTGTCCGACATCGCGTACGCAGCGTTACTGTACTTTGTTTTCGGACTTCTTTTGGTCTCGGTGATCATATTCTTTTCGTCATTCATATCCGAGGCCACCGGAATCATCGGAGCTACTGCGGGCTATGTGATGTTACTGTACCTTCTCGGTGTGATACCAAAGTTAAAAAAATACCTCCCCATAAAGCTTAGTGAGGCTGAAAGCCTGCTTTATGGAAAGGCAGAAATCCCGGATTATACCCCGGCACTGATCATAAGCCTTACGCTTATCGTCGGATTTATTATCCTCGGAGCTGTATTTTTCAAGAAGAAAAAACTTTAGAGTATGATTTACTTCACCTCAAACTTCTTATAAACCAGCATTCCCTTGCCGAGATTTTCTTCGGAAACGATTGAGAAGGTCTTTCTGAGGACATATTCACCCTTGGGGAGAGAGCCGTAGCGTTCCTTTATGTTCAAAATGACTTCGCTTGATTCAGAACCGGAGATGGTTACCATGTAACTGCCTTCTGAATTTATGTTACGGGTGGAGCTGTTGACCAATTCCACGGGATTCCAGCCTCCGAGCTCCTTCTGGTAAAGCTGGAAAATTGAGCCGCTGGTCACGAGGTCGACATCGATGTCTTTAGATACAATAAGGGTCATTGAATCGGAGGTAACATTTGTTATCTCCATTTTTATTTCCGGATAGTCCTTAAGCAGCTGCTTCATTTTTTTGTTGCTGATCGCCGTGCTTTTTCCGGCTTCGTAAACGTAAAAAATGAAAAATGCAGCAAAAACTATGATCAGAGCGGCAAAGGAGAGGATTACCTTTGCCCTTCCGCTCAGTTTTTTCTTTTTTACAGGTTCTTCTTTTTTTAACTTGATCTTCATTTAAAAATTCCTTACCAAAATCAGATTCCGGGCATGACCCTTCCGCCGGAAACCGGGATATATGCACCGGTCGTGAAGCTTGCAAGGTCAGACGCAAGGAATGCAACCATCTGGGCAATTTCCCTGTCTGTGCCGCGGCGCTTTAAGGGCACGGTCATGTCATACTGTTCCTGCTTCTCGCTTCCGTTCTCGCGGTCGCGGTAGCTGATGGTCCAGCCCGGAGCAACTTCATTTACCGTGATGCCGTATTCACCGACTTCCTTTGCGAGAACCCTGATAAAGCCGTCAAGACCTTTCTTTGCGGCTGTATAGGCAGAGCAGTTGGGCTCGGCGAGAGCGGAGCATTCTGTATTTATCGCAATATAGCGTCCGTATCTCTTTTCCTTCATTGCGGGAACGAAATTTTTTGCCATGTAGACATTGTGCATGATGCAGGACTCGAATTGTGAGTAGTAGTCGGATATGTCCTGCTCGATGACATTGGTCCATTCATACTGGATAACGGCGTTACAGACCACAATATCCGGATTTCCAAGTTCGGTTGCAATCTTGTCATGCATAGCAGCGATAGACTCTGCATTTGTGATGTCAGCCTGAAAAGCCGCAGCGCGTCTGCCTTTGGCCCTGATTTCTTCAACAAGTGCATTAGCTTTCTCTGCATTCGAATTATAGTGAACCGCGATATCCGCACCGCAGTCCGAGAGTATTTCGCTCATTACTCGTCCGAGTTGTCCGGTTGCACCGGTGATAACGGCAAGCTTGCCGCTTAGATCGATTTTTAACATAGTTTCCCCCTCATCCGTAAAAATTTTACCACATCCGCTTCTCATGCGGGCACCGGGCATCCTTCTTTATTGCCCTGAGCTCCACATAGCAGCCACAGGCCTCGCAAGTGCCTTCATTAAGAAAGCTGCATTCTTTACATATCCCAAGCCGCCTTTTGTATTCATCTTCACGACATTTTTCGGCGGCAGGCATTATATCTATCAGTTTCTTTATCTGCAGAAAAACCTCACCCTCGTCAATCTCTGAAAGCAGGCATTTTTTGCAGAGCTTTCGTTTTTTATCCATGTCCGGCATATTCTAAAAAAATAGTTTACTTAAGTGTCAGCGCCACAACCGAGAACGGAGGCAGTGTCACATTCACATATTTGCCGTCAATCTTGATTTCATGATCCTTTATCACAACCTTTTCGGGATTGTCAAAATCGTTATGATCATGAACGGAAGGAGAACTAAGTATCCTTGCCTTACCTTCTCTGAAAAAGAAGCCATTGACATCGATATTCACAGAAGCCTCCTCGTCCAGCGAGCAGTTGGCGATAGTGATCGTCATTACATCATCCTTGACCGAAGCCGACTCTGAAATCAACGGCAGCACTCCGTC
>JAFRWN010000085.1 GCA_017437965.1 Lachnospiraceae bacterium
AAAGAAGGATGATGAAAAAACAGAGCTTACTATTCTGGCTGCAGCTTCACTTACCGATGTATGTGGGAAACTTAAGGAAGATTTTGAGAAAAACAACAAGGACATCACTCTTACCTTCTCATTCGGAAGCTCGGGCGCACTTCAGACCCAGATAGAAGAGGGTGCACCTGCTGATATGTTCATGTCGGCTGCAAAGAAGCAGATGACAGCGCTTGATGAAAAGAATCTGATGGATAAAGACAGCATCAAGGAATTGCTTGAAAACAAAATAGTGCTTATCGTTCCTAAGGGAAAAGCAGGAGACATAAAGAGCTTTGACGATCTTGCAACCGATAAGGTTAAAATGGTTGCCCTCGGTGAGCCGGAGAGTGTTCCGGTCGGACAGTATGCGGAGGAAATCTTCACAACACTCGGAACTCCCCAGGATATCAAGAAGAAAGCCAACTATGGCTCCGATGTAAGACAGGTACTTACCTGGGTTGAAAACGGCGACGTAGACTGCGGTGTTGTTTATGCAACGGATGCTTTCACAACAGATAAGGTTGATATCGTTTGCTATGCTCCCGAAGGCAGCTGCAAGAAAGTAATCTATCCTGTGGGCATCGTTTCTGCAAGCAAGAACAAGGATGCAGCAAAGAAGTTCAATGAATATCTGAGCTCGGATACTGCAATGAAATTCTTTGAAGAGTATGGTTTTTCAAAGCCTTAAGGGCCGGAGGACAAATGGACTACTCACCTTTGTGGATATCGCTTGAAACAGCGATAATATCAACAATTATTACATTGATACTTGGTATGGTGGCAGCGGCACTGGTATGCAGGATGAGACATTTTAGAGGTCTTGTTGACAGTATTTTTTCCCTGCCGCTGGTACTGCCTCCGACGGTTGTGGGCTTTTTACTGCTGATCACTTTCGGTAAAAATTCCGCATTCGGCAGATTTCTGTCAGGTCTTGGCATCAATGTTGTTTTTACAATTACAGGTGCAGTCATTGCATCTGCAGTCGTGTCGTTTCCTGTGATGTACAGGACGCTTCGCGGCGCTTTTGAACAGGTGGATGAAAACCTGCTTAATGCCGCAAGGACTTTGGGACTCAGCGAATTTAAAGTGTTCATCAAGATTATGGTTCCGGAAGCGGGACCGGGTATTATTGCTGCTGTAATTTTAAGTTTTGCAAGGGCACTCGGCGAGTTCGGCGCGACCATAATGATAGCCGGTAATATACCGGGAAAAACCAGAACTATGTCGGTTGCGGTCTATACTGCGATGCAGAGCGGAAACCGTGGCCTTGCATTCAAATGGGTATCGATCATACTTATCATATCGATTTCTACGCTCTGTGGCATGAATTATGCGATGGAGATCGGAAAGAGACGGAGAATGCGTGAAAAGGCGGTAAGTGAGGTGAGCGAAGGATGAAGCTTGAGGTAAATATTGAGAAAAAGCTTCCGAATTTTTCGCTTAAGGTAGACTTCTGCGTAGAAACGGAAGTATTTGCACTACTCGGTGCATCCGGTAGTGGAAAGAGCCTGACTCTTAAGTGTATCGCAGGTATTGAAAAGCCCGACAAAGGGCGAATCGTATTGGGCGAGAGGGTGCTTTTTGATTCGGAAAAGAAGATAAACCTGCCTGCAAGAAAACGCAAGGTCGGCTATCTTTTCCAGGATTATGCGCTTTTTCCGAAAATGACCGTGCTTGAGAATATAATGATTTCAGGAGCAAGCAGGGAAGAGGCCGAAAGATATTTAAAAGAATTCAGGCTCTCGGAAAAGAAATATGCTTACCCGCCGACGCTTTCGGGAGGCCAGAAGCAGCGTACTGCACTTGCAAGGATGCTCGCATCAAAGCCGGAGCTTATTTTGCTTGACGAACCATACTCAGCACTTGACAATTACCTTAAAAGCATGCTTGAACGTGAACTTCTTTCCATGCTTGAAAAATATCCCATGCCGACTGTTTTCGTTTCTCATGACCGTAATGAAGTTTACCGTATAGCCGACAAGGTTGCAGTGCTTGACAACGGTAAAATGCAGGATGTACAGGAAAAGAATGATTTCTTTAAAAATCCGAAATCTGTCAGTGCAGCCAGGCTTACGGGCTGCAAAAATATTACAGCACTTCAAAGTGTAGATGATGGGGTATTCTTTGCAAATGACTGGGGTATTAAGCTCAGGCTTTTTGATAGTCTGGACATGTTCAGAGAAGAAAAAAGCAAAATCGAAAAACTTGAAAAAGCAAAATATGCCGGCTACCGGGCCCATTACTTTATAAAAAAAGATGTCAAAGAAGATTATAACTGCTTTGACTGTGAAATAATCAGGATAATTGAGGACACTTTTTCCACCGTGATTCTTTTTAAACAAAAAGGCTATGATTGCCCTGAGCCTCTGTACTGGGAAGTATCCAAGGATGAGGCGGAAGAGGTGTTAAAGGACAGGCCCGGAAGCCTGTATCTGAAGCTTGATAGCACAAAACTTATCCTGCTGGAAAAGTGATGCCTGCCAAAAACGATAATAAAATGACAAAAAAAACGGAGTAAGATTTGAAAGATTCATTTGGAAGAACAATTGATTACCTGCGGATTTCACTTACGGACCGCTGTAACCTCCGCTGCAGTTACTGTATGCCTAGAGAAGGCGTGGAACTGACTTCACATTCTGAAATCCTGAGCCTTGAAGAAGTGCTCAGGGTTTCGGAAATAATGGCTGGACTTGGCATAAAAAAGATCAGGCTTACGGGCGGAGAACCGCTGCTAAGGAAAAACCTGATATGGCTTGTGGAAAAGCTTGGAAAAATCCATGGAATTGAAAAGCTGGCTCTTACAACAAACGGTATTATACTTAAAGAAATGCTTCCGCGCCTTGCCGGTGCAGGTCTTAAGGAAGTAAACATAAGCCTTGATACTCTTGAAAGAGAAAACTATCAGAAGATTACCGGAAGCGATAGCCTTATGGAAGTTCTTGCGGGAATCGACGCCGCATGTGAGGCAGGACTTAAAGTTAAAATAAACTGTGTGCCGGTCAAGGAACTGAACAGCAGTGATCTTAAAGAGCTTGCCGCACTTTCAAAAGACAGGGAGATAGATGTACGCTTTATCGAGCTGATGCCGTTGGGCTGCGGCAGG
Source organism: Lachnospiraceae bacterium (assembly GCA_017437965.1). Lineage (GTDB taxonomy): Bacteria > Bacillota > Clostridia > Lachnospirales > Lachnospiraceae > UBA3775. The sequence continues at coordinate 3,125 of JAFRWN010000085.1, forward strand.
CAGTATACACATATTCCGGCAGATGAAATACTTAAAAGCCTTGAAGAAAAATACGGGGAATATGAAGAAATCACTACTGGAAAAGAGAAGTCAGTTGCTTCTTATGTCAGGTTTAAAGATTTTAAAGGGAAAACAGGTTTTATTACTCCACTAAGCCATGCTTTCTGCAGTAACTGCAACAGGATAAGACTAAGCTCGGAGGGCTTTTTAAAGCTTTGCCTGGCCTATGATTATGGTGTTGATTTAAGGAAAATGTTAAGAAGTACAGAGAGCGACGATGAAATAGCAGATGCTGTAAAAAAGGCGGTCTGTTTAAAACCTGCCGCCCATGCTTTTAACAGAGAAAATGAAGGACCGGAAGAAAAACGTAATATGAACAAAATCGGAGGCTGAGATGGGAAAAATAACCGCGGTATGCATCAGTAAAGAAAAGGGTACTCCCAAGGAAAATATAGAAAAATGCGAAATGATTGAAAACTTTGGACTTAAAGATGATGCCCATGCAGGAAGCATCAGGCAGGTAAGTCTTCTTTCTGCCGAAAGGGTCAAGGAGGCTGAGAAAAAGCTTAAGGAAAGCTCCGGAGAGTCTGCCATTAAGCTTACGCCCGGAATCTTCGGAGAAAATATTCTGGCTGAGGGAATTGATTTTAAATCGTATCCATTAGGAACTGTTTTTGAAATCGGTGAGTGCCGCCTTGCTCTTACACAGATCGGTAAAAAATGCCACAGCGGATGTACGGTACAGAACCTTACCGGTAAATGCATCATGCC
>JAFRWN010000086.1 GCA_017437965.1 Lachnospiraceae bacterium
GCAGTAATCCACGTTGTTGTTGAATCTTACTCTGTTTTCCGGATCGATGCTGATCTGTCTTGCCATGGCTTTGGTCCCCCTTACGTTTTTTTTCAGTATAACGCATCGGAGTTTTTTATTCATCCGATTTTTTGCTTTCTCTTTCCCACTTCTCGATAATACCTCGAAGTGGCCGCAACACTTCGTGCTTCCTCTTCCCCACTTCTCGGAAATACCTCGAAGTGGGCGCAACACTTCGTGCTTCCTCTTCCCCACATCTCGAAAATACCTCGATGTGGGCCGCAACACTTCGTGCTTTGCATTAGAAAAAGACGCGTTGGAACGTTCGCGCCTTTTTCTGTGCAAATGCAAAGTGCGCCCTCCGAAAAACGGAGGGCGCATTGCTCTTTGCCGTGCAATAAGCCGGGTTCTGTATTAAACGATCATCTTTCTTGACTGTCCGTTACCGGACAGCTCCTCTGCCGCCTTGCGACGACAGAACGCAACCTACCCGGAGACGCGACGGGCCGCCGCACAGTCTCCTGTTTGGTCTTGCTTCGAGTGGGGTTTACACAGCACGGACCCGTTACCGGGCCGCCGGTGGTCTCTTACACCGCCATTCCACCCTTACCCGCGATGCGGGCGGTTTCTTTTCTGTTGCACTTTCCTTGGAGTCGCCTCCACCGGACGTTATCCGGCACTCTGCCCTGTGAAGCCCGGACTTTCCTCACCTTGCGGCGCGATCATCTGTGGTACTCACAGTTATTTATAGTTTGTTTACAGTTCACAAATTATACATTGAATATCGAACCTCCGATAAACTCCCTCATGATCGAGTGTCTTGGGATGTCCTCGGGACTTATTGTTAAGAAGTAGCTGAGGAACTTGAGAAGGCTCTTGGCTGTTTCATATTCCTTGCACTCGGGTCCTATTCCGAAAAGCAACGGCTCGGCAAAAGGCTTGATAACAGCCAGCTCATACAGAAGCGCCGAGTTGAACATCACATCAGCTGACTCCTGATAAGGGAAGATATAGTTTTCCTCTCCTCTTCTTACGGACGGCCACATTGCAATAGTATCCTTTGCTGCTGTTCCTCTTGTTCTTGCATCCCTTACCATTCTCCTAAGGAGTCTTCCGTCGGTAGTAGGGATCCTGTTATGTTCATCTACATTAAGCTGCGTAAGAGCGCTTATATAGACCTTGAATTTCGATTCATCGGGTAGGCTGTAGCTAAGATTTGGATTGATACCATGTATTCCTTCTATTACAAGTATGTCGTCCTTTTCAAGCCTGAGCTTATCACCCTTGTATTCCCTTTTTCCCGTCTTGAAGTTGAAGGTCGGCATATCGACCTCTTCTCCGTTAAGGAGCCTGGTCATATCACTGTTGAAAAGCTCGACATCGAGTGCCTCAAGGCATTCAAAATCGTAGTTTCCGTCCTCATCCTTCGGGCAGAACTGCCTGTCCTTATAGTAGTTGTCAAGTCCGATGGGATGGGGCTTGAAACCCTCAAGACGCAGGTGGATTGAGAGTCTGTGTGAAAACGTGGTCTTTCCCGACGAGGAAGGTCCCGCGATCATGACAAACTTCTTTCCGCCCTCTTTCTTTACCATCGAAGCAATCTCGGAAAGCTTCTTTTCCTGCAATGCCTCGGCAAGCAGGATCAGATCGGAAGAATTGTTCTTGCTTACATATTCATTAAGATCTCCGACCGTGGAAATGCCCATGGCTTCGGAACGCTTATTGGACTCATCAAGCGTGTTGAAAAGCTTTACTCTTTCGTCTCCCTGTCCGGTAACCGACGGATCCTTGATGTCCGGAAGCGCAAGCAGGATACCGCTCATATACTTCTTCACATCAAATACCTTAAGGCATCCGGTCTCAGCAGGCATATATCCGTAGAAATAGTCTACAAATTCACCAAGGTAATAAATATTGGTATTGGAAGCAATTCTGAAACGCAGGAGCTTTTCCTTGTCCTTCATCCCTACTTTTCCGAATATTTCCCTCGCCCTGCTGGTCGAAACGGTCTTCTTTACAATAGGAATGTTTTCATCAACTATCTTCCGCATTTCGGCCCTGAGGGCATCTATCAGCTCATCATTTACCTCAAAGCCTTCGGTATCACAGTAAACCGTTCTGCCAAGGCCATACTCAAAGCTGGCTCTTTTAATGTTTTTCTTGCCGACAACCCTGTAGAGCGCTTTCATGAAGACCATCTGAAGTCCCCTCTCATATGTCTTCATTCCGTTATTGTCGTCAAGTCCGATAAACTCGATATCTGAATCAGGCTCTACAGTATGAAAAAGCTCACGAAGCCTTCCGTTCACCCTTGAAAGCATTATGCACGCGCCCGGGCAGTATGTTTTAGCAATATCTTTTAGCTTTGCGTCCTTTTCTACAAGTGTCTCACTCTTATTTATATAGACTTTTACCTTCTCGTCCATAAGTCCCCTCCTTATTGTCCCATAAATTTCAAAGCTGCTTCTATGCTGTTTTTCTGTGAAAGAAGCTCCGCCGGTAAAGCTGTTTCATCCTCTTTTGCCATACGATAGCTCTGTTCTGCTTCCGTTATCTTTTTCTTTTTGTTCATAAGATGACTGATCAGGTTTTCGCTTCTGCTTTCGAGAAGGAAGACTCCGTATTCATAGAACATGTCCCATTCATATTTTTCCCGGCCATGCTCCGCGCAGATGCATTGATAATATTTCCCTTCATCAAAGCAGTCCTTTTCGTCGGTAATAAGAAAGCCCAGCTCATGAATCTTTTTCCTTACTGCCGCCCTGTCGGACTGTGGCGATACAATAAGTCTTCTGCATTTCGCGAGCTTTTCCTTTCCTTCTTCAAGTATCCTCGTAATCAGCATTCCGCCCATACCGGAAATGATGATCTCATCGGCTGACTCAGGGATTTTATCAAGTCCGTCCGAAAGAACGGTATGTATCCTGTCGCTAAGGCCTGCGGCATCTATGTTTGCCGCAGCCCTTGCGAGTGGTCCTTCATTGATATCCATGGCATAGGCGGTCTCCGCCTTACCGTCTTTTACAGCCTTTATTGTTATATATGCATGATCGCAGCCGACATCTGCAAGCACTCTGCAGTCACTTATCATCTCTGCGATCATTTCCATTCTGTTACCGAGCTTAATATCAGTCCTCAAGATAGTCCCTCAGTTTCTTGCTGCGGCTTGGCTGACGAAGTTTTCTCAAAGCCTTGGCTTCAATCTGCCTGATTCTTTCTCTTGTTACCCTGAATTCAGCACCAACCTCTTCAAGAGTCCTGGTCTTTCCGTCAATAAGTCCGAAACGGAGCTGAAGTACTTTTCTCTCCCTCTCTGAAAGGGTGCTTAAAGCTTCAGCGATCTGGCCCTTTAATGCTGTCTGGGTAGCAACCTCTTCAGGCACGGGCATATGGTCGTCCTGAACGAAATCGCCGAGATGTGAATCATCCTCTTCACCTACAGGAGTCTCAAGAGAAACAGGCTCCTGGGAGATCTTCTGGATTTCCATTACCCTGTCAACAGAGATTTCCATGTAGTCTGCAAGCTCTTCGGGGGAAGGCTCACGACCATATTTCTGAACAAGCTCTCTCTTTGCCCTTACAAGCTTATTGATATTCTCAACCATATGTACAGGAACACGGATGGTTCTTGCCTGATCGGCGATGGCTCTTGTAATAGCCTGTCTGATCCACCATGTTGCATAGGTAGAGAATTTGAAGCCTTTTTCATAGTCAAACTTCTCGGCAGCCTTTATCAGTCCGAGGTTTCCTTCCTGGATAAGATCAAGAAACTGCATTCCGCGGCCTACATATCTCTTGGCAATACTTACAACAAGACGGAGGTTTGCTTCCTCAAGACGCTTCTTTGCGTCATTGTCGCCGTTCTGGATCCTCTTTGCCAGAAGGACCTCTTCATCTGCCGTAAGAAGCGGCACCTTACCGATCTCCTTGAGGTACATTCTTACAGGATCATCAATGCTGATACCGTCAGGAACCGACAGATCGATCTGTGAAGCTCCGTTGTCATCAAGGTCGTCAAGATCATTCATGACATCAAATTCATCAAAATCATCAAGATCTGCATTGATATCCATGCGGTCAAGGCTTTCGATCTTTCTGAGGTCTGCAAAAAGCGCCTCATCACTCAGGTTTGCCATTTCCTCGATTTCGGCGTCGTTCATGTCGCTCATCATCGGGCCGTCCTCTTTCAGAACATCAACATCCTTTTCCTCAAGGAAGTTATAGATGGCATTCATTGCCTCTTCGTTAAGTTCGATGCCCTCATAGAAATGATTCACATCGTTATAGTCAAGCACATTTTTCTTGGTATGTGCAAACTCAAGCAGTTCAGCAAGCTTTTGTTGAAATTCAACCGAATTGATATCCATATAAACGGTATCTCCTTTCATTTTCAGGCATTCAGCCCGTTAAGTTTCTTTAATATCTCACTTTCCAGCTTGGACTTGTCCTTATTTACTGTAAGAAGTTTCTGCATAGCAGCCCCATCATTCTTTTTTATGGCTTCCTCCAGTTTTCTTTGCCTGTCTGCCTTTATGCAGCCTGACAAAGCTTCCGAAAAGGCCTTGTCCTGTTTGGTTTTGTCTCCGGACATGTTCTCCCATATGCCGGATTGAAAAAGATCCGATGCAAGTGACTGCTCCGATAGTTCGGAAAAACTGCTGATTAGCGTTGCCGGAAGCAGTTTCTCACTGCCGTCCTCAAGCTTTTTGAAAACAAGCTCCGCCACCTGTCTCGGTACACCCTCCTGAAAACTCTCGGGAGTAAGATAGGAGGTCAAAAGGTCACAATATGCTTTTTCCTCACAAGCCCAGGTAAGAAGCAGTTTCTCACGCTCAAAAGCTGCCGCATCCACATTCTGTTCCTTCTTAGGAACGCGTTCTACGGTCGTATCCTCTCTGCTTTCTTCCTTTTTTGTGACACCAAGTGCAATATTGTTGACCAGTTTCCTGAATTCTTCATAGTCCAGAGCATAACGTTTTGAAACCGCCTTCATGTAGTTCGTACGCTCCAGCTCTTCTTCGAATTCAAGCATTTTCGAAGCGATCCGGTTATGAAACTTCGTCAGTTCCTCCGGATTCTCCGTATCATATTCCTCTTTTATGCAGTCAGCCTCAAAAAAGATTCCCGGGGTTGCATCCTTGATCCTTTTTTCGTATTCTTCACGCCCCAGCGCCTTGATGAACTCATCCGGATCTTTGTAGGGCTGCATATTGAGCACTTTTGCAACAATCCCGGCTTTTTTCAGTATCGGGATCGCACGGAGCGCAGCATGTCTTCCCGCTCCGTCACTGTCATAGGTTATTATGACATTCTTTGTATATCTTGCAATAAGCCGGGCCTGATTAGGTGTAAGTGCGGTTCCGAGGCTTGCAACAGCATTGTCAAAGCCTGCCTGATACAGCGAAATCGCATCCATATAACCCTCACACAGAAGAAAGAAATTCTGTCTGGTCCTTTTTGCAAGATATAACGCATAAAGGTTTCTACCCTTGTCGTATATTATCGTTTCATTGGAATTTATGTATTTCGGAAGCGCATCTCCCATCACTCTTCCGCCGAAAGCTATTACCTTTGAATTGACATCCATTATCGGAAACATTACCCTGTTCCAGAACCTGTCAGTCACGCCTTTTGCTTCGGAATAATTGAAAAGTGCGCTTTCTTTAAGCATTTCTTCACTAATCCCTTCATCCTTAAGCATCCTGTAAAGTCCAGAGTCTGAAGGCGGGCAGTAACCGAGGCCGAATTTAACTATCGTATCGTCCGAAAGGCCTCTTCCTTTTAAGTATCCATAGCCATGCTTTCCTTCTTCGCTTCTGAGCTTTCTGAAATACATCGTGGCTGCCTTCTTATAGATTTCAAGCATGATGTGCTTTTTGGCGGCAGCTCCTTTTTCGGCACTTGTCATCTCGGTCTTCGGAAGCTCAATGCCTCCGCGTTCTGCCAGAAGCTGAAGCGCCTCGATGAAAGTCATGTTATCATATTCCATCACAAAGGTAAAGACATTGCCACCTTTTCCGCAGCCGAAGCATTTGAAGGTCTGCCTGTTGGGGCTTACCGAAAATGACGGAGTCTTTTCATTATGGAAGGGGCACAGTCCCTTATAGCCCGATCCTGCTCTTTTAAGGGAAACATAGCTTCCGATGACATCGACTATATCATTTCGCCTTCTGACATCCTCAATTAGCTCATCGGAATAATACACGTTTCTCCTCCAAAATCATCAGTCTTTCCAAGCCTTCGGTATCATCAGCTCGGTATATGTTGAAACAAAATATCTGTCTGTCATTCCGGCAATATAGTCACAGATGGAGGTTTCAACGTCATCTCCCCTCGTTTCTCTGTAGACTTCATATTCCTTTGGCAGAAGTCCGGGATTGGCCATATAGTATTCGAAAAGATACTCTATCATCTTTTCGGCCTTGCCTTCCTCACCCTTTGCCGTCGGATTGGTATAGACATTTTCAAACATCCATTTCCTTAAGGCTTTCATTTTTTCCGCATATTCTTCGCTCATGGAAACCTCGGGTTTGCCCTGGGAATTCCATATGATATTATGGATAGCGGAATTAAGCCTGTCGCGGAGATTATGGCCCATTATGTCTACAAGATTTTCCGGGATATCTGCTTCCTTTATTATTCCGCCTCTTATCGCATCGTCTATATCATGGTTCACATAGGCCAGCTTATCGGATATCTGTACTATTCTTCCCTCCAAGGTCGCAGGCTTTCCGACAGTCTGGTGGTTAAGTATTCCGTCAAGCACCTCGGCCGAAAGATTCAGACCCCTGCCGTGCTTTTCAAGATATCTTACAACCCTTACTGACTGCTCATGATGTCTGAAACCACGTGACGAAACCCTGTCAAGTGCCCTCTCCCCTGCATGTCCGAAGGGTGTATGGCCAAGGTCATGGCCAAGCGCAATTGCTTCCGTAAGATCCTCATTTAAAAGCAGGGCCCTTGCTATAGATCTTGCTATCTGGGCAACTTCAAGGGTGTGGGTCAGTCTTGTCCTGTAGTGGTCTCCCTCAGGATTCAAGAATACCTGGGTTTTATCCTTCAGTCTCCTGAAGGCTTTGCAATGTATTATCCTGTCACGGTCACGCTGAAAGGCAGGCCTTATATCGCAAGGCTCTTCTTCATATTCCCTTCCCTTTGATTCATCGGAAAAGGTTGCGAAAGGACTAAGCATTTCATGTTCTCTTTTTTCAAACATCTGTCTGATTTTCAGTTCGTTTTCCATTGTCCCTCCATGCATTACGCTAAAGGATGCCATAATTTTCCGATTATGGCGACAAAAACCCAATTTCATATTATACAAGCTTTTTCCTTGTTTGTAAAGATTTTCTTAATTTTTCTTTGTTTACTTGCAGAAAACCGGTTTTACTGTTATAATAGGAAAGAACTAGGAGGAAGCTTATGCTTGATCAAATTTTCCGCAGTGTCCTGGACTGGATACAATCATTCACCCTGGGCAACAGCTTTTTTGAAAATCAATTCAGAATAATCACCGAGGCATTCTTTCCGATGCTTTCGCTTTTCATACTTGCAGGAGCGGTATTTTCACTCCTTACCATTCCGAAAATTCCGGAAATCTGGGGTAAACTTGTATCCCAGAAGGATGGTCGCGCCTATTTTATCACCCACTGGGAGAATATCATAGGACGTCATAAGTCAAGCGATATTATAATCAAGGATCCGAGAGTATCACGCCAGCACGCTGCCCTTATAAGAAGCGATAAAGGAAGCTGGAAGTTACTCGATCTCGGTGCCGGTGATTCACATGGTATCTTCATCAATGGTGAAGAAATCATTGACAAGGAGTCAAAGGTCAGATTCGGCGATACCATCTCCTTTTCAGGCTACACAGTAAAGCTTGAGCCTCTGACCGTAGAAGAAAAGAAACAGCGTGAGAAAAGAAGAAACAGGGTTAAGCCTATTCCCCCCTGGGCTCTTATCATACTTCTCACGATCATACAGGTAATGGCTGCCCTCTCACTCGTTATTGATGCAGGCGCCGTTGCTTCTATTTACATTATCCCGTCATTTTTCATCCTTACAGTAGTAATGTGGATGTATTTCATCGACCTTCGTATACTTGGTGTGCAGGGCTTCGAAATGGAGATCATCGGTTTTTACCTGTCAACCCTTTCACTTGCGGTTGTAGGTTCTTATGCGCCGAGTTCTATGATGAAGCAGGCAATTTCCATACTGGTCGGTGTGTTCTTCCTTATCGCATTCGGTCTCTTCCTCAGAAACCTGAACCGTGTGCAGACTTTCAGATGGATAATGGCGGCTGCAACCATTGGTCTTCTCGGAGCCACTGTTGTTTTCGGTTCCAAAAAATACGGTGCTATCAACTGGGTTGAGATCAAGGGTGTTTCCCTGCAGCTCTCCGAAATCGCAAAGCTGACCTATATCTTTGCGGGTGCCGCAACACTTGACCGACTTTTCAAGAAAAGAAATATCGCACTGTTCATCGTGCTTACCCTTGCAAGCCTTGGTCTGCTTGCATACTGTTCCGATTTCGGTACGGCAGCAATCTTCTTCATCACCTTCCTCGTACTCGCTTATCTGCGTTCGGGAAGCATTTCAACGGTTGCTTTTGCTGCCAGCGGTGCCGCAGTTGCCGCTCTTCTTGCGATAACTGCCAAGCCATACATTTTCAGACGTTTCAGAAGCTGGGGACGTGCATGGGACTATGCCGCATCAACAGGTTACCAGCAGATGAACACACAGGTTGCCATCAACCGCGGTGGTGCTTTCGGAGTAGGCCCCGGAAAAGGAATACTTGCTTCCAAGCATGTTGCCGCAGCAGATACCGACCTTGTTTTCGGTATGCTCTGTGAAGAATGGGGAATGATCATTGCGTTGTTCGCAATCCTCTGTATCGTTGTGCTTGCGGTATTCGCGATCCGTTCATGTATCAATTCACGTTCTACTTACTATACCATAGCTGCCTGCGCAGCGACTTCGCTCCTGCTCTTCCAGACAGCACTCAACGTTTTTGGTGCGGTTGATATCCTTCCGCTTACCGGTGTTACCTTCCCCTTCGTTTCAAACGGAGGATCCTCGATGGTAATGGCCTGGGGTACTCTTGCCTTCTTAAAGGCTACGGACACAAGACCTAATGCAAGCTTTGCGGCGAGACTGAAGCGAAGTGAGCAGGCTGCAACCATCAAAGAAAAGAAGCACAATAAAAATAATGATATTGAAAACTATGCAAGCTATGGCAGACTGAAGGCCATTGAAGACAGCAGGACAGATAAGGAAGCAAAGCGTAAGCTTGTAAAGGCAAAGCCCAAGACCGCTGCACCGAAGACGCCTGCACAAACTGGAGGGAAAGATGAAAAAGATACAAAGCAGGACTAAATTCTGCATTATAATCTGCATAATCTTCGGTATCGGTATCCTTGGCTTTTTGTTCAAGCTCTATAGAAACAGGAATAAATGGACCGTTGAGAACTATAACAAAACCATAGGTTATGATCCGTCCAACTATGAAATCGCAAGTAACGGCGATGAAACCAGAAAGACCCGCCGCGAATATTATACCGACGATACCAATGCAGAAAAGCTTTATGTCCGCGGCACACTTGTAGACCGCGAGGGCAGGCCTCTTGCCGCCCTCTCAGAAACCGGAATCAAGTTCTCCGAGAACGAAGAAACCAGAAAAGCAATGGTTAAAATCGTAGGTGACCGCTACCGTAACATTTCAACCGGTACACTTACCGCATTTTCCGGCTATTTCTCGAGGTATGTAACGGAAAACAAGAAGTACACCGCAGAGGATTCCGGAAATCAGGTAAAGATCACCATCGATTCCGAGATCAACAAGCTTGCGATCAAGGCACTCGGTAAGTACACCGGACTTATTGCAATCTATAATTACAAGACCGGCGAGCTTTTATGTAACGCTTCTACCCCTGTTTATGATCCCGACAACATTCCTCAGGACATAAACAAGAACCCGATATATTCCGGATGCTACATGAACAGCCTTTACCAGTCCTTGTTCACACCCGGTTCAACCATGAAGACCGTAACCCTTGAGGCTGCAATCGATACCATACCCGATGTTTTCGAAAGACGTTTTAAGTGCGAAGGCTCAATGGTGATCAACAAACAGGTGCTCCGTTGTACCGGTGTTCACGGCAACCAGGATCTTGCAACCGCATATGCAAACTCATGCAACTGTGCTTTTGCAGAGATTTCAATGCTGATAAAGCGAAACATGATGCAGAACAATGTCAACAACGGTATCCTGACCTCTTCCACCCTGATTGATGGAAGCATCAAAACCGCAAAAGGTTCCTTTGATATCATGGGATCTACTGATTTCGAGTTTGCATGGACCTGTATCGGACTTCACCACGACCTGATGAACCCC
>JAFRWN010000007.1 GCA_017437965.1 Lachnospiraceae bacterium
CAGTACACGGCCTTTGTTTATCAGGCAGACAGTGTCAGCTATTTTCTCAAGGTCCGAAGTAATGTGGCTTGACATCAGTATGCTTCTGTCGCCTTCTTTCAGGTACTCCATGAAGATGTGCAGGATTTCATCCCTTACGACAGGGTCAAGGCCGGTTGTGGCCTCGTCCATTACGAGTAGCTCGGCATTGTGGGAGAGTGCGCAGGCAATCTGCAGCTTCATTTTCATACCTTTTGAAAACTTGCCGATTTTCTGCTTTGCGGGAAGCATGAAACGGTCAAGATAGGAGGAGAAAACAGAATTGTCCCAGCCGGACCACAGGCCTGCAAAAATCCTTGAAAGATCTTTTGCAGTAAGGATATCATGAAAATGCAGCTCGTCGAAGACGACAGCCATCCTCTGCTTGATCTCCTGCTCATGCTTTATATGGTCGAGTCCAAGCAGTTTAATTTCGCCGGAATCGATACCCGTGATGTTAAGCAGGCTTTTGATGGTTGTGGTTTTTCCTGCACCGTTCTGGCCGATAAAGCCCATGATGCTGCCGCGCGGCACCGAGAAGCTAACGTTGTCAAGCGTGAAGCTTTCATAACGTTTGGTAACGTTTTTTATTTCTATGGCATTTTCATATGCAGTCACTTTCTTCCCCTCCGTTTACTAGATCAAGCATCTGGTGCAGTTCATCTATGCCGATGCCGATTTTCTTCGCTTTATCTCCGGCTTCCATTAGCAGGCCTTCAATCTCGCGTATCTTTGCCTCCCTGAAAAGCTCAAGAGTCTGGGTTTTCACAAAGGAACCTTTACCGGTATAGGATTCTATAAAGCCCTCGGCCTCCAGCTCTTCATAGGCCCGCTTTGTGGTCATAAAACTGATGCGGAGTTCGATCGCGAGGTTTCTCATCGAGGGCAGCATGTCGCCTGCCACAAGCTTTCCGTCAAGTATCATGGATTTTATCTGGTTTGCGATCTGCAGATAGATCGGTTCGCCGCTTGCATTGCTGATATTTATGTTCATTTAATGCTCCTTTCGGATGATTGTATTAATAAGCTATAATTGTATAAGTGCGATATATACAATTGTAACGCCCATAGCCCTGTCTGTCAAGCATATTTTTTGTTTTTTTGTTGAATATAAAGTCCTTGTTAGTGTATAATAAAAAACAGGTAATATCATCATTCAAATCCAAGGAGAAGGCCTATGAATTTCATTGATGAATACAAGTCTAAATTACGTACTGCCGAGGAGGCGGTTTCGGTTGTAAAGAGCGGAGACTGGATCGACTATACCAGTTCGCTCGGAATGCCGGTGCTTTTGGACCGTGCGCTTGCTAAAAGACGCGATGAGCTAAAGGATGTAAAGATCAGGGGAAATCTTATCAACGGACCGATTGAGGTCGCAGAGTGCGATCCGGCGCAGGAGCATTTCATTTATCACAGCTGGCATTGTTCAGCCTATGAACGCAAGCTCTGTGATGAGGGAAAATGTTTCTATATTCCGATGGTATTCCATAACAATGCCGCTTACTATGAATTTTTCCTTGACGTTAACGTAGTAATGGTGAGCGTTACTCCGATGGACAGGCACGGCTATTTCAATTTCTCGGTAAATACCGGTGTTGCCGGTCCGATCTGCCGTCACGCTGACATAGTCATAGTTGAGGTCAACGAGAATATGCCGAAGATACGCGGAGGCTATGACGAGTGCATCCACATTTCCGAGGTGGATTATATTGTAGAGGGTGATCATGCGCCGTTCGAGGACATGAAGCCCCAGCCACCGAGACCTGTTGACAGAAAGATTGCCGAGCTTCTGATTCCATATATAGTTAACGGCGCAACCCTGCAGCTAGGTATCGGAAGCATTCCGAATGCGGTGGGTGAAATAATCGCACAGTCGGATATCAAGGACCTTGCGATGCACACGGAACTTTGCTCGGACGCTTTTTATGAGCTTTACAAAGCCGGGAAGCTTACCAATAAATATAAGACCATAGACCATGGAAAGGGCGTGTTCGGCTGTGCGATAGGCTCGAATGAGCTCTATGAATGGCTGGATGACAATCCGGGAGTTGCGGCATATCCTCTGGAATATGTCAACCGACCCTATGTTATCGCCCAGATTGACAACATGGTTTCAATCAATGCCTGCGTTGCGATAGACCTTTACGGTCAGGTTGCAGCGGAAAGCACGGGAGGACGTCAGATAAGCGGAACCGGAGGGCAGCTTGACTTCCTTATCGGCGCGTCGGCTTCAAAGGGAGGGAAGGCTTTCATATGCATGAGCTCGGTCCACACCGACAGGTATGGTGTAATGCACTCAAGGATACTTCCCCAGTTCAACGGAGACATCATTACTTCACCGAGAAGCCAGGTATACTTCCTGGCAACAGAGTACGGAGTTGTAAACCTTGAAGGACGTTCTACATGGGAAAGGGCCGAGGCACTGATTTCAATCGCACATCCGGATTTCAGGGACATGCTGATAAAAGAAGCTGAAGAAAGAAAAATCTGGAGACGTTCAAATAAAAGATAATTTAATGTATTTAGGACAGGAGGATAAAAAGAATGGCGGTATCTGATACTGAATTTTCAAAGATGCTGAAGAAAAAACTCAGAAAATATGACGCTGTGATAGTGCCTGTAAAGGCAAGCAGGCTGGAGATCATGACAACCAAAAAGGTTCCGATCGAAAAGCTGCATCCCAATCCCGAGGATGAATTCTGCGATCCGAAGATAGGACCGCATTTCGGTATCATCGGAGATTACACAAGCAAATTCATGCGTTTCGGCACTATGACTCCGAGCATTGACGATGAACCGCTGATGGTTCAGAAGATCCATCCGGATGGCTATATGATACTTAACGGCCACCACAGATGGGCAGCGGCACTTCGCTGCGGTTTCAGGAAGGTTCCGGTTAAAATCGTCAATCTGGCTCAGGAGACCGATATTGAAAAGATGATTGCGGCATCCGAGCATGACAAGAGAGTGACACTTGACCTGGATGAGACAATTTTCTGCCGTGATGAATTTGAGCCTGCAGAGAAGCCGCTTAAATTTCCTTACAACAAAATGTACAAGGAACATATCTGCCTGGGACTTCCGATGCTCATGCATTATCTTGCAAAAGAAGGTTATGATGTCTGGGTATACAGCGCAAATTGTTATTCCATCGATTATATCAGAAGTTACTTCAGCCATTATTCTGTCAAGATTGACGGAATCATTACAGGAACCGGTAAAAAAACCGGAAGTGCGGAAGCAAGGAAGAGAACGGAAGGTATGATTGCGGATAAATATGTCGAGACGGTTCATATTGACAGGAACATGATACTCTGCACAAAACGCGG
>JAFRWN010000087.1 GCA_017437965.1 Lachnospiraceae bacterium
CTGCTGTACTTCATTTACAGGAACAACGCTCTGTACTGCAGTACCGCACTCAGGACGGAAAGCCTGACCATCGGGAAACTGTGTTCCGCAATTTTTACAAAACATTTTCAATGTCCCGTGATTTTTATCACGGTCTCCTTTCTCACATACTAAACTTATATTACCTTATTATAGTGATTTTTTCAATAATTATTTACATTTTGTTCATCATTTTTTCACTTTTTCGCCGGTAAGGTCTTCCTTCTCAAGCGTCGTAAGTACTTTTTCATCCGGATTCTTAAGCTTAACGACACGGCTTGCATGTCTCGTAATCGCTTTTTCAAGATAATTTCTTGCCTCACGGGCATTTGCAAAGTTATCTTCCTTGGCATCGATCTTGGCTGTGAAGTACTTCTTTGCCTCTGTCTTTGCTGCCTTTGAAAGAACATATTCCTTGCTCTTACACATGTTTTCAAGTATTTCCACCAGCTCGTCCGCGGTGTAATCCTCAAAATAAAGGAATTTATTGAAACGTGATTTAAGACCGGGGTTGGAATTCAGGAACTCTTCCATCGGGCCCTGATAGCCGGCAACGATTACTACCAGCTCGTCACGGTGGTCCTCCATTGCTTTAAGGAGAGTGTCTACTGCTTCCTGACCGAAGTCATTTGTGCCCTTGTCAACTGTGAGTGAATAAGCCTCATCGATGAAAAGTATTCCACCCATCGCCTGCTCAATCACTTCCTGGGTCTTGATTGCCGTCTGGCCGACATAGCCGCACACAAGGCCTCCTCTGTCTACCTCGACAAAGGCGTCGGTCTGAAGGACTCCGAGTCCCTGATAGATCTTTGAAAGTATTCTTGCGACTGTGGTTTTACCTGTACCTGGATTGCCCATGAAAACCATGTGCTTTGAGATTCCGGTAGTCTTGAGTCCCTTGCTCTCACGAAGCTTCTGGACTTTTATCAGGTTTACAAGGCTTTCGACATCCGCCTTTACGCTCGAGAGTCCGACATAGGAATTGAGCTCGGAGAGAACCTCGTCAACATCAAATTCCTTGGCAGGTGCTTTCTTTATTACTACACCTTCACCTTCATTATCATTCTTCCCATTCTTTTCGGATTTTCCCTTGTTCTGATTTTTACCGGAAACATTCTTGGACAGGTTATTTACAAAATTATTGATGATATTGTTGAGATTTGTATCGGGTCTGTCGATCGGAGCACGGAGAGCCTTTGCAGTCGAATCCGGTCCGTCGCCCGTCTTATAGGAAGGAGTTATATATTTGCCGGTTCCGACATAATATACTCCGTATTCCTTTAAGAAGCTTTCGAGCATTCTGGTATATTCCGTAAATCTTCTTGTTTCCTTTTCGGCATTGTTGCCATGGCAGGCAATGACCGACTGTCCCAGAAGCTTATAGGTGTCAACAAGTATCTGGGCATTCTGGTGCCTGTTGCGGTCATTGGGGATTTTTCTTCCCGCATCCGCAAGCACAAAATATTTAAGGGATATGGGCTGGGTCTTTGAATAATTCTCATTAAAGCGCAGACCTGCCATTGCTTCGCCGAACGCTTTGGTGCCTTCAAATTTACCATAGGACAGCGCACGGCGGATGAGTTCGTACTCTTCGTCGTTGATCTCGCCGTCGGCCATGGAAACATAGGCAACGAACTGCAGAAGTTCCCTGTGCATTATCTCGTTGAGCGGTGTCGAGAAA
>JAFRWN010000088.1 GCA_017437965.1 Lachnospiraceae bacterium
ATACCTCTCAAATTTGATATATTTATTATACCATAAAAAGTGCCGAAAAGCCAGAAAATACAAGGCTTTCGGCACTTTTTTGTTCATAAAATAGTTAAGTCCGAGGCTGGTATAGCCTCGGACTTTGTCTTCAGTCTGACCGCAGAAAAAATTCTGCGGTTTCTTGTTTTTTGGTGCAGTTTTGGTGCACAAATCATGCTATCATTTATCCAGAACTATTTTAATACTGGTGTAACCCTGCGGATTACATCAATGGAGAGAGAAATATGCATACTTCTGCTACCGTTTACAATATAATCAATTTATCGATCTGCGGAGCATCGTTTCTGATGCTCGGCATACTTGCGATTTGCCTGCCGAGATACCGTAAAAGACAAAAGCAGATACATATGCTGATGTTTTCGGTCATCCTGCAGCTGATAGCCATGACGACCGGAGTTCTGATTTTCTTTACGAAGTACCACCATCCGGATTTCATGGTCTATTTTAATCCCGTGAGTCTCGTACAATCGATTGCCTATCAATGCTTTTTTGCATATCTGGCTTTCGATGAGGAAGATAATTTCATTCCCGGCGATTTTGCAAAAAGCTTTGGTGCAGTAATACTTTTTGTGGGCTGCATTGTTATCGGCTTCTCGCCTATCGACAATTACCAGATGGGAGTCGAGCTTCTAGCACTTGTGCAGATACTTTTCATGATACCGGTCATGATCACGGTTCACGGACGTACGGAAGGTATGAAAAAGCTTATCTGGGCAATGGTAATGCCTTGTATAGGAATACTTTTCCAGGTCTATGTACCTGAGGTAAGAATGGACTATCTGATGTTCTCGTTCGCACTTCTGATGGTGTTCATGAATTACCAGGTGCAGCTTGAACATAATCTGGTTGAGAACGAAAAAGAGCTTGCGGACAGCAAGGTAAGGCTGCTTTTAGAGCAGATCCAGCCGCACTTCATATTCAATTCACTGTCGGCGATCGAGGAACTGTGCATGGAAGATCCCGAGAAGGCCTGCCGCTGCGTACATGATTTTTCGGGCTACCTCCGCACCAATCTGGATGCGATGAGCGAAAACAAGCTCGTGACACTTGAGGAAGAACTTGAAAATGTCAGGCAGTATATATCTCTTGAAGAGGCGGATCCCTGCTGCGGCTTTGCAGTAAAATATGATATCAAGGTAAAGGATGTCATGGTGCCGGTGCTTTCGGTTGAGCCTCTTGTGGAAAATGCGATACAGCACGGACTTGCGGCGTCGGGCGAAGACGGCACGGTCTGGATAGAAAGTGAGATGGGCGAGGGAGAGGTGCTCGTCATGGTAAGGGATAACGGCAGCGGTCTTAAGCATGTAAGCGACCAGCAGAAAAAGCGCCGCGGCATCGGAGTGGAAAATGTGAAAAAAAGACTTGAGGCCCAGTGCGGAGGCTATCTGGAATATGAGATTCTGGATACCGGAACCCGGGCAATAATACATATACCTTTTAAAGAGTGAAGTTACATATAATGTAAGAAAAGGAGGGATACCGGAAGCAAAATAGAAAAAACAGAGATCAGGCTTGGACTGAAGACAGGGCCCGATCTTGACCACGAGATTGAAAAACTCCAGAAAATGATAATTGGGAAAATATAAAAATTATGATTGTATTGCAAAAAATTGTGTGATATAATCAGTTTGCAGAAGTGCAAAATATTATATTTATTAAAGGAGAAAAGTGATGCTGAACATTGATATTGAAAAGAATGGTAACGGAAATGAACTTACCTTTTTACTCACAGGACGTCTTGATACCACAACAGCTCCCGAGCTTGAAGAGCAGCTGAAGAAGGAAATCGATGGTGTTGAGGAACTCGTATTTGATTTTGCAGATCTTGAGTATATTTCTTCTGCAGGTCTCCGCGTGCTTCTTTCGGCCCAGAAGATAATGAACAAGCAGGGCAGCATGAAAGTGATCAACTCCAGTGAGGAGATCAATGAAATTTTTGAGGTAACAGGTTTTTCTGACATACTTACTATCGAGTAATATACGCTGATGAAGAAACTCACTATTGAAGCGAAAATAGAGAGGCTTCCGGAGGTGCTGGCATTTCTTGACGGAATACTTGAAGAGGCAGAAAGCGACATGAAGGCCCAGATGCAGCTTGATATTGCTGTTGAAGAGATTTATGTCAACATAGCCTCCTATGCCTATGAGGGTGCGGTCGGACAGGCGGAAATCGAGATCGATATCTCCGCCGACCGTATAGTTAGTGTGCGCTTTCTGGACAGCGGCACGCCCTATGACCCTTTAAAGAAGCCGGATCCGGACATCACCCTTTCCGCTGATGAAAGAGCAATCGGCGGCCTTGGTATATTCATGGTTAAAAAAAGCATGGATGACATGATCTATGAATATGTCGACGGCAAAAATGTGCTCACGATAAAAAAACGAATTTGAGGTTTGGATTATGAAGTCTGAAACTGTAAGGATTAACAATAAGGAAAACATGGATGCTGTCCTTGTTGCAGCGGATGCCTTCCTTCAGAGGCTCTCTCTGAGTAAGAAGGACGCCCTGCATATGCGTCTGATCGTTGAAGAAACTGTAGGTATGCTTGCTGCGATGGTAGGAACCTATCAGGCAAAGATCTACCTTGAGGGTGATGATAAGGAGTGCTCCGTTTTCGTGTCCGCGTCTACCGACATGGACCTTGAAAAGAAAAAGGAACTGCTTTCGGTTTCTTCAAGCGGCAAGAATGCCAGCATCAAGGGCTTCATGAGCAAGATCGGCGACATGATAGAAAACGGTTTCCTTCATCTTGACGGAAGCAGCAGCGTGCAGATGGCCTATGGCGGAACCATGCTCGGCTACGGTTATTCGGATCCCGGAACACTGAATGCGATAAGCGGAATGGATGCGGAGCTGATCTGGACTCTCGAAGCCTACAGAAAGCACCTTCCGAAGCGTGAGGGCACCGAGGAAACTGAAACCCTTGAAAAGTCAATTGTCGCAAATCTTGCAACCAACATCATTGTCGGCGTAAAGAAGGACGATATCAAAATGCAGATAATAAAAAGTTTTTAAATGCTTTTTTCATTGTTTGTTCTCAGAGGACGGAGGTTGTCATCAATCTCCGTTCTTTGTTTTTTGATTAAACTGCCAGTTTACTTGACATAATAATGAAAATGTGGCAAAATAAGGACGGTAGCTAACCGGTTTTACTTCTCACTGATTACAGTATTCCCACTTGGGAATCCAATAAACCGGTAATAAACCGCTTTTATGGGCAGCTAGGCGGATTTACTTCTTCTTTGGTCAAAATAATCCGCCGATATCGCCTTTGTCATAAGGAGGGGCCCAAACGAAGTTTGGGAAGATACCTTATGACAGTCAGTCTGCGTGACGCTTGACGCAGTAAAATCAGAAGAAAACCGAAGCGAAGCGGAGGTTTTCTTTCCTTTGTCATAAGGAGGGGGCCAGGACACATGAACGAAATTTTTAAAAATTTTCTTTTTGATAAACACATCTTCGTAAGCGAAAACAACGTAAGAGAAGGTCAGAAAAGTCCCGAAAATACTTTTTCTGCCCTTTTTTCTCTTGCAAATCTTTTCGGTATCAGGATCACAGAAAATGCAGAGCTTGCGGACCTTAAAATGCTCGAGACTGCGAAGTACAATATCGCTGTCAGGGTGCCCGAGCCTTTTTACAGGAATTTCCCTAAAAGTGCGCGCGAGCTTACAAAGGACCAGCTCCTTTTTGACCAGCTCGTTCATTACACGGTGACCTATGGTTTCGGCTGCTTTACCGAGCCCGGTCATTCTCTTTTCGAGTCTGATTTCAAGAGGCTTGCCTTTAAGGAGAAGACACCCGTAAAGGATTTTGTGATACTTGACGAAGCTACGGCCTATGAAAAATTAAAGGGCTATGTTGATGACCTTCTTTTAGGAACACGTCCGCTTTCGGGCTCTTCCTATGATGTCGTGCTTGAATATATAAAACTTTTTAACTACATGCCTGAGAAGATCGCGTCCAAAAACACGGTGATGGACCTTCTTAATGATACAAGGAATATGTATTTTACAAAGTTTCTGGTGCTTTCGGACGTGATAAAGCTTGTGGATACTATCAATTATTATGTATACAAAAGCGAGAATCCCAAGAAGCTCAATTTAAGGAACCGTGACAGGAAGTTTATTGCCTCAGTGATCGATGAACTGACTGCGGATAAGAAGTTTGACCTTGCAGCCTGCTATGAAAAGAAGGCACTCTGGAACGGACTGCTGCATCATATACATTATAAGGCAAAGAATGCTAACAGCGAAAAACTGCTTAATGCCATGCGAAACAAGGGCAATGAGTCTGCTTACTCTGCTTTTGAAGGCAAAATGGCAGAAAGGGATATAAAGGGCGCTGCCTCGGTGCTCCTTAACGGCAAGGGTTCGGGTGCGCTGCTCCGTAACCTTGACTACATACTCAGCCGCTGCGAAAGTGATGAAGAGCTTGACTATGTGCTTGAAAAAATGGGCACCAAGAACCTTATCATCCTTTTCCAGCTTTATGTGAAGTACTCAAACGAGCTCGATAACAGGGATGTGGCGGTACCTGCCGGACGCAGAAGCTTTACCTTCCTTAAGCATGAAAGGCTTGTGGTCCATAACGAGCAGCCCGAGGAGGCAGCTAAGAGAAAGTCGATTGTTAAGCCTGAAACGGCAAAAATTGTCCGTGAAAAGCTTTTAGAAAATATCAAAAGACTGCTTAAGAACCGTCTGGGCAAAGTATATATCGATCCCGACATGGCGAGATATGCACTTCCGCTGCAGGAGGCTACCGCCCAGGGTGGCTTCGGCGTGCTTACAAAAGGCTCAAGACTGCCTGTTGACATGTCAAAAAAGGTCAGGGGCTTTACCTACTGGGAGAAGGTCAACGACATCGACCTGTCGGTAATAGGCCTTGACAACGAAGGAAAGCAGTACGAATTCTCATGGAGGACCATGGCGGACAACCAGAGCGAGGCTATCACATATTCGGGCGATGAGACCAGCGGTTACAACGGCGGCTCGGAGTTTTTCGATATCAATGTAGATCTCTTCAGGGCTGCAAATCCCAACGTGCGCTATCTGATCTTCTGTAACAATGTATTTTCGGGCTGTCCTTTTTGCGCATGTGTGTGCCGCGCGGGTTACATGCTCCGCGACATAGAGGATTCGGGAGAAATATATGAGCCGAAGACCGTTGACACCTCGTTTACCATAAACTGCGATTCGACCTTTGCCTACCTGTTTGCGCTTGATCTTCATAAGAGCGAGCTGATCTGGCTCAATATCGCAAAAAAATCGAATACAAGGGTTGCGGGCAACACGCCGCTCTACTTCCTGACGGACTATTTCGGTGTGACCGACTATATAAACGTAGAGTCATTCTTTGCGATGATGGCAACGGAGAGGGTGGATAATCCTGCCGACGCGGATGTTGTCGTTACAAACAAGACACTCGAGCTGCCCGAGGGTAAAGAGGTCGTAAGGGAATATGATTTTGAGAAGATGATGAGGCTAATGAATCAGTAAGATGAAAAAGATAAGCGGATTTATAGGAAAATATATGGCAGTGCTGGTACTTATCGTAGCGGCACTGACGCTTTTTGTACCGAAGACGGGAACATGGATAGAAACAGACTGGATCAACTATCTTCTGATGGTTGTAATGTTCGGCATGGGACTGACAATGAAGCTCGGCGATTTTGCCGTGGTTTTCAAAAGGCCGAAGGATGTGACGGTCGGCTGCATTGCCCAGTTTGTTGTCATGCCTGCGCTGGCCTATGCGCTCGGAAAAATCTTTGGGCTTTCAGAGGAACTTTTGGTCGGAGTGGTACTTGTCGGTACCTGCCCGGGCGGAACCTCGAGCAACGTGATCACCTATCTTTCAAACGGAGATACCGCGCTTTCAATCGGCATGACAAGCGTAAATACCCTGCTTGCGCCGATACTTACACCGGCGCTTACCTACCTTTACCTGCGCACCTCGGTGGACGTGGATGTCAAAGCGATGTTCATCTCCATCATTAAGGTCGTGGTGGTTCCAATCAGCCTCGGAATCCTTATCAACAAAGTGTTCGGAAAATATACCGAAAAGGCAAAGGATGCGCTGCCGCTTGTTTCGGTAACTGCAATCTGTCTTATCGTGGCAACAGTAGTGTCCCATAACAGCGAGAAGATACTTTCCACCGGCGCGGTGATATTTGCAGTAGTGATCCTTCATAACCTGCTCGGTTATCTCTGCGGCTTTTTGATCGGAGTAATTTTCAAGATGGATATGGCAAGAAAAAAGGCCGTTTCCGTCGAAATCGGCATGCAGAACTCAGGGCTTGCAACGTCGCTTGCGACAACAGCCTTCAAGGATATGTCCATGGCAACCGTCCCCGGCGCCATCTTTTCTGTTTGGCATAACATTTCCGGCGCGGTGCTGGCAGGAGTATTCAGGAATCTGAAGGAGAAGACTGAATCATAAGTTATAGTAAAACACCGCCACCTGAGTCCGGTCCCTTAAACTCAGCTTTTCAAGAATCTGGCTCAGGTAGTTGCGCACGGTTCCTTCGCCGAGGTACATTTCTGCTGCGATTTCCTTATTGGAAAGCCCCTTGGCAATTAGTTTTATGATATCCCATTCTTTATCGGTGAGCCCGTACTTCGAGTAGTCGGGCTCCTTTTTTTCACTCATAAGCTCCGGCAGGCGGTCCATTACCGTGTCGCCGAAAACACGCTGCCCGTTCATTACGGCAGCAAGTGCCGGCTCGATCCCGTTGAAATCCTGCTTTAAAATATAGCCCTTGGCACCGAGTCTGAAAGCCTTTACGATATATTCATCGTCGGAAAAGGTCGTGAGATAGAGTATCTTTGCGTCCTTGTCCTTCGCAAGTATCTTTTCACCTGCTTCAAGACCGCTCATGCCCTGCATCCTGATGTCCATCAGAAGCACGTCGGGATGATGCTCCTCATAAAGCGCGATTCCTTCCTCACCGCTTGTACCGATGGCTGCGATCTCGATTTTGCCCGTATTTTCAAGTATGGTCTTAAGTGATAGTGCTACCAGCCTGTCATCGTCGATTACAACAATTTTCATCTCTCGCCTTTCATTATGCTCGCAAATATTTTAAAGCCTTCCTTACCTGCACTGATATTAAGGTTCCCGTTCATGGCCTGCACACGCTCGCGCATGTTGGTAAGCCCGATTCCACCCTCACTGATGTTTTTCCCTTCGCAGTTTCCGTTGTCCTGTACCAAAAGCGTGAACATTCCGGGGTGTTCCCTTAGGGTGATAAGTGCCCTGTCGCCGTTACTGTGCTTTATGATATTGTTTACGGCCTCCTTCACCAGCGCGATGAAGCAGTATTTGATTTTGCCGTTAACGTTTTCCGAAATATCATATTCAAAAGTGACGGCAAATCTTTCCCTGAGCGGTTCAATCGCTTCCTTAAGGGACCTTTCGAGGTCTACCGAATCGTCATGCAGGTCGTGCACGCTTTTTCTTACCTGGTTCATAGCTTCGTCCAGAGTATTTTTTATGCTCTCAAGCGGTTCCCTAAGGTTCTCGTCCTTGTTTATTATCTGCAGCGCGCCGGTCTGGAGTATGGTTCTTGTCAGCATATGCCCGACATTGTCATGTATCTCTCTCGCGATACGGTTTCGTTCCTTAAGCGTTGCAAGGTGGATCTCCGTATCCTGCGCCTCAAGTATTCTCTGGTTTTTGTTTTTCAACTCGTTGTTATATTCCACGGCATTGTCTCGTGTGACGATAAGTTCATGTGAGAGCGCGCTCATCCTTCTGTCAAGATATTCGATGATGAAGCTCACTGCCGTAAAAATAAGGATTGCAAGGAAAAGCTGCCATGACAAGCCGTCATAATTTCTGAAAAAAAGTGCGCCGAGTGCCGGGAGAAAAAGAGGGTAAAGCCTGTCGCGGAAAAAATCATAAACGATCACCGGCAGGAAAATTACAAAGCTGTCGGATATGAAGCAGGCGCAGATAAACAGTCCTGCAAGGAGATACAGGCAGACACGGTTTTCACTTACCTGCATAATGGAGCTCACAGCCACAACCGAAAGCAGCGCCACAACTATATAGTCAGGGCTCTTAAGCCCGAAAAGAAGCGTTGCGCACATCAGCGTGAGTATCAGTTTTTCCAGAAGCTCATTCAAAACATTTCCCTCCGACAGATAAAATGATACCACAGAGCTTTGGGCTTTGTAAAGCACAAAAAACACATATCCCGGAGGCTGTTTTGTGCACTTTCCCATGTGCAACTTGCACAAAGAAAATTTTTTCATCAAAAACCTGCACAAAGAAAATCTAGGATTTTTGGATACATTGCTACTTTTAAAGTGGCAATGTATTTTTTTCTTTGCATTTCTTTCCGCTTGGGTTATGATGGATGACAAATAAGACGTCTTACTTGTCAGATATCAAGAAGTCCGGAAAATAACGATATCTGGCATATCAAAAAATCTTTGACTTAAAAGTCTCTTTCAAGTATAATAAAAAGGAGGTAAGATTCATGAGTGAATCCCCTAATAAAAACAACAAAGACAGGTTGTTTAAAATGATATACGGAAGGGAAGAAAACAAGGCCTGGACCCTTAGCCTTTATAATGCGATTAATGGTTCCGACTATACAAATCCCGACGATATCAAGATAAACACAATAGATGATGTGATGTACCTCGGAATGAAGAACGATGTTTCATTTATTATTTCCGAGACCATGAATATCTATGAGCAACAGGCAAGTTACAACCCGAATATGCCGATAAGGCAGATGATTTATGCCGGAAAGCTTTACAGTAAATATGTTGAAGACAACGGCGTAAATATCTATGGCTCGGGGCTGAAAAAGTTCCCGGCACCGAAACTGATATGCTTTTACAACGGCGGAGATGAAAGACCGGAGAGGGAGATACTGAATCTCTCCGACGCCTTTGAGAAACCGGAAGAAGCCGATATTGATGCGAAGGTCACAATGATCAACATCAATTATGGCAAAAATGAAAAGCTGATGGAAGCCTGCCGGACGCTCAGAGAATATGCGTGGATAGTTGATGCGATAAGAAGAAAACGTAAGAAAACGGATCTGGACAAGGCCATCGAGGAAACCATCAGGGAACTCGATGAGGAAGCCCTGCTGAAACCGTTTCTTATGGGCCATCTGGCGGAGGTTAAGGATATGTGCCTTAGAGAGTACAGCGAAGATGAGATTAAGGAAATGTTCAAGAAGGATGGACTTGAGGAGGGACTTCAGAAAGGACTTCAGAGAGGCGTAGAGAAAACAAGAATATCCGCTGTCAAAAATATGATGCAGAAACTTGGTCTCAGTCTTGAAAATGCCATGGATGTTCTAATGATTCCTGAAGATGAACGAAAGGTTATTATCCAGGGTGTAAAAGATTCCAAGTGATTTTACAAGAGCCACCTCGGTTTAAAGATCAGTCTTTAACCGAGGTGTTTTTATCGTAATGCTTTTTTATGAAACTCATTGACGATAAATCTTCCAGCAAATATAATAAAAACAAAAAATATTAAAGGAGCCACATATGTTAAGCAAAGAAAATATAATAGATTTCATGAAAGCAAATGGCATCCGTCGGGATGATCTGGTAACAGTGCATGCTGCACTGCGTTCGGTGGGGCCGATAGAAAATGGTGCGGACGGCCTGATCGATGCGATGACCGAATATCTGAACGAGGGACTTCTGATCATTCCGACCCATACATGGGACGAGGTTTCTAGTACCAATCCGTACTACGATGTCAGGAAAAACGTGCCCTGCATCGGAAAACTTGCCGAGGTGGCGGCGTTCAGGCCCGATGGGGTCAGGTCCCTTCATCCGACACATTCGGTTGCGGTATTCGGACCGGGTGCCGCAGATTTTGTAAAGGGAGAGGAAAAATGTGCCTCGCCGGCCCCCTTAGGTTCATGCCTAAGCAGGCTTTATGAGGAAAACGGAAAAGTCCTTCTGATAGGCGTTGGCCATGAGCGGAATACCTATCTTCACTCTGTGGATGAAAGGCTTGGCATACCGGACCGCCTGAATCCGGACACCTATGTCATCAATATTACGGACTATGATGGGAACATGATTCAGTCGCCGCCCTTCCATACCCATTTTACTGCGGCTTCAGACTGCTGTGTTTCGGAATATTACCCGAACTACAAAGAAGCTTTTGAATATACCGGTGCGGTGAAATATGCAAAGCTTGGAAACGCACTGGTATATGTCTGCGATGCAAGGAAAATGACTGATACCCTTAAAACCATATGGCAGCGTACCGACCATGACCTGTGCATCAGACAGGAAGTTGTACCGAGGGAGTACTACATATAAAAAAAATAAATCCATGGTGCATATTTGGTGCGCCTTCGGGTGTATAATCATCATCAAAGTACATAACTATGTAAAAAAATGGTTGTATTGTATATACCGGAGGTAAAAAAATGCCCGGATTAGAAGATTATAACAAAAAAACCAAATATGATCAGCTTTTCTTATCCGTTCACTGATGATCGGAGAGAATTCGACTGAGTTCAAAAACGATGTGATATATCGCCGTAATTATTTCAGGGAAAATGGCCCTAAGGAAATAGATGAAGCGTCAAATGCAAAAGAAAACATAAACGACCCTTACGGAAGCGACAGGGAATTCCATTATGACGTTTACAGAAGACTGATATATAACGATATGATGTCAAGAGCCATTGCAGGCAATATCATCCGCTATGTATCGCCTTCTGAAATAATAAAAGACCGCGAAAAATACAGGGATCTGATCGTCGGAGACCTTACGATTTCGGTGCAAGACGTATTGATGAACACACCAACAAACGAGTAGTAAACAAGGTTTTATAAATATAAAAGACGGAGGAAAAAACAATGCCGAAACCTACAAATTATTTTTTACAGGGAGAAGAAGGACTTGAAGGAGCTGCGGCGCAGCTTAACCAGATAAGCAGTTTTTTAAATATTTTAATTGAGGATCTGCATCCAAATACCTACAATAAATTCAATAACTGGTTCAATCAGAATCAGGAAAAGGCAATGACTGTGACAAAAAAAGCCGGCATCGAAAAAGGTCCTGTCGGAAAAAGCTTTGACTATGCACTTTCCGATGAGGCTTTTGCAAAGGAAGCCTTTAAGAAAATAAGCGATGCCAAGAAAAAGGTCGTGGAAATGAAGACAAAACCCAGGGGAGTGGAGTCTCAGATTGACGGCTTTATCAACGTGACCGAAAGGTTAATGGATACCTGGGCCGGTGACTACGGCCGTGCGGTAAAGGAAAACGCTTATCTTGGGCCTTTGATGAACATGATAATAATGGGCCCTCCCGGAAAAGGCAAGTCGATGACCGAGGCCGTAAACGCACTAAGCGATATAGATCCCGCAACCCATGAGAACAAGGGCCCCATAAGGTATTACAACGATTTCTTTAACGGTCTTGCGAACCTTATCGACAGGGAATATGAGAAACAGAAGATAGTCGACGACTATACTCCCGAAAAGGAAGCAGAGTATCTTCAGAAGCTTAACAATGATTTCAAGAAGATAATTGATGCCCATGCGGGATTTGACAAGTTTGTGGATGCAGAGGGAAAGTCTGCCTATGATGGATATGTGGGCAACAGCCTTGACTCCATGACCGCAAAAAATCTTTCGAATTTTGATGCGGACAGAAGCTGTATAAATGCAATCGAAAATATCAAGGGCCAGCAGAAGGCAATAGAAAACGGCTGGAACATGAATGAGCTGGGTCTCCTCGGCTCGATGAATGAGCTGAATTATTATCTGAGCTCAAACCTTAAAAAGCTTAAGAAGGAAGCCGAGAAGGATTTTGAGGCGGAAAAGCCGACCTATGAGGCTGCCCTTGCGAAAGCTACAAAACAGAAGGAAAATCGTGAGAAAGAGCTCGAGGAAGCAAAGAAAAAGCTCGACGACCTGAAAAAAGAAAATAAAACCGCAGAAGAGATCAATGCCCAGCAGAAGAAGATTGACGGAATTGAACAAAGCCTAAAAAATGCAAACCAGAGAATCGAAGCCTGCAACCAAAATTTAAATAATATTCCGCAGCTTAAAGCAAATGCAGAGAAGGCCTACAATGATGCTAAGAAGCAGTATGATGATTTTTCAAAGCAGATGGATAAGGCAATGAAAAAAAAGATCACCCGTATTTCCGATAAATATGAGGTGGCGGATAACTATGCCCGGATTCTGGATACACTTGGAAATTCCGGAAATTATACTGTAAACATTGAAAAGTGCATCAAAAAGGGTCGTAACTTCCTTGATACCGCAATGGAATTCGGCGGAAGAAAGATAGGCGGAGAGCCGATAGATCCTGCTATAGAAGCTGAAACGATTACCGTAGCGGACTATGAAAAGTATAAATACCAGATGGCCAATACCGGGAAGTTTACTCCCTTTTTACAGACTGCGGATATGGCCCAATATTACCATCCCGGTATTCATACAAAAATTCAGGACGATTTGGATGCTTCAGGTCTTGAGGAGGCGATGGAAGATTTTGACAAATTATTAAAAAAACCCAAAATAAGGAGCAAAAGAGACGGTTTACCGTTCGAGATAACTAATGACCTTACCGAATTTGATGATGCAATGAAGGAAAGGTGTTACAAGACCACTGCGATAGCCGGTCATGCATATTCGGAAATCATGAATAATGATTACGATTTTTACGGCCAGTTAAAGGCTATCGAGACTTCGACGGACATGGAGAAGGGTAATAATTACCGGGCACTTGGTGAAAACGCCTTCCTTTTGGCTGGTTTTTCAGAGCTCGGAGGAGCACCTTTCCTGTTCCCTGACAAAAAAGCGAACGGCGATGAATTTGCGGACAAGGAGGGCGTACGAAAGGGTCTTAATGAAAAAGGCTTAAATGCTCCTTTGCAGGAATTTTTTGCCGGTGTTTCCGATATTACCGAGAGCGAGTACTATAGGCAAAGAGAAAGCAAAAAAGGCTGGGATGCCGACAAGGAAAAATACTTCCTTGCAAAATATGATGAGTCCTGTGAAAGAACCATCAAAGCCTTTGAAGAGCTTTCTGCTTTTGACAGAGCAGATCAGAAGTCAAAAGAGTTTCTCTGTAATCAGCTCCAGATGATAACAGGTATTTCGACCAATGAAGGCAGGGATTCAAAAGTGTTCATTTCCGGCCTTAAGTGGCAGAGAGAGGGAATGAGGAACGGCCTGAAAAGTAATGAGCTTGAAATCTTCGCCGCAGGCGGCTGGTTTGAAGGTGCGCTTGAGAAATATACTACTGCCACGCGTTTTAAGGCTGACGATGAAAGAAAAGCGCTTGAAGGACTCCCTGACACGAAGGAAAACGAAAAGAAGAGAGAAGAAATCAGAAAAAATATAGAGAAGTATGAGGAAGAGCTCAGAAAAATGAAGGAGTTCAAGGAAAAGCACTTTGACCCCTTCAAAAAGAAGATGCTGGGAATGAAGTTTGAATCCTCAAAGGATACACTGCGCGCACTTACCGAACTTCAGGATTTTGTAGAGCTTACAAAAACGAGTCCGATACTCGCCGGTACAACAATAAGGCAGCAGAATCCTTTGAACGGATTAACTGAGCATATGCTTCCGACCGCGATAAACAACTGTATAGCCGATATAAAGAATGCAAAGAAGAACGGCGTAAGCGAGATAAGAAACGTTGCAACTTTCGAAAAACATGATAGTACTCAGGAGATCGACAATTATGCAAAAGCCATGAGAGGCCTTGATAAAACGGAGCTCAAAGGTGAGATAACAATGAAAATGGCGACCTTTATGCTTTGCAGCACCTTCCTTAACGGCATGAACAAGGAGGCACATCCCGAGTATTTTAACAGAAATCATCCGGACTATGAAGTATGCCGTAATAAGCTCGACGAATATATGGGCCAGTATGCCGACAGGATAATGAAGGTAAGTAACGCCACGAGTCCCGCGGAATTTGCCGATGCGATTGAGTTTGGTGACCATGCCGGAATGTTCGAAAGAATGAAGGACAGGATAGATGCGGAAGCCTCAAAGGCAAGAATGGAGGCCATGATAGCAGGAAAGAGGGCCGACAAAACTAACGATAAGACCGCTTCCGAGTGTATTACCGAGCTTAAAAATGCTAAGGCAAAGGCGCTTTCCGGCTCTACCCTTTATGAGAGCATAGTCGACGGCATGAAGGAACTTGAGCAGATGAAGAAAAAGCTCGGCGAAAGCATCCTTAAGCAGTATAACGAAAAGCCCGAGTTTTTTATGGCCCATGAGGAGAAAGACGGTGTCAAAACTTCAACATGGAACGTTAAGCCGGCAAAGCCGATTGAGCTTGATGAAAAGCAGTACAAGGCTTATCTTATAAAGCAGAAGCAGGTTTTCGATAGTGTGAACAAGTATCTTAACGGTAAGGACAAGCTGATCACCGAGGCCGGCGGAAATCCGAAAAAGAAGGAGAGTGCAGCACTCCTCGGAGAAAACGGCGAAAAGAGATACAATGCCGTAAAGAATGCCAAAAAAGCAATACTTAACATGCGTGAGACCGCAGTTGACTTTAAGAATAAGATTCCTACACTAGGCGACAGGCAAAGGGTAAGAATGCCCGATTTCTCACTTAAGGCAGAGAACTTTAAAGTTGCGGAGTCCGGAGAAATCGACAGGGAAGCCTACAATGAGGCAGTTGCAAAGGAATCAAAACGTTATCAGGACGGAATGAAATTCAAGGCTTTGCGCGAAAGAAGGGCAATTACAAACAAGCTTAATGCGGCTCTTGAGAACGAAGAGGCGGAAAGAAGGGCTTCCACAAACGAGTACAACAAAAACAAAGAGTATGCAAAAATAAAGGAAGACTTCGCAAAGCTTGAAAAAGACTTCCTGAAGATTAAAACCGAATACAGCAAACTTGTCGAGGAATATGCTCCTATGGGCATGAACCCTCCTGCCGACAAGAAGAAGGCCTACGAAGAAGCCCAAAAGAAGTATCAGGAGGAAGAGAAAAAGTTTGCCGAGAAGATGAAACCGATAGAGGATGCAATCTACCAGTCGGCAGAAAAGGCTCTTTTTGCAGAAACCGTAAAGGAAATCTACGTCGACCAGCATAAGCAGATGTACAGAAACGTTCTGGACAAAGAGAAAAAGAATCTTGACTTGGTAGAGCAAACTTATAAGCAGAAAGAAGCAGAATACAAAGCGAAGATACAGAAATCAAGCATGGACAGGGATAACCTGGACAAGTACAAGGATGTCTACATGGATACAAAGAAAGCTTACGAAGCAGACAGGAAGCTTCTTGAAGAACGGGACAACCGCTTCGGAATCGGTCATGATCCTGCAGAGTTTGTAAGTAAGGTAAGCCTTAAGGAGATTCAGGAGGATAACAAGAGACTTGGGGATGCACTTAAGGAAACCCTCGTGCAAAAGCCCGGCGGGCCACAGATCAACAAAAATTCCAAGCAGTTTGAGAATTTTGAAAAGGGTATTGTGGACAATGTTCCTTTCAAAAACGAATTCCGTAAGAGAGTGCTTGAAGCCTCGAACAAGAAACCTGTAAACAAAGAAGATATATGCAGGATAAGGGATTCAATACTTCACGATGCCATTGTAAAGAATATAGGCAACGAAAAGGAATGCGCAAGGTATGACAAGCTTTCAAAGGCTCTCGGCTCCAAGGTAAATACAAAGGATATCCTTAAACCGAAGGAGATCGATCTTAATGCCCAGAATGCAGGCAAGGGCAAGAACATAAATAACAAGAAGGCCGGTGCGGCCAAGTTAGTTTAAAATATAATCGGTACGGAGGAAAAGAAATAGAGTACATCAATACCATGCACGAAAACGGTGCAAAGCTTTTCGACCTGGATCAATCCGGAATATAATAAGGCTAAAAAACTGATCGAGAAGATGGACAGGCAGCCCCCATGTGGGGCTGCTTTTTTTATGCCGGCACAAGGTTTTCTCCGAATATGACAAATGTCACATAAACATATTACTGCGTTCACTTACAAAGCACCTGCGTAAGTGCTATAATGCACTCAAAAGATAAAAAAAGGCAGACAAGGAGGACATCATGCCGCAGACAGTAGTAAAAATCGAAAACCTGGTAAAACGTTACAAGGAACTCATCGCACTCGATCATTTCGGGCTTGAGATCATGCAGGGAGAAATCTTCGGACTCTTAGGTCCCAACGGTTCGGGCAAGACCACAACGATCAACTGCCTTCTTTCACTTCTTGAGTTTGATAAAGGCGAGATCAGCATCTTCGGAGAAAAGATGACACCGACAAACTACGCGCTCAAGCGCCGTATCGGAATCATATCCCAGAATGTGGCGGTCTATGATGAACTGACAGTCTATGAAAATATCGATTATTTCTGCGGACTCTATGTTGAGGACAAGGAGACCAGAAAGAAATATGTCGAGGATGCGATAAAATTTGTAGGACTTGAGGACTTCACCAAGTTCCGTCCGAAGAAGCTTTCGGGAGGCCTCCTAAGGCGCCTTAACATAGCCTGCGGAATTGCCCATAAGCCCGAGCTTATCATACTCGATGAGCCTACGGTAGCGGTAGATCCCCAGAGCCGCAACAAAATCCTCGAAGGCATTGTGGATCTGAACAAGGCCGGCGCAACGATAATCTACACCTCACATTACATGGAGGAGGTTGAGCAGATCTGCACAAGGATACTGATCATGGACAAGGGCAAGAAGATCGCCCTCGGCACCAAGGATGAGCTCAAGAAGATGATAAAGAATACCGAAACGGTATTTATCGAGACCGACGATCCCGGAGATGATGTGATAAAGGAAATGCAGGGCCTGCCCCATGTTTATGAAGTGGCCTACGTAGGCGGCAAGCTCAAGGTTGCCTGCAGCGGCGGAAAGCATAACATGATAAGGATACTTGATGTAATGCAGAAGAGGGATTTAAGCTTCGGAAGAGTATACTCGGAGCTTCCGACACTGAACGATGTTTTCCTTGAGATAACCGGAAAGCAGTTAAGGGATGAATAAGAGACTTACAGGAGAGAAAAATGTTTTTTCATAATTTTATTTACCAACTGAAAACCGGACTCCGAAACAAAGAATTTATCCTGTGGATGATAATCTACCCGATAGCGCTCGGAACCTTCTTCAAGCTGGCTTTCGGAAATATATATGACAATGATATAAAGTTTTCTGCGATAAAGGTGGCGGTAGTAGAAAATGCAGGCGAGGATCAGACAGTAAGGTCGGTACTTGACGGGCTTTGTGAGGGAGACGATGCACTGCTTGAAGTTGTTTACACCGACAAGGATGAGGCGAGAACAATGCTTAAGGATGATGATATCCAGGGCATAATCACAGCAGACGGAACCCTTTCACTTACAGTTTCTTCAAACGGTATCAGAAGCACGATACTTGAAAAGCTGGTTGAAAGATACAACCTGAACGCAAGGATAATTACCGAGGCAGCGGCTACCGATCCCGCAAAGGTGCAGGCGGTTGCAGAGGCTCTGACCAAGGAAATAAAAACCGTGGAAGGCAAGGCACTTTCCAACGGCAACACCAATGTTTACGACCAGTATTTCTACAACCTGATCGCGATGGTG
>JAFRWN010000089.1 GCA_017437965.1 Lachnospiraceae bacterium
ATCTTGAGTCGGTTTACAAGATGGGAGCCGAGAAGGCTTCGTATATTGCAAACAAGACACTTCGCAAAGTATATAAGAAAGTTGGTTTTTACCAGCTCGGAAATTAGAACTGAAATAATTCAAAAAAGGACAGTTCATTACTGTCTTTTTTGTCAGTTTTATAAAAATTATTCTGCCATCAGAAGAACCATACTCCTGCCGCATAGTTTAATGCAGTTTTCTGCTTTTTCTGCGCGGCAGGGCTTATCTATGGAACTGTCCAGGATTTTCTTCCAGACCAGACCGGCAGGAATCACCGGCAGTTTAAATTCATGATCTTCCCAGTGGGAGTTAAAGACCGCATATATAAAGCGGTCTTTTTTTATGCCGAAATCCTTTGCGGGCTCTGCGTACAGAACAGCAAAGCACAGTCCTTCCGCAAAATTCGAATCCCAGGGTGTAAGGGAGTGGAAGGAAATTTCAGGGTAGCCGCTTGTGTTATAGCCTGTGTAGAAGGCTGCCTTTCTGAGCACAGGATTATCTTTTCTGAATCTGATCATTTTCTTGAAATAGTCAAAGTTTCCCGCATTTTTCTTGAGATCATCCCAATTGAGCCATGAAATATCATTGTCCTGGCAGTAGGCAGTGTTGTTACCGCCCTGTGAATTTCGGAATTCATCGCCTGCGACGAACATGGGCGTTCCGCGGGAGAGCATTAAAAGAGCAAAAGCATTCTTTATCATGCGTGAGCGGAGGGAGAGGACTTCCTTATCATCGGTTTCGCCCTCGGCACCGCAGTTCCAGCTTAAGTTACAGTCGTTGCCGTCGCGGTTGTCTTCTCCGTTGGCAAGGTTATGCTTTTCGTTGTAGCTCACAAGATCGTTAAGCGTGAAGCCGTCATGGCAGGTTACAAAGTTTACGGTTGAACGGGCGGACTTTCCGTGATACATGTCGGGTGAGCCCTGCATACGTGACATAAGTTCATCAAGGAAACCTCTGTCGCTTTTTATGAAATGCCTTACGCAGTCCCTGAACTTTCCGTTCCATTCGGCCCAGCGTGTGGGAGCGGGGAAGCTTCCAACCTGGTAAAGCCCGGCAGCGTCCCATGCCTCTGCAATAAGCTTGGTCTTTGCAAGGATGGGGTCATGTGCCAGAAGCTCGAGAAGAGGCGGATTGGTCATCGGGTGGCCGTAAATGTCACGTGAGAGTATCGGTGCCTCATCAAAGCGGAAGCCGTCAACGTGGTAATCGCTTACCCAGTAGCGAAGGCAGTCAAGAATATGGTTTCGTACAATGGCATTGTTGCAGTTCATGGTGTTTCCGCAGCCGCTGAAATTACAGAAGGTGCCGTCGGGATTCAGAAGATAGTAGGTCGGATTGTCGATGCCCTTGTAGCTTATCATCCGTCCGCCA
This sequence comes from Lachnospiraceae bacterium, assembly GCA_017437965.1. Lineage (GTDB taxonomy): Bacteria > Bacillota > Clostridia > Lachnospirales > Lachnospiraceae > UBA3775. The sequence continues at coordinate 1,393 of JAFRWN010000089.1, forward strand.
TCGCCCATTTCGGCCGTGTGGTTGAATACGACATCAAGAAGGACCTCGATACCGTTTTTATGAAGCTGCTTTACAAGATTTTTGAATTCGTCGGCAGCCATGCCCATGGGTCCGAAGGATGCATAGGCGGCCTTAGGCGCAAAGAAAGATACCGTGGAGTAGCCCCAGAAATTGGCAGAACGGGTATTGTCCGGAAACTGTGAGAATTCAAGTTCGTCGAATTCAAAGACGGGAAGAAGCTCGATGCAGTTTATCCCGAGTTCTTTTAAATAAGGAATTTTTTCGATTATTCCGGCATAGGTGCCCGGAAATCTCACCTTGCTGCTTTCATGCTTCGTAAAGCCTCTTACATGCATTTCATATATAACAAGGTCTTCAATGGGGATTTCAAGTTGAACATCGCCCTCCCAGTCATAGTCCTCAAGCATGATACGGGAACGATGCTTATATTTTGAATTGGCATAGGTATATTCGCCCCACTTTTCATTTCCTGAGACCAGCTTTGAGTAAGGATCGATCATGACCTTTTCTTTGTTGAAGAGAAGTCCCTGTGATGGCACATAATCTCCGTCAAAGCGGAAACCGTATTCATCCTTATCAATATCAAAATCAAAAACCAGCATGGAAAAATTGTTTCCGATATGGAAGTCCTCCGGAAAGGTTATTTCCGCATACGGTTCATCCTCACCCTGATGGAAGAC
>JAFRWN010000090.1 GCA_017437965.1 Lachnospiraceae bacterium
GGCTTTGTGTTTGACGGTCAGGCTTTGGATACAGCAAGCTTGTATTACGATTCAAAAGGCGGTAAAGATAAATATACTTTTGCCGGGTTTTATCTTAACTGTGTGATGGAAAAGTCAGATTGTTTGGATAGCTTTACTAATGGCAATTGCTCGGTGGATTTTGAAAAGATTGAGAATGTGGACAAAGTCATTTCCCCTAAGACTGCTTTGAAAATCATAAAAAAGGAACTTGCTCTCGGTGGAATAGACGGATTCGGACAGGCAGGACTGATCAGTTTTTGTAAGGCAAAAGATCTTGATTATGGAGAAAGCCTTACCGAAGAGGAGCTTAAGGAGGCAGGTGTTTTCAGACCGTATTGGGTATTTACGAACAGGCGTTATTATATGCGTGATAATACGGGGGGCAATTATGATGCCCATGAAAACACGGTTTTTGTTGATGCTGTGACGGGAAGTGTGTTCTTTTGTAATTTAACAAGTCCCGTACCGGGTTAACGTAAAATCATGTAGGGGGATCACACCATGATAATTAAAGTAAAAAACCTGAACCTTACGATCAAGAAGCAGAAGATACTTGAAAATGTGAGCCTTTCGTGTGAAGAGGGCAGGATTTATGGTCTTGTCGGCAGGAACGGAAGCGGAAAAACGATGCTGATGAAGTGCATCTGCGGTTTTATCAGGCCCGATGAGGGAGAAATCGATGTCCTCGGAAAGAGGATAGGAAAGGACTGCGATTTTGCGCCGGACACGGGGATCATTATTGAGACTCCGGGTTTTATCGGACATTATTCGGGCTTTAAAAATCTGAAGCTGCTCGCTGCAATCAAGAAAAAAATCGATGATGACAGGATAAGGGAAATCATGGAATTCGTTGGTCTCGATCCGAAGGTGAAAAAGAGTGTGAGAAAGTATTCTCTCGGAATGAGACAGCGTCTCGGACTTGCCCAGGCGATAATGGAGGATCCGAAGGTGCTGATACTTGATGAGCCGATGAACGGTCTTGACAAAGAGGGTGTGGAGGATATGCGAAAATACCTTCTGAAACTTCGTGAAGAAGGAAAAACAATACTGATAGCTTCACATTCTTCCGAGGATATCGCAGTACTCTGCGATAAAACATATGAGATGGAAAAGGGCGTAATTTCAGAACTGTCTGCATGAAAAAATGTTAAAAAGCGAAATCAAAAAGAAAACCTTTACAACCTATTTCTGGATTTCAGTAGTACTTATGCTTCTGATGTTTCTCTGCTCAGATGCGGGTAGGATCTTTTCCGGGACCGAAAGCGAGACCGTACTTTCGCTTTTGATAGCAAAGTCAAAGGGCAGGTGGGTCAGAAAATTTGAGACCTACAGCTTTGTGCTTTTGCAGCGTTTTTTTACGGGAAATTATTATCTGCCTGTCGTGATGCCGATAATCTGCGGCCTGCCGGGACTTGGCATCTATCTTGAGGAGATAAAAAGTGGTAACAGCAGGTTTTTACTCAGCCGTACTTCCAGAAAAAAGTATTACGTTGGTAAGCTGCTTTCGCAGGCACTTGCTGCAGCTCTGGCTGCATTTTTCGCGATTGTTGTCTACCTTGTTATTGTCATGTTGTTTTTCGATAAGCCGAGGACAAGCGATTTTGATTTTAACATTTTATATGCTACTGTAAAAGGGAAAAATATCCCGGGCTATCCGGAGATCACTGCTGCCGACATAAAGGAAATGAATATTATCTATCTTTATACCCTTAGAAGCGCAGTGCTTTTTATGTTTTATGCCGCAAAGTCTTCGATATTCTGCCTTGCAGTTGCGTCTCTTGTAAAGGACAGTTACCTGACTGTAGGCTTTACTGTGGTATTGTCATATCTCCAGCTCAGGCTTTCCGAAGCAGTGGGAAACAGTGAGATAAAGAAGAGCCTTAACCGCCAGAAATTTACAAGGATCGGTGATTTGCTAAGCCCGGCTGTTCTTGGCTATGTAAACCAGTACCGCAGCCTTGAAAAGAGAGGATGGCTTTATATTCTAATCACGCTTCTCGCTTCTGCTTTCTGGGTGCTTGTATACATCGCGGTAAATGAAAGGCAGTTTGACGCGGCTGAATAGGAGGATAATGATGAAAAAGCTTAAACAGGTCCTTCTTATCGCAAGATGCGGGCTGCATAGTACTTTTACCGATACAAGGATGGTGATTCCGCTTCTCCTTATCGGGTTTATCTATGATAACGGAGTAAGGCGTTTTGTTGAAAGTGCAAAGAGCGTGCAGGCACCGATCGGGATGTTCGAACCCTTTATACTCTGCATGAATGACTGGAAATATACCGTTGTTTTCCTGCTGGGATTTATTTTCATCCTGTCGGGTATTCCGAGGGTAAACAATGAGTTCTATTTTTTCATTCACAGGGCTGACAAGCTGGTATGGCTTTTTGGTGAGATACTGAATGTAATTGTTTCTTCGTTTCTGTACTTATCCCTGCTTTTTCTCGTCTGCCTTGCGGGAGGTGCGGTATATTCCTTCCCGGGCAATGTCTGGAGCAGATATGTTGTGGATTATGAGCTGGTATATAAGGCGAAGGCTTCACACAATATCACGATAGATGACAGCGTGTTCAGGTACGAACTGCCGTTTAAGACTGCACTAAATGCATTCCTGCTGATGTTTCTATGCCTTGTGGTGCTCGGCAGCATTGTTCTTTTGCTTTCGATATTCGGGAAAAAGATTATCGGGCTTTTACTCTGCGTGCTTTGCATCGGTTTTATGGTGATTTTTTCCGGTTACAGAAGCTGGTGGATGTGGTTCTTCCCGACCTCACACGGCGTGATCTCGCTGCACCATATTTATATTTACAAAAAAGAAATGGTGGAGCTCAGCTTTTCATATATCTATCTTCTGACAGCGGAGTTTGTGCTTGCGGTAATGTCATGTCTGGCACTGAAGAGGAAAAATTATATTTAACGAGGCTTAAAATACCCACATCGTATCTGATATTGATATGATAGCGGATAAAGTAATACTTCTGGATGAGGGAAGTCTGAAAAAAACAGGTACACCGGATGCTCTATGCGAGGAAATAAGCGGAAGCGTTTTTGAAAGAAGAGCAGGTTTTAATGAGAACTATGGGGATATTGATAAGAATATGATCTGTGCATACCGTAAAGAAAAGGATTGTGTGGTCATCAGATACATAAACAAATCTGAACAAAAGAATGATCTGCTGGTAAATCCCGGACTTGAGGATGTTTATTTATATTATTTTGGCATATAACAAATATAACAAATTCTGCGTTTTTCGTCTGTACTTTTCTATAATGCTGTGGTAAAATTACAATTGATGTACTATGCATAATTGCATAATGAAAAGGAAAACCACATGCGTAATTCGATAATCAGAAATATTAACATAATCATAATAGCTGCCATGCTGCTTGCATTCACCGCCTGCAGCTTTGGCAATGAGTCGTCCGGGAGTTCTTCGGAGTCGTCTTCGGCGTCAGACAGTGCGGAAGAGAGCTCTTCTTCGGCTGACGATCCGACTGTGGCTCCCGAACCTACTGCGACACCTGAGCCTACGCCTACTGAGATTCCGGTACCTTCCGTGGACCATACGGGACATGCTTCACTTAAGGAGTTTGATTGTCTTACGACCGGAGAGACCATTGACAGTATCATAGGACTTGGAACCGATCTGCTTGCGGTTTCGACCACGACCAGAATGATCGACGGTGAATTTAATCCCGGCGATGAACAGCATTCTTCACTGTTCCTTGTGGATATGAAGGACAATACCGTAAAGAAGGCTGTGGAGGGCGTTACTGTTGATGAACGTCTGATAGGTGCTTCGGAGGAGTGCGGTTTTATAAGCAGAAACTTCCTTGATAATACTCTCAGTGTTTATTCGGCCGGACTTGAAAAGCAGGAAACCTTTGAAAATATCGGTGATGAATGCATTTTTGATCCGGAAAGCGGAAAGGTCTATAATGTAAAGCTTAATAATGTTGTGAGCATTGACATGGAGGGCAAGGAGGAGAAAATCCTTGAAAAAGCCCTTACCACAAAGCTTTACGGAGTGGATGCAGAGGGCAAAAAGCTTCTTATGGCTGACGGCAGCGAGGCCGGAGCCCATGCGAGTGACATTAGTTTCCTTGGACTCTCTGATAAGAAAGCAGAAGAATTTCTTACCGGCAGGGAGGTTTACAAGTGTTTTTACTGCGGTGAAAATATTGTTCTGATCTACCTTCTGCCCGATTCACCGGACATCGAAAGCTGCCCGGTAAGCGTTTTTGATGCTGAAAGCGGAAAGCTTAAGACTACATTTTCGGTTCCGAATCTGCCGCTTGTTTTCTCTTCTCCGTACAGCGACTGTTTTGTGCTTGTAAAAGGCACTCCGAATGATGAGCATAATACCTGCACCGAAAAGTTCCTGCTTGTAAATCCGGAGGATGGAAGCTTCGCAGACATGGGTGTGGTTTTAGAGGACACAAATGAGGCAGCGGTAAGCTATAATAAGGCTACGGGACACTGGCTTGTCGGTGCGAGGGTATTTGACGGAGAGTACAAAAATGCTCTTTATGAAATCTGCCCTGCAGAGCTTAAGTTTTCCGATAAGTTTGAGAGCGCAGAGGATACCGGAGAGGTCAAGGCTGAGAAGCAGAAGGCCGGCAGCCATTTTTCAGAGCTCAGGAATGATGCGGATAAGCTTGAGGAAGAGTTTGGCTTTGAAATCCTGATGGGCAATGAAATCAAGGGTGAGACGATTTCATATTTATATACTGCGGAATCTATCGAGGATTCCGGCAGAAGCGAAAGCGAGCAGACAATGCTTGTAAGGCGTACTCTCAATATACTGAAAAAGAATCTGGAAGCATATCCGGACTGGTTCTTTGACATGTTCAAGGACTACCGCGGAAAGGGTGGCATCCGCTTCGTATTTGTTGAAAACCTTAAAAATGAATTCGGAAACTTTGTCCCGAGCGGTGAGTGCGTGGGTACGGGCTGCTGGATAAATGTGGTGATCGATACCGACCTTATTGACAAGATTGTTATTCACCATGAGCTCTGGCATGCGGTCGAGAGCCTTCTTGAAAAGCTGGATCCGAAAGTGTTTGACGATAAGGTATGGATGCAGTTTAATCCCGAGGGCTTCGAGTACCTTAATGATACGGAGAAATATAATGAAGCCGTAAACGGCGGAGCGTACCTTGAAAACTGCAGGGATACATATTTCGGAGACAAAGAGGATGTTTTCCTGTCAAGAGTATATGGTGTTACTGCCGCAAAGGAGGACAGGGCGACCATAGTTGAAGCTTTCATGGGCGATGAGGATTTCTTCAATCCTCTGGAAGCAGACAGCGGACTTGAATATATCAAGTCCTTCCCTCACCTTAAGGAAAAGGTGGAATATATGGAAGCGGCATGCGAGAGGCTTCTGGGAAAGAAATACTGGTAGGAAATATTGGTAAAAGGAGAGAATCTTAGTTTGAAAAAAGGAATTATTTTTGATCTTGACGGAACATTGTGGGATTCGTCACAGGCCGTTGTGGATGCATGGAATGATATATTAAAAGGTGAGCCGGACGTTACGAGGCTTGCAGACCTTGACTGGATGCAGCGCTTGATGGGAAAGACAATGAAGGATATCGAGGATGAGTTCTTTGATTATCTTCCTGAGGACAGACGCTCCGGACTGATGAAACGCTGCCTTGACCATGAAAATGAATATATTGCTGAGAATGGAGGCGTATTGTTTCCGGGTCTTTCCGAGGTGCTTGGAAAACTTCATGAAAAATATCATCTCAGCATCGTAAGCAACTGCCAGGAGGGATATATCCCTGCGTTTTTTACCGCCCACGGAACTGAAGCATTCTTTGATGACTACGAGGAAAACGGCAGGACAGGACTTGTGAAGGCTGATAATATCAGGCTTGTGGTGGAAAGGAACGGACTTGAAAAAGCGGTTTATGTGGGAGATACCTTAGGTGACTATAATTCCACAATGCAGGCAGGCCTTCCGTTTATACATGCGGCCTATGGTTTCGGAAAGGTGCCTGAAGGCACAGCATTCATAAATGACATACGCGAGCTGCCGGAGAGGGTTGAAGAGATTTTTAAATAAGAAGGATCAGGAAGGATAAACATGAAAAGAATAATATCCATATTGCTTGTTGCAGTTTTTCTGCTTTTGCTTACCGCCTGCGGTGACGAGAGCAGTACGTCCGATAACACTAAAAAAAGCAGTTCATCGCCTGAAAGCATATCAAGCGAAAACGGCTCAGATTCTTCATCTGACAGTACACCGGCTGAAAGCTCATCAGCGGAGAGTTCATCGGCTGAAAGCCCGGCAAAGGCTGATGTTTACTGCGATGACGGAAGCCTCCGCGAGAGCATGACCGCAATGGATTTTGCAAAGGACATGGGCATCGGATTAAACCTTGGAAATACCATGGAAGCATATTATTCCACCGAGGATAACAAGACGGGCGGCAGCCAGAAGGTTGGTGCAGGAACAGCGAGAAGCTACGAAATGTGCTGGGGTGCCATATTTACTATGCAGAACAGCATCGACGGTATGAGGGATGCAGATTTTGGTACCGTGAGAATTCCTGTATACTGGGGAAATATGATGGAGGATGACGGAAAGTTCGACATCGCTCCGGAATATTTCGAAAGAGTGGATCAGATAGTTGATTACTGCCGTAAAGCAGGACTTTATGCCGTGATCAATATCCATCATTATGACGGTTTTATTATCGAGCATTACGATCAGGAAAAGGTCTATGAGATAACAAAGCATCTCTGGGAGCAGATTGCGGAGCACTACAAGAACTGGTCCGATTATGTTGTGTTTGAAGGCTTCAATGAAAGCCTCGGCCAGAGCAAGAAGGATGTCAAGCTCAGCAAAGACGAGATATATGATTATGTAAACAACATGAACCGTATTTTTGTGGAAACCGTCAGGGCGACCGGAGGAAACAATGCAAAGAGGATGCTTATTGTTTCCGGCTACTGGACCAACATTGACAATACTTCAAGTGATAAATTTGTACTGCCTGCCGATACAACGCCTGAAAGAATGATGGTTTCGGTACATTATGTCGACAACAATATGTACTGGGGCAATACGATAGGCGGACAGAAGTGGCTTGACTACATTGATGATCAGTGCGAGAAGCTTAAGAAAGCCTTTACCGAAAAGAATATTCCGGTATTCATGGGTGAGTGCACAGCAACATATCCGGATGAAAGATTTGCTAAAGACGCCATCTATACCGACACATCCGAGTGCTTAAGCATAGTTCTTGACGAACTTGTGGACTATGGATTTGTTCCCGTAATATGGGATACATGCGACAGCAAGAATCCGGGCAACAGTTTCTATAACCGTAAGGATTGTAAGATGTCAAACGACCATGATGCAGCCGTTGTCAGAGATATTGCAGATAAAATAAAGAACAGGTAACAGTTATGTCATTAAACATAGTTCTTCATGAACCGGAAATACACTCAAATACCGGAAACATCGGGCGCACCTGTGTTGCAACGGGCGTGAGCCTTCATCTGATAAAGCCTCTGGGCTTTGAACTGGATGACAAGCATTTAAGGCGCGCGGGGATGGATTACTGGAAGGAAATCGACCTGCATGTATATGAGAATTATCAGGATTTTCTTGATAAAAACCCCGGGGCGAAGATTTATTATGCAACAACCAAGGCACATAAGGTCTATACGGATGTGAAATATCCGGACGATTGCTTTATTATGTTCGGCAAGGAAAGTGCGGGGATTCCCGAGGAAATACTTGTCGATAATGAAGAAACTTGTGTCAGGATACCGATGCTTGGAGATACAAGGTCATTAAACTTAAGTAATTCTGCTGCGATCATGGTTTATGAGTACCTTAGGCAGCGGGATTTTAAGGGCCTTCGGACAGAGGGCGAGCTGCACAGGCTGAGCTGGAAATGAAATATTTGAGAAAGTGCAATACTTGAGAAATGAAAAAGAAATATTTAGCAGCAGTAATTTTGATACTTGTTATTGCCTTCGCATTTATCGGCTGTGGCGGAAAGGACAGTGGTAGCGACTCTGCGAAAGAATCGGAATCCTCCGGAAACAGTGAAATTTCGGAAAGTCCGGAGCCTACAAAGGAACTGACTCCGACCGTAACGCCTACCCCTACCGTGACACCGTCGCCTACTCCGACGCCGATTCCGCCCGTCGTCCATGACGGCCATGAAAAGAAGCGTGAGCTTAACTGCATAAAGGATAAGGGCATGGCTCTTGAAATCCGTGATGCGGGTGAGGACAGGATGCTCGTTTCCTTATTTACAAGGGAAATGTGCTATGATGAAAACGGCGTGGAGGCCGGAACAAAAGTCAGATACTGCATGGTTGATACGAAGAATGATGAAGTTACTGCAGAAGCCATCAGCGAGTCGGCTGCAGAAACTTTTATCGGACTACGGGAAAACGGAGAATTTATTGTATATGACGGCGTTTTCAGAAGAATACTGGTTTATTCGAAGGAACTGAAGATAGTTAAGGAGCTGCCGTTAGATACCAATGAGAACATCATATATGACAGCAAAAAGGATGTGCTTTATACAATCATCGAAGCAAATCTAGTTTGTATTGATATGGAAGGAAACGAGAAGGTCCTTCTTGAAAAAACCGTAGAAACGGATATTATGGGCAGCTCATATGACGGAGAAAGACTGATCTTTTCCGACCCCGGCTTCTACAGTTATACTGACAAGGAATACAGTCTTTATGATGCTACAAGCGGAAAGGTTGACGGTGTTTTCAACAAAGAACTGTTGGAAAATTTCGAGTGTGACAGATACCTGGTCGGTCTTTCCGATACAGAAGAAAACGGGGGCTTGATTTCGGTCTATGACTATGAAAAGAAGGAGGAAGGCCCCATATATAAATATGAGTCAAGGCTTTATAAGGGTTGTGAGACTGATTCAGAGATTGCGGTTCTTTACAGGCAATGGTTTGACTCAAAAAATGATCTGATCAAGGAATTTTTGCTTGTAAGACCGGAGGACGGAAGCTATGAGAAACTTGAAGATTTTTCAAGCTTTGACGTTGTTGCCGCTGAGGATGCGAAGACAGAGCACCTTTATTTTGTTATTACTACTTATCCGGCAGGAAAGCCTGTAAACGCATTCTATGAATATTGCCCCGAGTGCTTTGACTATAGTGAAAAGCTTGAGAAAACAGAAGTGCAGGTGGAGGATCATACCGAGCTTAAATGCGGAGATTATCTGTCGGAGATAAGGAAAAAGGCTGATGAGCTGGAAAAGGAATACGGTGTCGAAATCCTGATCGGAGATGAGATCAAGAGCTGGAAAATTAATGATTACTATGAATTGATTTCAACAGAGGACATGTATGAATGGGACAAGGATGTGGAGATGCTGGGCTATGAATATACCCTGGAAATTTTAGAAAAAGCACTCAAGCGGTATCCCAAAGGTTTCTTCGACATGTTCAAGGACTACCGGAATGTAGGAGGAATGCGTTTCGTTCTTGTGGGGGATCTTAAAAACAATGCGGGCAGCTTTGTTGCCGGCGGAGTATCGTCCGATGTCGGCTGCTGGAGAAATATCGTCTTTGATATCGATGCACCGACCGAGTCTACGCCGCACCATGAAATCTGGCATTCGGTGGAAGCCCAGATAAGGCTGAGGGATCCCGAAGCTTTCTCGGATGAAAAGTGGGACGCCCTTAATCCGAAAGGCTTTAAGTATTGTAACAATTTTGACAAGTATCTTGTCGATTCGATGAAATATGATGAATATATCCTGATGAGAAGCTTCGGTGAAACTCCGGGGTATTTCATCGAGGCATATTCCACCGTGAACGGACAGGAGGACCGGGCAACGCTTATCGAACCGGTAATGACCGATAACATATTCCTCTATACCGAAGGGGCCTATCCTTCTTCAAAGGATTATGTCGAGTCCTTCCCGGCGTTGGTTGCCAAGCTTAAATATATGGAAGAACAATATGAGAGATGGTTTGGAGAAAAATACTGGTAAAAAATTTTAAGGAGTAATAAAAAATGAAAATGAAAGTTTACGGAAAAAAGATCAGACTGGCAGTGCTGATGTTTGTGCTTGCCACAGCCCTTACCTTAGGCGGTTGCGGTGACAAAAAGAGTAGTGAAAGCAGCAGTGCGGAAGAGTCCAAGCAGAGTTCTTCGGAATCTAAGAGCAGTGAAAGTGCCGAGAGTTCTGAAAGCAAGGAATCCTCAGGTGAATCGGCTGCAGACCCCACACCTGTACCTACCGATACCCCGATACCGACTCCCACGCCCATTCCGCATTTAAGCCATGACGGACATGAGGCAAAGAGGGAGCTTAACTGCGTAAAGGATAAGCGAATCCTTCTTGGCCTTTTTGATGCGGGCAAGGACAGAATGCTTGTTGAATCTTTTGTAAATGAAAAGGTAAATTATTCATACGGGAAAGATGCAGGTTACAAAAGCAGATTCAGCATGGTAGATACCGCAAAGGACGAGATCATTGCCGAAGGAGTAAGCGTATCGGCTGGTGAAGACTTTGTGGGAGCAAGGGCAAACGGTGAAATCATCACCTATGATCCGGTCGGACAAAGAATTCTTCTGTATTCGGCCGAGCTTAAGCTTTCAAAGGAATTTCCCGCGGAGCTTCAGGGTAAGGCGGTATATGACGCTAAAAAAGATCTGGTTTATATGAGAGAGGGAGAAAACATTGTTTCCCTCGATATGGA
>JAFRWN010000091.1 GCA_017437965.1 Lachnospiraceae bacterium
CTGCAGGTATCAGACCGAGTATGCTCTTTAAAAGTGTAGTTTTTCCAATGCCGTTTGCACCTTTTATCACAACCTTGTCGCCATATTCAATATGAAGCTTTATCGTTTTGGAAAGCGGTCTGTCATAGCCTATCACAAGATCTTCGGTATCAACTACGACTCTCGAAGAAGCTCTGTCGTCCTTGAATTTAAACTCCGGCTTCGGTTTTTCTGCCGCAAGCTCGATTACATCCATCTTGTCGAGCTTTTTCTGCCTTGACATTGCCATATTACGGGTTGCAACCCTGGCCTTGTTCCTTGCGACAAAATCCTTAAGTTCCTTTATCTCCTGCTGCTGTTTGTTATAGGCTGCAAGAGTCTGGGCCTTCTGCATCTCATGAACCTCGACAAAGTGGTCATAATCACCAACATAGCGTTCCAGCTTTTTGTTCTCCATGTTGTAGATGATGTTGACCACGCTGTTAATGAAAGGAATGTCATGTGAAATCAGGATAAAGGCATTTTCATATTCGTTAAGATAACGCTTGAGCCACTCGATATGCTCTACGTCAAGATAGTTGGTCGGCTCGTCAAGAAGCAGGATCTCAGGCTTTGAAAGGAGCAGTTTTCCAAGCAGCACCTTTGTCCTGTAGCCTCCCGAAAGCTCGGTCACATCCTTGTCAAGTCCAAGCTCATAAAGACCAAGCGCATGTGCCACTTCTTCAACCTTAGGACTGATATTGTAAAAGTCATGCTGGTTGAGAAGTTCGGAAAGCATTCCTGCCTCCTCCATTGCTGCATTCATCTGCTCCTCGTCCATTTCGCCCATGGTTTCGTAAAGACTGTTCATCTTCTCTTCAAGGGCATAGAGGTCGGAAAAAGCATCCTCAAGCACGCTTCTTATCGTCATTCCGGGCTTAAGAACGGCATGCTGGTCAAGATAGCCGGCTTTTACGTTTTTTGCCCATTCCACCTTGCCTTCATCGGGTGCAAGGCTTCCGGTTATTATATTGAAAAAGGTAGATTTTCCTTCACCGTTGGCTCCGACAAGGCCGATATGCTCTCCTGCAAGAAGTCTGAAGGACACATCCTCAAAAATCGCCCTGTCACCGAAGCCGTGGGAAAGGTTTGTTACGTTTAATATGCTCATTTATACCTCTTTAATCATATCCTATGTATAAAGAGTCCGCTTCTGAGCTTAGGCTCGAACCATGTGGATTTGGGAGGCATTAAAAGTCCAGCGTCAGCTACGGCAAAAAGCTCGGTAATTGAGGTAGGATACATTGAAAACGCAAGCTCCATATCGCTTTCGCATCTTCTCGCAACTTCTTTAAGACCCCTGATTCCGCCGACGAAATCAATTCTCTTGTCGGTCTTGGGATCCTTGATTCCGAGTACGGGTCCTAAGAGCTTATCCTGAAGTATTGATACATCAAGGCTTGCTACAGGATCAGCTGCGTCATACATACCATCCTTAATGTTCAGACGGTACCATGTGCCGTTAAGAAGCATACCGAACTCACCCTTCTTAGCCGGGCGAAAATTAGCAGACTCTTCCTTTGCATCACCCTTTCCGACTTCGGAAACATCGAAGCAGGCTGAAACCTTGTCCATGAATTCACTTACCGTATTTCCGTTAAGGTCCTTAAGTACGCGGTTGTAGTCCATGATCATCAGCTCGTCCTCGGCAAAAAGTACCGAAAGGAAGTAGTTGAATTCTTCCTTACCTGTATAACCGGGGTTCTCCGCACGTCTCTTAAGACCAACCTTTACGGCACTTGCTGCCCTGTGATGTCCGTCAGCTATATATATGCTTTCTGTTTCTTCGAAATTTCTTCTGATTGTATCAATTTCTGACTTGTCGGATATTCTCCAGACATTGTGTGTAATACCGTCGTCGCTGGTAAAACCATAGAGCTTTTCATTTTTCATTACCGCATTGATAAGCTCCGAAAGCTCTTTTCTTGCCCTGTAAGCAAGGAAAATCGGACCTGTCTGGGCCGAGCAGGTATCAACGTGGCGGATACGGTCCTGTTCCTTGTCGGCTCTTGTGTTTTCGTGCTTTTTGATCACGCCGTTTACATAGTCATCGATTGATGCGCAGGCAACGATACCCTTCTGGGAACGTCCGTCCATGATAAGCTCATAGATATAGTAGCATTCTGTTTCGTCACTTACATAGGTTCCATCGGCAATTCTGGCCTCAAGAAGCTCTTTTGCCTTGACATAAACCCTGTCATCATAGGTATCGACATCGTCCGGAAGATTACTCTCGGCGCGGTCAATATTAAGGAATGACAAAGGATCGCGAAGTGCAACCACCTTTGCTTCTGCACGGTTGTAAACATCGTAGGGAAGTGCTGCAACACGGCTTGCCACTTTTGCATCCGGTCTTACGCAGCGGAAGGGTTTGATATCAGACATTTTTTTCTCTCTCCTAATTTGATTTATTTTGATCGTTTATAAAATATTTCATTATCCTGATGTAGATAAACGAAAATAATGCACTTAACATAAAACAGAACAATATCGTTCCGAGAACCGCAAGTATTCCTCCCGACGGAACCAGAAGATCAAAGACCTTCCATATCAGCCAAAGCATCGTAAGTGTGCTCATCAGGCTTGCAGCAAAAGCATATTGTCCTCTGAGAAAAAATTTAAAGCACAGGGAAAATGCAAGGAAACAAAGGGAAACGACAGCCATTGAAAGCATTATTCCTTCTATCATTACAAGTAGGGCTGCAATTCCTCCCGGAACATTGTCCATGCTATCCTTCAGTTTGTCGAAAAGGCCGAGCACACCGTTCTTTTCGCCCAGTTTTTTTTCTGCCAGAAGAAGCATCGCGCCGAACAGAAGCATATATTCAAGCACAAGGATTATTCCCATTCCCCATGACTGCAAAAGCTTGAAGAAAAAGAACTGTCCTCCTTCAAGCTTTCCATCGGATATTTTTTTCATATAGGCATCGTCTCCGAGGTTTTTTCTCAGTATGTTTGCGCCGTGAACCGCGTTATATATCACAGCGACAAGCATAGCATAGAAAAAAATGTAAAGAGCCGATATCGCAAAATTACCGTTGCCGGAGAAAATTCCGACAGCGGAAATCAAGCAAAGGGCCAGGCCTGACATGACGAACATGGCAAAGCCCGGCAACATGTATTTTAAGTCTATTTTTATCAGAAATTTCAAGAAGGCCTCCATCCGGGTCTTACAGAATGATCAGATCTTTCTGAACAAGCTTTTCTTTCTTCAAGTAACGCATGTTCTTTCCGAATGCAACCTGAATGATTTCGGAATCGGTATTGTCAACTACCTTTCCTTCGCCATAGATCTTGTGTACAAGGATTTCTCCTTCTCTTAAGGTTTCAAGATAATCCCTTACATCCATTATTCCGGGATCCTCTTCTTCCTCTTCGAAGATTTCGGCAAAGCGTGCAGGATCAGCCTTGGGAGCTTTTTCATTCTTGCTTTCAGGCTTATTCTTGCCACCCTTTGCGCCACCCTTCTTTACAAAATCGGGAATAACAGTCTCAAGTTCCTTGATCTTGTCATCAGCCTCTTTTATCTTATCCTCAACAAAACTGTTCTCGGATTTTGCTTCAGCCTTGATCTCGGTTTCCTTTGCCTGTTCAATCTTATCAGCAACTGAATCGGGAATCTCATTGGCTACATCTTCAGCTTCGCTGACTGCATCCTCAGCCTCATCGACTACTTCTTCAGTTTCATCGGCTGCTTCATCTAAAACTTCCTCGACTTCATCGACTACATCTTCTTCAACTTCATCGATTGCTTCGTCGACAGCTTCTTCATCATCCTCAACTACGTCAAGAACCTTTTCATCTTCTTTCTCAACCTTATCCTTACCAAGCTTGCTTTCAAGTGAAGCAATAAGCTCGGAAAGTGTTGCATCCTCTACAAAGTCCTTGGTCTTTCCCTTGGCATTCTTTAAAGGCTCATCATCGAAAACACCACTCATGTCAAGCTTGACATCTTCTTCTCCGCCGATTTCTTCGGCAAGATC
>JAFRWN010000092.1 GCA_017437965.1 Lachnospiraceae bacterium
CTGCTTCCGGCAAAAAAGAGGCCGATGCTTTACTTGATGATTATGAAAAGCTTATAAAAGAAAATGATTATGATGTTCAGCTTCTTTCAAAATCCTTACTCAGAAAAGAGTTGCGTGAGAAATATGAAACTCCCGTAAGGATCACTCTTGTTCTTGTAATTGCGGTTTCGGCGCTTCTTGTGGTTTCGTTGTGTATAACCTTTTTACCACTTGTAAAGAAGTCGGATTCCAAATAATAATTAACTGAACTAAAGATAATAAAGCGCTTCTCTTAGTTAAAAGGGAAGCGCTTTTTTGATTTACTCTTCTGTTTTAAAGCTTATCAGAACACATCATTGTCATCGTCATACTTAGCTCCAGCAGTATATGAATCGATCTGGTTGTTGATGTCATTTGCCGACTGATTGTTCGTCGGTGTCTGATTATTATTTGTCGGTACATATGAGCCTGCGCCCGTTGATGCGGTTGTACCCGCCTGGGTCGGCGAATCATATTTTTCAGCTATGTAGTTGATCGAATTGAACTGATCAAGAGGAGTATTCAGTATTCTGATAGCATCCTCAGCCTCTTTATTCTTCTGGGCCTTTTTCTTCTTCCACCAGCTGTATCCGATGTAGATTCCTACTACAACTCCGGCGCAGATAATAAATGCGACAAAAATCTTGGTATTATCAGTCTTTGCTCCGGGAAGCTTATCGTAATTTACAATTGCAACCTGGAACTGGATTCCGGTCTGCTCATACAAAGCCTTGGTAACCTGCTTTAGCATCTTTTCGCCTGCAGGATCGATCCAGTCGAGATCATCCTTTATAAAGCTTGAATCGTAGCTCTCTTTGGTATCTATCTTTTGAAGATCGGTACTGTAGATACGTTCCTCATAGAAATCGTTCAGAGCATATGCAAGCTGGAGTCCGACATCATCCTGATAGTATCTCTGATAGTAATCAAAGAAACTGCTGTAGGTTCCGTCAAGTATTTCAGCGGCATCCGCACCATATCTTATGTACTGATATTCATCGTCAAGAGCCTTTGAATATGCCACATAGAACAGGAAGGTATTGTCATCACCCGCAAAATTCTTTGTGTAATAGTTTTCAGACTGATCTGAAACCACATTTTCATCAACATAAGCCTTATGGCCTGCAAATGAGCATCTGGATGCCGACATTGCAACTATCATCAGTATGAAGATAACAACAAATGCTGTAAGGCAGCCTGTGCTTCCGGTTGATGCTCCGTAGCCGGATGTACCGCCGTAATAGACGGTTGAACGCCTTCTCGGATATGAATAATGATAGTGATTTACATATGGTCTGTGATAGCTCGAATGGAAGCTTGATCTACCTGAACTGAAGGAACTGTGACTGCTGTGCGAGGTATGAAATCCTCCACCGCCACGATGTCCTCCACCGCCGCCACGGCTGCCGCCGCCACCGCCTCTTCCCATATTTTTAATCCTCCTTTGTTACTCTGAAATAATTATTTACTCAAATGCTTCTTTACTGCAAATTCCATCAACTGTCTGTTGACGTAAGCATTTCCGTGAGTATACTCATATTCTGCTCTTTCATCGGAAGACATGTTCTCAAAGAACTCTGTCTTTACAAGCTCGGTACTGAGTTCATACTTATCAAATAAATACTGGATCAGTATCCTGTATTTGCATTCCGCAATTGATTTTCCTTCGTTTTCTGAAGGCTTTGTTCCGGTCTCAAGTGCATAGATTGACTTGATCTTTTCGGTATATTCGGGATATTCCTTGATCTTTGAATTGTCATATATTACTTCAAGAAGTGAATCCACATCTTTCTTTGAGGAATCATCAAGCTTTGAAGGATCATAAAATTCCGTGATATACGCTGAAATATCTCCGATTCCGCTTATTCTACCGTTGTCGTACAGACCCGCACTGTAAATCAGGCTGTTATCCTTCCAGCCATCTTTTATCGACCCTTCCTTTTTAGGAGCTTTCTCAACCAGCATAATCTCAAGCTTATGCTCGGCTGTACGCTGTTTCATGTACGGAAGACCGAATCTTGCAATAGTTTCTTTGGCATTTTTCTCATTGGTAGCCTTTACATCAAAAAGTATTGCAGTTTCGGTAATGTCCTCATCGGTGTATGTGATATTATATTTTTCAATCAAAGCCTGTTCAACCATATATTTCTTCATCTCACTCACTGATGCTTCTTTTATATGGTTTTCATAGGTTTCCATGTCCATGTTCTGGGCATATTTCAGGAAATCCTCAAAGGTAGTGTACTTTTCGGATTCTTCTACATTCTTATGGGCCTCAACATAGGCTGTATACCAGCCTTCAGCATTGTAACGGCAGATATCTTCCATTGCCTTACGGTAAGGTTCATACTCTTTTACCGCAGAATTCTCAACAATCTTTTCTATCAGATAATTTCCGGCACTTGCCTTGTCAAGATCCTCTTCGATCGGATAGTCCTTGAGATAAAGATCATAGTCAAAAACATCGGCAGGTAAAGTTACATAGTCGTTTATGTTTGCTATGCCGGAAATCTTACCGTTCTCATCGAGCCCGGCACTGTATTTTGCAGCTTCCTCTTCGTATCTTGAGTAATCATCCTCTTTCCGGGTACTTTCTCCCGATGACGATTTTTTATCAGCCACAAGCTTTGAAATAATTACCAGCACAACAACAAGCAGAATAATAAAAATCGCAATTGAAGCCGAGATGATCAGCTCCATCTTTTCAACTTTTTTGTTCTTTTCTCTTTTCCGGCTCATAATTTACCTTTCCGTCAATTTACACAAATACCTTTAATATTATATATTAAATCCTCGGAAATGTAAAGACAAAACTAGGGCATTGACAAAACATCTTTTATTCTTTATAATACATAGCAAAAACATCAAGGAGATTTTAATCGATGGACCCTGACGTCCAAAAACTTATACTGATAATCATTCTGATACTTCTTTCGTCTTTCTTTTCTTCAGCCGAAACTGCCCTTATTTCCGTTAACATGATAAAAATGAGGACTATGGCGGAAGCCGGTCATAAATCCGCAGCTCTTGTTCTTAAGCTCAACGAAAACAAAAGCAAATTATTATCCACCATTTTAATAGGGAATAATATCGTAAACCTTGGTGCGTCAGCCCTTGCAACGATATTCATGCAGAATAAATTCCACAGTATACCGATCAGTGTTGGCACCGGCATACTTACTTTTATTGTTATCATTTTTGGTGAAATAATTCCTAAAACCGCAGCAAGTCTTTATGCGGACAAGGTTGCCCCTCTCTATGCTCCTGTGATCTACGTTCTGATGATGATCCTTACCCCTGTGATTTTCGTTATCAACGCGATCGCAAGGTTTTTCATGTTCATACTCCGTATCGATCCCGACAAGAAGGCCGATCCGCTTACAGAGGAAGAATTTCTTACTGTGGTTGATGTAAGTCATGAAGACGGTGTTATCGAATCCAAAGAAAAAGATATGATTGAGAATGTGGTTGATTTCGGGGACAGTCTTGCAAAAGACATAATGGTTCCCAGAATTGACGTGCAGTTTGCTGAAGATACAGAAAGCTATGAGGATATATATAATATTTTTAAGGAAAGTAATTTTTCCCGTCTTCCGATTTACCATGAAAGTACTGATAATGTTATCGGCATCCTATTCCTTAAGGACTTTTTTGCATATTCAGGCGAGCCCGCCGATTTCAAGGCAGCCGACCTTGTACGCAAGCCTTACTTTACTTTCGAGCACAAAAAGACCTCCGAGCTCCTTTCGGAGCTTCGTCAGGCCAAGCTTTCAATTGCCATAGTACTTGACGAATATGGTGCTACTGCCGGTCTCATCACTATTGAAGATCTGCTTGAAGAAATCGTCGGCGAGCTCAGGGATGAATATGATTTTGATGAAGAAGATCTGATCAAAAAGCTCAATGATAATGACTATATCACCGATGGAAGTGCAAGACTTGATGAAGTAAACGAGTTTACCGGTCTTAATCTTACAGGAGAAGACATCGATTCAATCGCAGGATACATTATCAGCCTTTTTGAAAAGATTCCGGGTGTTCATGAAAGCATCTCGGATGACCAGGCGGTCTATACGGTTCTCAGAACTGACAAGAACCGTATAGAAAAGGTGAAAATCCATAAAAAACCTTTTTCCGTCTAAGCCGACTTTCCTTTTTTAATTACAGTCATTGCTTCCCTTTTGTCCTCTTCTTCAAACTTCTCCTCTTCATCGTCCGGAAAAGCCGCAAGAACTGCTCCCGCAAGGATAAGAAGTATTGCTGATGCAATGGCTGTAAAAATCCCACCTGCAAATATCATCAGAAAAAGTACTGCTATTATAATTATTGCTGCCATCAGGGCCTCCGTTCCGAAGAGCTTTAACCGCTCTTCTTTTTTGTTGAGCCAATAGTATCACATTGTATGTACCAAAAATGGTACTTTAAAGAAACTTTGTTCGTTTTTTGATATTTTATTTAAAGAAATCTCTTGCTTATAATTTCTTAATGATATAAAATAAGGAAGGTTAATTATCAGACCAAGATATTTTCAGGCAGGTATTTGAAATGATAAAAGAGCTTGCAAAAAGCCTCAGGGAATATAAAAAAACAACAGTGCTCACGCCTATAATGATGATAGGTGAAGTTTCCTGCGAATGTATAATCCCTCTTTTTACCAAAGAGCTGATAAACAGCATACAGGAAGCAAAAAGCATGTCAACTATCACCAAGTATGGTGTATTTCTGTTTCTCGTGGCCATGGCCTCCCTCTTTTTCGGAATCATGGCAGGCTGGTTCGGCGCTACTGCTTCTGCCGGTTTTGCAAAGAATCTGAGGCACGATCTTTTCTACAAGGTGCAGGACTTTTCCTTTACCAATATCGATAAATTTTCGAGTTCATCACTTGTCACAAGACTCACCACTGATATTGCCAACGTTCAGCAGGCTTTCATGATGATAATAAGGATTGCCGTAAGGGCACCATTAATGCTTATCGTTGCCTTCGCCATGTCTTTTAAAGTCGGCGGAAGGCTTGCATGGATATTTGCTGCAATAATCCCCTTCCTCGGAATTTTCCTTTTTGCCGTAATTTTCCTTGTTCACCCTATTTTCAAATCAGTGTTCAAGAAGTACGATGCCCTTAATAACTCCGTACAGGAAAATGTAAAAGGCATGCGCGTTGTAAAAAGCTTTGTACGTGAGGAATACGAGAAGAAGAAATTTGCAACTGCCAGTGATGATGTCAGACGTGACTTCACAAAGGCAGAAAGCATACTTGCTTTAAATGCTCCTGTGATGAACCTCTGCATTTATACTTCCATGATACTCATCTCCTTCTTTTCCGCCAGCATAATTGTAAAAAGCGGCGGCGACGAGCTGAATGTCGGATCCCTAACAAGTATGCTCACATATTCTATGCAGATATTGATGAGCCTTATGATGGTATCAATTATTTTTGTCATGGTAACTATGGCCGGTGAATCCGCAAGCCGTATTTCAGAAGTTTTGTCCGAAGAACCCAGTCTTCACAATCCGGAAAATCCTGTTTATGAAGTTAAAGACGGCAGCATAGAATTCAGGGATGTTTCTTTCAAATATTCGGAACATGCCGAGCGTAATGCCCTCTCTGACATTGACATAAAGATTCCTTCAGGATCCACTGTCGGTATCATAGGCGGTACAGGATCAAGTAAATCCACTTTTATCCAGCTTATCTCCCGTCTGTATGATGTTACATGCGGAAGTGTCATGGTAGGCGGCAGGGATGTACGTGAGTATGATATCAAAACACTCAGGGACGAGGTTTCGGTTGTGCTCCAGAAGAATGTGCTTTTCTCCGGAACCATCAAGGAAAATCTCCGTTGGGGCGACCCTTCGGCAAGTGATGCAGATCTTGTAAGAGTATGTAAGCTAGCCCAGGCCGATGAGTTCATACAGGGCTTTCCGGATAAATATGATACAGAGATCACCCAGGGCGGAACAAATGTATCGGGCGGACAGAAACAGAGGCTCTGTATTGCAAGAGCACTTCTTAAAAAGCCCAAAATACTGATACTCGACGATTCGACCTCTGCGGTCGACACAAAGACAGACGCCCTTATCCGAAAGGCTTTCCGCGAAGAAATCCCGGAAACAACCAAGCTTATCATTGCTCAGCGTATCTCTTCCGTTCAGGATGCCGACATCATCATTGTTCTTGATAATGGTACCGTAAACGGTTTCGGAACCCATGATGAGCTGCTTAAGTCCAATGATATATATAAAGAAGTATACTATTCACAGAATAATGCATAAATGAGGTAAAGAACTATGCCAGGACCGAGACCCGGAGGGCCCAAAAACTTTTCCGGTAAGAAAATAGATTTAAAAAGTATCAAGAGACTATTGTCCATGCTTTTTAAAGATTATCCTAAACAGATGATCACCGTTTTTGTCTGCATAATCACTACGGCTATCATCGGTGTACTTCCGTCCGTTTTTATCGAAAGAATAACCAGCTATATTGAAGACGGACTTAAGGACGGATGGTCCGAAGTCAAAGGAAAAATTACATTTGCGATCATTATAATGATCGTACTCTATACCATAAGCCTTGCAGCCATCACAATACAGGGACAGATCATGGCCAGGGTAACCCAGGGCTTCCTTCACAAAACAAGAACAAGGATGTTCGGTGCAATGCAGGATCTTCCGATAAAGTATTTCGATACCCATGGCCATGGCGATATCATGAGCCACTATACCAATGATGTAGACACTCTTCGCCAGCTGATATCACAGGGCATACCTCAGATGATAAATTCACTTCTTACCATCACTGCCCTTATACTTATCATGCTCTTCTACTCTGCTGACCTTATGGTTGTTGTAATCATCGGCATCATCGTTATGTTCAAGGTCACAAAGTCTGTCGGCGGAAAATCTGCACGCTTTTTCATGGCCCAGCAGGAATCCGTCGGAAAAGTTGAGGGCTTTATTGAGGAGATCATGAACGGTCAGAAGGTTGTCAAGGTTTTCAATCATGAAGAGGCTGCAAAGGAAGATTTCGACAAGCTCAACGAAAAGCTCTTTACCGACATGAATCTTGCAAACCGTTACGGAAACATTTACGGCCCGATTATGAACAATATCGGTAACCTCCTTTATGTACTGACGGCATTTGCAGGCGGTTTCCTTATCTGCTCCGGCCTTGATATTCCGAACATTTCCATCCAGAATATTTTCGCCCATGGATCCCTGATCGCCTCACTTTCGATACCTGTTGTCTGTACCTATCTCGGAATGACCAAACAGTTTACCGGTTCAGTCAACCAGGCATCCATGCAGATAAACTCCGTTGCTATGGCGATGGCAGGTACCAACAGAATATTTGCGCTTCTTGATGAAAGTCCCGAAGTAAATGAGGGCTATGTTACCCTGGTCAACTGCCGTGAAGAAAATGGGGAAGTTGTAGAATGTAAGGAGCATACAGGTCTCTGGGCGTGGAAGCATCCCCATCAGGCTGAGGGAAACATCACCTATACAAAGCTTATGGGTGATGTCCGTCTTACAGATGTTGATTTTGAATATGAGCCCGGAAAGCCCGTGCTTCACAATGTCACACTTTATGCTAAGCCCGGTCAGAAAATTGCTTTTGTAGGCGCAACCGGTGCCGGAAAAACTACGATTACCAACCTTATCAACCGTTTCTATGATATAGCTGACGGAAAAATCCGTTACGACGGAATCAACATAAATAAAATCCGGAAGGAAGATCTCAGAAAGTCTCTAGGCGTAGTTCTGCAGGATGTCAATCTCTTTACCGGAACGGTGATGGACAACATCCGCTATGGTAAGCTTGATGCAAGCGATGAAGAATGTATCAAGGCTGCAAAGCTTGCGAATGCACATGATTTTATTACAAGGCTTCCGGAGGGCTACAACACCATGCTGACTTCCAACGGTTCCAATCTCTCGCAGGGCCAGCGCCAGCTGATTTCCATTGCCCGTGCAGCTGTTGCGGATCCTCCGGTTATGATACTTGATGAGGCTACTTCTTCCATCGATACAAGAACCGAGGCTCTCGTTCAGAAAGGCATGGACGCGCTGATGAAGAATAGGACCGTATTTGTCATTGCTCACAGGCTCTCAACCGTAAAGAATTCAAATGCAATTATGGTGCTTGACCATGGAAGGATCATCGAGCGCGGAACCCATGATGAACTGCTTAGCCAGAAGGGTACATATTATCAGCTCTATACGGGTGCTTTTGAGCTTGAGTAAAACTAAATCTTGACAGTATAAATAAATAATAAAAGCATATAAACGATGCAGGAAAGCAGCATATATACTCTCCGGCGGCTCCAAATGCCGCCTGCGAGCACATATGCTGCTTTCCTTTTGTCTAAATCTAAAAAACCAAATTTAAAAAATAATATAAAATACTTGAAATGAAGTTTGGATCGTGTTATACTATGTGATGTAGTATTCATTACTACATGTTATGGTTTGGATATTTTACAAAAAACTATAAAACCATAAAATACAAAGATATAACAGTTACAAAGGAATAATAAACCATGCAAGAAGCTAAAAAAGCAGAAATAAAAAAGAAAAACGAGCCTCCCGTAAGGCCCTTACTTGAAGAAATCGGAAATTCGGTTACGCATGGAATCGGATCGGCGCTTTCAATCTCCGGTCTCATTCTTCTCTTAGTAAAATCAGACACCGGACTAAAAGTGATGGGCAGCCTTTTCTATGGCATCTGCCTCATCATTCTTTTTACAATGAGCTGTCTCTACCATTCCTTCAAGGGCGGTTCAAAAGTCAAAAGGCTCTGGCGCCGCTTTGACTACTCTTCAATTTATCTGCTTATCGGCGGAACCTTTGCTCCGATTTTCCTTGTATACTGGGGTGGTAAATGGGGAATACTGTGCTTTATCCTCCAGTGGTGTGTGATTGCAACCGGCATAACTTTTATCGGCGTGTTCGGTCCCGGTGTGTTCAAAGCCGTACATTTCACGCTTTATATTCTTCTGGGCTGGAGCGGCCTCATGTTCATGCCCATGATGATTAAAAACGATCTCCCCTTATTCCTTTTCATCATTGGCGGAGGAATACTCTACACCATCGGCTGCATTCCTTTTTCGATGAAGAAAAAGGGCGCGCACTTTATATGGCACTTTTTCGTGCTATTCGGTGCAATCGCCCATTTCTTCGGAATATACTTATTTATTTACTGATTAAGATCTTTTCTTTTCAGCTTCAAAAGACTTTGTCCTATTATAGCACAAAAAGTGCTCCAAGAGTGCACCATTTTTTTGCAAAGAAAAATTCAAAATTTCAGCATGATATGCAAAATTCCCTCGTTATACTCAGCCTTTATTTCCCCATTCATGCTCTCTGTCAGGGTTTTTGCGATACTGAGACCCAGTCCCGTCGATTTTCTGGCATCCGACACAGTATAAAACCTGTCAAACAGCTTTTCTACCTGAACATACGTAAGATCCTTGGCATGATTTGAAAAGGATACTCCCCCATTGTCATCAAGGACTACAGAAAGGTCGCCGTCACTGTATTTTAGGGCATTTGACAGAATATTTTCAAATACTCTTGCAAGCATACGCCTGTCGAAGTTTCTGTACTGTTTTTTCTCACTGATATTGATTTCAGGCGTTATCTTTCTTTCAACAAACGCTGCATACATTCCGGCAAGGCTTTCCTCAAGCACGGAATTTATGCAGATTTCATTATCAGGCTTACCATCAACGGGTACATCGTTCTTAGCCGACACGATCACAGAATACCTGAAAAGCTCTTCCGTCAGTTCCTTAAGAGCCTCGACCCTGTTACGTATGTAAGACAGATATCTTACTGTATTCTCACTCTGCTCTTCACCCTCAAGAAGCTCCAGATAGCCATTTATTGCGGTCAGGGGCGTGCGAAGATCATGTGAAATATTTGTAATGGCCGTCTTAAGCTCATTATCTCCGTTAAGGTAACGCAGCTGCTCCTCGCGGAGATTCTTTAGCTCGCGGTTAATTGATGCGGCCAAAGACTTCACACATCTGTCATTCCCATAAATCAGAAGCTTCCGGTTATCATTACCGCAGATAATCTCCGCAATGTCCTTTTCCATCATCTTAAGGCTTTTATGCATGAAATAAATTTTAATGATCAATCCTGCTGTAATTAATACAGCAAGAGAAAACAAAAGCCATGGCAGCATATATTTCTCCGATCAATTAATGTTTTTCTTTTTAAAGACAAACAATGAAATTCCGAAATACAACATCATATCAATTATACAGTATAACGGAAGCATATCATAATCCTTCGCAAGATTTTTCTTTTTGACATTATAGGCTTCATCTTTGTCGGAATCAAGCAGCGATTCAGCGCTTAAATAATAATTTTTATACTCTTCAACATCTATTCGGTTGATTTCAACATAATCATACACTGTGCGGAAATGAGAAACCGGGTTCAAGTGATGGACATATTTATATACAGAAAGCCTGTCTTTGCCGATATAATCTGAGTTTTCAACCTTGCTGTACTTTGTCTCATATCTTTTTTCATTTTCTTCTTCATTCACAAAGACTTCGTATTTTGTCTTCTGCTTAAGTAAAGTATCATCGTTAAAAATCCGGCTCTTAACAAACGATGACATGTATGTAAGTATCAGAAGTAAAGAAACAGCGATAACAAGCGAAAACCTTTCATTAAAAACAAGTCCTATCGATGTAGAGATAATTCCAAGCATAAATACCGCAAGAATTATCCTTATTGTATTTCCGGATGAAAGCCATACTGACTCCGGTACTTTCTTTCCCTTACCGGCAATAATTACAGCAAGTTTGTCTAGCCCCAGCGAAATACCGACAAGTATCATGTCGCCAAGTAAAAAAGTCAGCTGAAGTGAAGTAAATATGCCAGCCCTGCTTTTTCCGGAAATAATCTTGTTCTTTATTATGCCATCCCGCAACTGTGATAAGGCGGCCGTAACATTATAACATGCTACAAAAAAGCAGATTATTGCAGCATATAATATATAAACCGCATCACCGATATCCTCATCTCCCGTGATGCCGTAATAATCAATTCCGGCAAACACAGCCGACAAAAAAGCCATGCATATGGCAAAAGCCCAGAACCCGAGTCCCGTAAAATTCTTTTTTATATCACTTTTAAGCAAATTTCTCATATACTTACTTTTTCTCCGGAACCCACAAGGTTTATGTAGTAGTTTTCAAGGCTTTCATCCGATTCGTTTACAGAGATTACATCGCAGCCGTGTGTGGCCAGCTTAGTTACAAGCTCGGTAAAATTAATCTTACCAAAGACATTAACCTGTCCTTCGCCCTCAGCCTCATAATCAAGCCCCATCTCATCCATCAGAAGCATCAAAGCCTTTTCATTGCTTACCTTAAGCTTTGTTACTTTTCTGCATTTCTTTTCGAGCTCTTCCGCACTGATTTCCTCTACTATTCTGCCTTTGTCAATGAATCCGTAGTGTGTAGCCAGTTTGGAAAGCTCGTCAAGAATATGGCTGGATATCAGCACGGTTACGCCTTTTTCCTTATTGATAGTAAGTATCAGCTCTCTTATTTCGACTATGCCCTGTGGATCAATGCCGTTAATAGGCTCATCCAGAAGAATAAAATCCGGATCTCCTGCAAGAGCGATGGCAATGCCAAGCCTCTGCTTCATGCCAAGTGAGAATTTTCCTGCCTTTTTCTTTCCGGTATCACACAAGCCGACAAGCTTTAGAAGCTCAGGTATATCGTCATATGACGGAATTCCAAGCATATCATACTGCAATTTCATATTTTTCTCGGCAGATAAATCAGAATAGAAGGCCGGCTTTTCAATTATTGCCCCGGTTCTTTTCCTGACTTCACAGATTTTTTTGTCGTGCGAGTTCACATTAAATAAAGTGAAGCTTCCCTCATTAGGATTCTGAAGACCGCAGATTATCCTGATAGCCGTGGTTTTTCCGGCACCATTCCTACCGATAAATCCGTAGATCGCACCTTTTGGTATTTTCATGCTGAGGCCGTTCAGTGCTTTAGTCTTTCCGTAGCTTTTTACTATATTGTCTGTCTGTAAAATATATTCCATCATGCCACGCCTCTCATCAAACAAGATTTTTTCTCTTAAATATCATTATGCCGCAAAGCGTAATCAGTGAAAACTGAACCATTGAAAACAATGGGAACAGTTTTATTGTTTTACCAAATCTCTTATAGAAACCATAATCCACATCATCATTATCCCTCTGTAGATAACCTACTGTATCTTCAAGGTCTTCTGCTGAAATTGCCATACCTATTGGATTCGAATACATTAGAAGCTCTATCTGCCTGACTTCTCCACCACTGAGCTCGGTATCTAACATTTTTTCATGCAGAAACTCAAGTCCCATCACGCATATGAAAACGAATACTGCAATAACAACAACTGTACTTACGAAGGAATCCATCAGCATTGAAAACAGGACAAGAATTGATGCCCAGGAAAAATTTACAAGAAGATATATGATAATAAAAGCAATGATATATTTTCCCTTGATCCACTCCTGTATCTCGGCAGCAAATATTATATTTGTCGTCACCAAAGCTGCCCAGCTTATGGTTATTGTAAACATAGATGCTGTCAGTTCTGTAATGTATATCTGTATTTTGCTTAACCCACTCTGTAGCCTGTTCCGATATATGCCACAGCGTTTTTCATGTTCTATGCTTAAAAGGATGAATAAACCTGTGATTATCATAAATCCCAGCAAGGTATCGAAATTAATTGTAACTGCTTGATAAACCTCGATCAGTACGCCTTTTTCTTCCCATCTTTCCTGCATATCAAGGTTTTCAAGATACTGTTTTTTATGGTCATATCCGTCTTTACCACCAATAAAAGCACAAAGCACCACTGTAAGCCAGAAAAGCTTTGATCTTATCAGATATGCTATTCTTTGTCTGATATTATTATACATTTCATACCTCTCTTAATTAACTGGGATACTACGGTTTTCCTGTCAAACCGGCTTTATGATCATATTTTACAACAGAAAAATATAGAAACGGTAAAGAAAAAAGTAAAGAAACAGTAAAGATTATTAAAAATCGTAAAAAATCTATTTCAATTTAAAACCTATTCCCCAGACAGCCTCAATATAGTCCTCTCCGGTAATATCACGCAGCTTTTTACGGAGATTGCTTACATGCTGCTTTAGTGAACTTTCGGTACAGTCAGGAGTGTCGGCTGCAATTTCGTCAAGCATGTTTGATTTGGTTACCACCTTATTTTGATTTGACATAAGAAGCTTAATAATGGCGTATTCGGTTCTGGTGAGGTGGATTTCCACATTGTTTTCATCATTTACAATTGAATTAATATCATCAACCGTTTTCTCCGAACAGCCGGGCATATAAATTATTCGAAATAAATCCGTAAACAAAACCAGGTTTTTATATACAAGGCATGATGAATGATTGTTGTTATTTGATTCTTGAAAATCGGCACGATCGCTATCATTTCGACCATTATCAGAATTACCTCTGCTATCCCCACTCCCAGAGTAGTTTCTTAACGCCACCTTCACTCTTGCAACAAGCTCCCTGTTTTCGAAAGGCTTGGTAATATA
>JAFRWN010000093.1 GCA_017437965.1 Lachnospiraceae bacterium
AAGGGCAGGCTTCTTCGGAACCACATACAATGATTTTTCTGAGCTGATACGTCGCATCATGGTCTATACCGAAATGCTTGGCGGAACGGAAGAAAATCCGGAAGAACAAAACGAAGTAAAAGAAACGGAGGAAAGGATAAATGAAGAAAAGGATACTTAAATACAAGGCTGATATTGATGAACTGCTTAAAAATCCGCCTGAGGATGTAAGCTGGGATAACGAGATTAAAAAACACCTTATCCAGCTTGATTTCTTCAAGCATGAAAGGCACATGCATCTGATCGTAATGGTATTGTTTGCAATAATGAGTTTCTTCGCGGTGCTTTCCTGCGTTGACAATCCGATGTTTGAAAAGGCACTTATTTTCGGATCGCTGATGGTTCTGACGATACCGTACCTTCTTCATTACTATCTGCTGGAAAACAGTGTGCAATATATGTATACGCAATATGATGAAATGCTCAGACGTGCTGAGCTTCAGAATAAAAACAAAGACTGAGTATCAAAAAGGAGATATATAAAATGAGTGATAACAATCAGGAAATCAACAGCTCAAACTGCAGTCATGACTGTTCGAGCTGCGGGGCTTCATGCTCCGAAAGAACTGCAGAGGACCTTCGTGCAAAGCTTCGTCCCGAAGCAAAAGTAGGTAAGGTTTTTGCGATAGTAAGTGGCAAGGGCGGTGTCGGAAAATCTTTCGTCACCTCATATCTTGCTGTACTTTCAAAAAGAGCAGGAAAGAATTCCGCAATACTTGATGCAGACATTACAGGCCCTTCAATTCCCAAGGCTTTCGGAATCGATGCACCTGCAATGACAAACGAGGCAGGGGATGCGATACTGCCTCTTGAAACATCTACCGGAATCCAGATGATAAGCGTAAACAACCTTCTTCCCGCAGACGATATGCCTGTACTCTGGAGAGGACCGGTTATCGGCGGAACAGTAAAGCAGTTCTGGACCGATGTGCTCTGGAATGAGGTTGATGAAATGTTCATAGACATGCCTCCGGGAACCGGCGATGTACCTCTTACCGTTTTCCAGTCACTTCCGGTTGACGGAATAATCGTTGTGACAAGCCCGCAGGATCTTGTAAGCATGATAGTCGGAAAGGCTGTTAACATGGCCAAGACCATGGAAGTACCGATAGTAGGAATAGTTGAGAATTACAGCTACTTCAAGTGCCCCGACTGCGGCAAGGAGCATCATATCTTCGGTGAAAGCAATGTAGACAAGGTCGCTGAGGAATACGGACTTAAAGTGCTTGCAAAGCTTCCGATAGATCCTGATGTTGCCCAGAGTGTAGACTCGGGTGCCATTGAAACGCTTAAGAGAGACTGGCTCGACGAGGCATATTCGGTGATTAGTGCATTTGTACGTTAAAATAATAAAAAAAATTATAAGTTTGTGAAAATTTGTTGTTGACAAAATTTTTCTGTATAGTACAATTAATAAGGTATGTTTTATATTTAGGAGGACTAGGAGAGTAGTAGCCGGAACAGCAAGAAGTATACTTCTTGAAGCGCCTGAGGGAAAGGACACAAGACCTACTACCGACAGGATAAAGGAAACCCTGTTCAACGTGATACAGGGTTATACGGCGGAAGCCAGGGTTCTCGACCTGTTTGCCGGAAGCGGTGCCTTGGGAATAGAGGCACTTAGCCGTGGTGCAGAGTCAGCATGCTTTGTTGACAATGCAAGGGAGCCGATAAGATGCATAACCGGAAATGTAAAAAGAGCCGGGCTTAGCGACAGGTCAGAAATACTTCAGTGCGATT
>JAFRWN010000008.1 GCA_017437965.1 Lachnospiraceae bacterium
CAGCAGCCCTACCCCGGAGCACAGCAGCCCTACCCCGGAGCACAGCAGCCCTACCCCGGCACCCAGCCCTATCCTAATCCTCAGCAACAGCAGTATTATCCCGGGCAGGAGTATATGCAGCCGCAGATGGTAGATCAGTATCTTGAGCAGCTTCAGCCCGAATCTGCCGGTACGCAGATTGTAAAGAAAGCAAAAAGTGCAGGCTGGATCGCATATTATATTTTCGGCATATTATATAATGCAGGACTTTCACTGTTTTCGGGTGTGCTTTTCGGCATGACCCATATATGGACCTTTGCTTTAGCAACCCTGATATTCATTACTCTGCTTATTTCTGACGTCAGAAGGATCAAAAATAAAAAATATCCGAAGCATTTCTGGAGAAGCCTGGTATCATCGGGTGCACTGTTAGGCCTTGTCATTTACATGATGATGACCCCTGTAAGTTTTAAAACTACAGACAGGGACAAGTATGGCAGATATGTAACATATACCAACATGGTAACCAGCTCGGGCTCTTTCTTCCCGACGGACTACCGTCTGCCGAAGGATATCAAGCAGTACAAGTACAGAAGCAAAAGGAATGCCTACAAGAAAAACACATGGACCTCACTCCGCTTCAAAATGGATCCTGAATCGGACGAATGGACGGAATTTCTTGAAAGAATGGGCTATGAACTGGATTTGTATGACTTCAGCCTGATTGATGATGACGGCCTCAAGACTCTTTCTTACTATGACAGACACGAGACCAAAATAAATGGTCATTATTTTAAATATGATGAGGATTTCTGGGATGGCAATGAGAGGCATGCCTATGTGATCTATCCGAAATATTCTTACCTGACCTCCGGTCTCGGAGCAAACGAGAGCAGGGTAATAATCATAAACTGGGAAAAAGGCATGATCGAATTTTCACAGCTTGTGAAAAAATAGAGGGTAGGTAAGAATGGAAGAGAAAATTATCATGGCCCACGGCAGTGGCGGAAAACTGACGTCAGAGCTGATAAGGGAAGTGTTTTCCGAAGCCTATGGAAACGATACCCTTTCGGAGATGGAAGATGCCGCAGTAGTTAAGGTAAGCGAAAAAATTGCTTATACCACCGATTCTTTTGTCGTAAGGCCTTTACAATATCCGGGCGGAGACATCGGACGTCTGGCTGTCTGCGGAACGGTAAATGACCTGTGCGTAAGAGGGGCAGTACCAAAGTATCTCAGCGCAGGCTTCATAATCGAAGAAGGGCTTGAGCTCGGGTTACTTAAAAGTATTGCAAAGAGCATGGCTGAAACTGCCGCCGAGGCAGGTGTCAGAATAGTGACCGGAGATACCAAGGTCATAGAAGGTAACGGCGGACTTTATATCAATACTTCGGGAATAGGAATATATCCGGAAAACAGACGGGTCCCCGGCACGAAAAACATAGAAGAAGGCGATGCGGTAATCGTCACGGGAACTTTGGGAGACCACCATGCATCGATACTTTCGGAAAGGCTTGAAAGCGTCGGTAAAATAGCTTCGGACACCGCTCCTTTATGTGAAGTCACGGAAAAACTGATGAACGATGAAAGCATCACTGTTCATGCAATGCGGGACATAACCCGCGGCGGTCTTGCAACAGTGCTTTCGGAAATGGCCGAAAGCTCCGGCTGTGAAATTGAGATAAAAGAGGGGAAGCTGCCGGTAAATAAGACGGTAAAAGCTTTCGCCGGAATGCTCGGACTTGATGTCCTGTACATGGGAACGGAAGGAAAGATGGTTGTAATTCTTCCGAAGGCACAGGCAGAAAGAGCACTTGGAATTATAAGAAGCTGTAAATATGGCGAAAATGCCGTAGTTATCGGCGAAGTCATAAAAAAATCAGGCGGGGAGGACAGTGCGAACGCTGGAAGACTGTTGCTTGAAACCTCGCTTGGAGCGAAAAGGGTACTCACACAGATGGTTGGGGAAGGGCTCCCGAGAATCTGCTAGAATTAAGTGAAAACTGTTTGAAAAACCGCCAAGTTACTTGACATTTTTTCACTGTAAGAGTATTATTAGTATTAGGTGGAAATTTTTGCATGCGTGCAAACAGTATTATTCCAGAGGTCATGCCATGATAAAGTATTACAGAACCGAGAACGGAAAAATTCATGAGACCGAAGAGGCCACTCAGGGAACCTGGGTCATGGCGGTTGCTCCGAGCTACGAAGAAAGTGTCTCGCTCGCAGGCAAATTCGGTGTGGATGTCGCAGATATCAGGGCCGCAATGGATGACGAGGAAAGCTCGCGTGTAGATGTATCAAACGACGAGTATACCCTGATAGTCGTTGACATTCCGACCACAGAGGTCAGGCATGACCAGGATAACTACACCACCATCCCGCTAAGTATGATAATTAGCGAAAACTGGATAATCACGGTCTGCGCCGAAGATACGCCCGTGCTTCAGTATTTCATCAAAAATAATGTAAAAGAATTTTCCACAAAGAAGCAGATGCGTTTTGTTTACCAGATACTCCATAAGACAAGTATGGTCTACCAGAACAATCTGCGTGTAATCGACAAGAAAAGAACCGAGATAGAGTCCAGAGTAGGCGATACGACAGAAGACCGCGATCTGATAGCTCTGCATGAGCTTGAATCCACGCTGGTTTACTTCGCGACATCTTTAAGGGCCAACGGTGCCATCATCGAAAGGCTGACCCGTTACGGAAAGATCAGGCAGTACCCTGAGGACAAGGAACTGCTTGAGGATGTGATAGTCGAAAACAAACAGGCTATCGAGATGACCGGAATATACAGGGACATACTGAATGGTACGAGAGACCTGCTTTCAACCGTCATCAGCAACCGTCTGAACACGGTCATGAAATACCTCGCCGCAATCACGATCGTAATGTCAATCCCCAACATCATATCGGGCCTTTACGGAATGAACGTGGCAGGAAAGTGGGTGCCTCTTGCGGCAGTGGCTTTCGGTTTTGAAATAATCTGTGGAATAATACTTATTCTTTGTCTTATCAGCGTGATAGTTTTGCGGAAAATAAAGATGCTTTAAGGAGAAAAATGAAAAAAGACTCCATAACAATTGCAATATGTACAGCATATGCTACCGAGGACAATGTTGTCACAAGGCTTATTAACCTCTACAATGCCGGGGTAAAACGCGGTATCAGGGAGGTTGTTTTTGCTGCGTCAACAGGCTTTTACTCCGAGAATGCAAACTATACCGGTGATATCAATGTTTTCAAAAATATAAATTTCCATGATTTTGATGCTGTCATATGTTTTTCCGAAGTAATCAAGGATGAAACCATACTTGGTTATATTTCGGACGGGGCAAAGGAAGCAGGCATACCTGTTTTCATGCTTGAAAGACATGTTGACGGCTGTATTGATGTTGGCTATGACTATGTCTCCGCCTTTGAGGATCTTTGCCGTCATGTAATCGAGGAACACAAGCTTACAAAAATCAATTACCTGTCCGGAATAAAAGACAATTCCTTCTCGCAGGAAAGAGAGGATGTCTTCAGGAAGGTAATGGCGGAAAACGGACTTGAGGTTGATGAAAATAATATTTACTACGGCGGATTCTGGGAGGTTCCCGCGGAAGCTGCAGTGAAGCAGATGATAGCTGACAACAATATTCCGGAGGCAGTTATCTGCGCAAATGACGTAATGGCGATCGTTGCCTGCAATATGCTGAAGGAAAAAGGCTACAGGGTACCCGAGGACGTTATCGTTACCGGACTTGACGGTATCGAGAGGGCGCGCTGGCATGAGCCTGAAATAACAACCTGTGAAATCGATGAAGAACTTGTTGGTGAGCTTCTGATCGACATGGTGGTAGAATGGGTGGAAGGACGCAGCCGCGAAGAAAAATATACCATACCTTATGTATTCAAGAAGGCAGAGTCGTGTGGTTGTGTTGTCAATAATTCATATCACCTTGCTGCTGATGCGGTTTTTGATATCTATGACAGGAACCGTGAAATGCTGCAGACCCAGGTCGGAATGTACGAAATGCAGGCTGAGATCACCAATGCCGAAAATCTCACGCAGATTCGGGACATACTTTTCAAGCATATGTTTACCGATACCTATGCCTGCCTGGACACCGACAATACCGATTTCTTTGAGTTCCCGTTAAGACCTGACGGAGATGAGGAAGACGGAAATGCTTTCTATGTATTCTATCAGGCTTGGATAGGAGACCAGAATTTCCAAAGATATTTCAGACAGAAAAACATGATCCCGGATATGCTGAAGAATTTCCCTACGGATCTTCCCGTGATTGTTTTTCCGATTCATTTTTCGGGCGATTTCTATGGCTACATAGTATCGCGCATTGAACCTCGTCCGGTATTCTTTACCAAGATAGTAATGTTCAACTATGCTCTCGGTAACGCGCTCGGCGTCTACAAGTTAAAGAAGAGCCTGATGAATTCGAATGTGCTCCTTGAGAGGGCAAACAACATGCTTGCCGAACTCTATGTAAAGGATCATCTTACAAAGGTTTACAACAGAAGAGGTTTCTATAATTCGATCAAGCACATGATCATGGAATGCGGCGAGAAGAAGTGGGAACTTTTCATTATCAGTATTGATATGGATGACCTTAAGGTGATAAATGACAAATATGGTCATTCCGAGGGAGATGTTGCCCTTAAGACCTTCGGAGAGGCAATGGTTTCTGCGGCAAACGAGCATGAGATATGTTCAAGGTTCGGTGGCGATGAGTTCGTTATTGCGGGAATCGCAGAGGATGGAAACAAGAGGGCAGCGGAATTTACCGCAA
The DNA here is from genome assembly GCA_017437965.1 of Lachnospiraceae bacterium. Lineage (GTDB taxonomy): Bacteria > Bacillota > Clostridia > Lachnospirales > Lachnospiraceae > UBA3775. The sequence continues at coordinate 4,779 of JAFRWN010000008.1, forward strand.
AAATGTTTGCATATCTCGATAATTTCAACAAAACCTCAGGCAAGCCTTACACTGTTGCGGGAAGTATCGGCATCAGTGTCACAAAGGCTGACAGCGATGCGGCAATAGATGAAATGATGCTTGCCGCAGACCAGCTGATGTATGAAAACAAAAAGGAAAGAAAGAAGTTCAGGGATCAGGCAAGAAACTGATCTGGGAAAGAAATGAGTAACAAGAGAGTAAAAGAAGAATTTTTAGCGTCATCTGCGCCAAAGGGCGACTTTAAGGACGATGCACCTGAAAAAAAGAAACCTTCACCGATACCTGCCATAATATTTACGGCAGTGGTTGTGGGTCTCATCATTGCGATAGTTGCAGTTCTTGGCATTAAAAGCCATAAAAAGAAGAATACTACGTCCGAAACGCAGAAGACCGCAGAGGAAAAAGTATTGAAAGTGGGAGATTATAAAACCTTCTCCTACCATAAGTATACTACGGAAGTGACAGATGAGGAAGTAAAGGACTATTATTCCAAGCTCATCCAGCTTTATACCGCCTATGGTATGACTGCCTATGAAAAGGACGAGACCAGGAGTGGAGATACCATTAAAAGTGATGATGCGGTCAATATCGACTATGCCTGCTATGTTGACGGCGTTGCGATTGACGGTGTGAGCGGTACGGGCTATGATTATGAAATCGGCAAAGGTGATTTTATCGAAGGCTTTGACGAGGGTCTTGTCGGACATACCGACGGAGAAAAGTTTGACATAAGTGTCGATATTCCGGAGTCAAATACCGATGCCGGAGCATTGGCGGGAAAGACTGCCATTTTTACTGTAACGGTCAATTATTTTCTGAAGGGCGTTGCACTGACCGAGGAAAATGCGGCAAAGCAGCTTTTCGGTAAAGACAGTGTCGAGGAGGCCTATGATTACCTTAAGGAATATCTGACCAACAATCCTTCCCAGACTGAAGAAGAATATAAGCTGAACCAGATCAATACCTATGTACGACAGGTGATTGACGCCAGCGAGTTTGCGGATCTTACCGGAGAAATACAGGATCACTATGAAAGGCTTCATAAGCAGTATGAGGATACTGCGGCGAAGAACGATACTACTCTTGAAGAGCTGGCAACATCTGCCTATGGTTCCCTTGAAATGTTCGAAGCGGACATGAAGGAGGAGGCAGGAGTCTATGTAAAGAGCGGGCTTGTCTTTACTGTGATCGGTAAAGAAGAGAACATTACCCTGAGCGATGAGACCTATACCGATATGGCAAGGGAATATGCCGCAAACTATGATTTTGATACAGTGGATGCTTTTGAAGAAAACTATGAAAGTGTTTTCGGAAAAGGAACCCTCAGGGAATATATCTATGCCGTATATGTTGAAAAAGAAATGTTTGCCAAATATGCCGAGGAAGTAAAATAGCTTGAGCAGAAAGATAAAACCAAAAGAAGAACCTAAAAAGAAAAGCACTGTCCTGCCTGCAGTAGCGGCGATCGTCCTGCTGGGGCTTATGATAGTGCTTTTGTCAGTCCTTATAAGAAAGCGCGAGAGTAAAAAAGAGGCCGAGGTGGTGCTCGGAGACTACACTGCGCTCTCAGTGGATGCTACAGGTCTGGATGAGGAACTTTCGGAAAGCCAGAAGCTTGAAAAACTTGATCAGGCTGTGCTTTCCGCACTTCTTTCTGTCTGTGAATTCAAACATATCGACAATGCTGTTAAAGAGCGATACAACGAAAATATGAAGTACTATGCCCAGATGGTTGTGCTTTACGATGAATATGAAACGATAACGGACCTGGCAACCAAATACTATGATTACCCTGACCTTGAAAGCTTTGAAAATAATGTCATGGAGTATTCTGAGCTCTCGATAAAACAGGAGCTTGCGCTTGACGCTGTGGCGGAAAAAGAAGGGCTTTCGGTTGATGATGCCGTGTTTGAAAAATATATAGGAAAGTATCTTAAAGCCTACGACTATCAGGACAGTGAACGTGAAAAATTCCTTGAAAACTATGGCAGGGAAACCGTCTATGAGATTATTCTGCGCGATTATGCCCTGGATAGAATCAAGGAATTGAATGGTATCTGAAAATTTTTTATCTCGATTTTTTCTTTATCCTGTACTGCTTCGGGGTCTCGCCCTTCCACTTTTTGAAAACCTTTATCAGATGTGAACAGTCCGAAAAGCCTGTTTCCTGCGAAATATAGGTAAGGTCGAAATCCGTGAAAAGCAACAGGTCTTCAGCCTTTGAAACCCTGACAAATTCAATATATTCTTTGCAACTTCTGCCGTAAATCTGCTTGAAGCTTTTGGCAAAATAGGAGTAGCTCATGCCACACATGTCAGCCAGGTCGTTTGCGCTTAAATGTTCCGAGGAGTGAAGGTCAATATATTCACTTATCGTGTCTACAGTCACATAGCCGGTCGAACCGGTAACGGCAGCGTCGGTATTGAAACCTTCGTTACGGAGAACCCTGACAAGTTCCATCAGAAACAGACAGATGGTTGAATGGAGCACAAGGTCATAGCCGAAGGACGGCGTTTCAATCTCTTTTTTGCAGCTTTCAAACAACTCATACATTTTTCTGAAATCGGTATTGCCCTTGGGGAAGTAAAGGGCAGGAGAGATGGAGGTCTGCGCACCTTCAAAAAGCTGACGGAGGCTCGGAGTTGTGGTTCCGGGAACGTTGAGCTTGCCGATGTCAAATTTCATTACCCCATATTCGAAATCTTCACAGCGCCCTGCAGTGATCGAATGTATTGCTTTCGGGCAGAACACAAAAATATCCCCTTTTGAAACAACATAGTTCTGGCCGTTACATTCTACGGTGATTTTTCCCTTCAGCATTATTATCAGTTCCATATAATAATGCCAGTGAGGCCTTACGGGATAAAAGTTATCCTTTGAGGTCGTAAAGGCTTCAAAAGGTGTGTTCAGAGTGTCGATATATTCAAATAGTTTCCCCATAGCTGCCTCTTTCTGTAATAAAAATAGATTCATACGATTTTTATACAAGCTCATTATAGCAAATATTTTTAAGAAATGCTATAGTAAAATCACTGAATGCGGAAAAACGCAGAAAAAAATTCATCCAAAGCAAAGGAGAAGGTTAATATGATTATCGGAAGCAATTTACCCGGCATGCCTTGGGAAGACAAACCGGCAGGATCAAAAGAAGTAATGTGGCGTTATAGCGCAAATCCCATCATCGACAGACATGCAATCCCCACAGCAAACAGCGTTTTCAATTCGGCAGTTGTAGCTAAGGACGGAGCATATGTCGGCGTATTCAGAAGTGATGACCTCAACATGTCCTCACATCTCTATCTCGGAAAGAGTAATGATGCAATCCACTGGGACATCGAGCCCGACGTTCTCAAGCTCTACAATGAAGCTACAGGAGAATTCGACAGCTATGCAGATGGCTATGACCCCAGAGTTTGCCTTATCGAAGACAAATATTATGTAACATGGTGTGCACAGTTTGAAAAGTGGAAGGGACCGACCATCGGTGTTGCATATTCCTATGATTTCAAGAAGTTCTACCGACTTCCTAATGCATTCCTTCCTTACAACCGTAACGGAGTTCTTTTCCCCAAGAAGATCAACGGAAATTATGTAATGTTCTCAAGACCTTCTGACAATGGTCATACACCTTTCGGTGACATCTTCATTTCACAGTCACCCGATATGATCCACTGGGGCGAGCATCATCATGTACTCGAGCCCATGGGCTGGGCATGGACCAAGGTCGGAGCAGGCCCTATCCCCATCGAGCTTGACGAGGGATGGCTCCTTATATATCATGGCGTTTCACAGACCTGCAACTGCATGATCTACCAGATCGGTGCTGCAATCCTTGACAAGAATGAGCCTTGGAAGGTTCTTCATCGCTGCAGGAATTTCATCCTTCATCCCGAAACAACCTATGAGTGCGTAGGCGACGTTCCCAATGTATGCTTCCCTTGTGCTACACTTTATGATGCAGCAACAGGACGTATCGCAGTTTACTACGGCGCAGCAGACACAGTCGTAGCACTTGCATTCTGCCAGGTTGACGAGCTTGTAAAATACATCAAGGACAATGATGTAATCGGATAAATATAGGATAGGATAAAGAAGAACCGCTCGAAAAAGAGAGAATAAAGATATCAGGAAAACAGCCGGAAGAAAAATCTTCCGGTTGTTTTTGTAGTATGAGTGATTAGAGTAAAAGATGAAATCTCTTGAAAAAAATAGAGTTCTTATATATAATATGATTAAAGTGCTAAATGTTAATTCACAGGGGTGAAAAATGTTCAGAAATACCGGAAAATTTTTAAAATTTATAATGGTAATCTGCCTTGTTTTTCTTGTGTCCTGCGGACCAGAAAAAGAAAGCAGCTCATCCAAGACGGAAGGCAGTTCATCCCAGGCGGAAGAGGAAAGTTCGGGGCTTGATGCTTCTGAGAGCATGGATGAGGCGGACTACTCGGATATATTTGGGACAGCCTCAATATCTGATGACAGCAGTCCGTCCGGTGACAACAATCAGAACACGACTGATCAGACGAACAACCATAAAACGTCCGACGACAACAATCAGGACAGGACAAACCAGACAGACAGCCACAAAACGTCAGACGAAAATGAACCGAAAATAAAAGAACAGAATGACAATTCAATAATGAATGATAATCTGACGGATGATAGGACTCTGAACAGTATAGATGATAAAGACTTAGAAACTGCAGGAAAAATAGTAAAACCTGCGACTTCTGATAACAATAATAATATTACAGCAGACCGGGAAAAAATAAACTTAAAGCATGATCAAAATGACCCGGATATGACTGACAGTAAAGATGAACATAAAACAGGCCTTACTCCCGCGCCCGCCCCGGACGATGATCTCGACTGGGGCGCGCCGGTCGCACAAGATTAGGAGGTTTACATGAAACTGAAAAGAAGATTGCTTAGCGTGATAATTACCCTGACGCTGCTTGCCGGCATTATTCCGGCGAGGACGGAGAAAACCGCAAAGGCAGCAGTACCCACTGCAGCAGAAATTGCGGCAGACATGGGATTGGGCTGGAACCTCGGAAATACTCTTGATGCTCATTTTAGTGGTCAGCATCAGGGTAACGAGTCCGAAACCTGTTGGGGCATGCCTGAGACAACAAAGGATACGATTTTGGCTGTAAGAGCCAAGGGCTTTAATACTATCCGTGTTCCTGTAACCTGGTATAACCACATGGATTCCGACAACAAAGTCGATGTTAACTGGATGGCAAGGGTTAAGGAAGTTGTGAACTATGCCTATGATGAAGGTATGTATGTAATCCTTAACATCCATCACGAAGAGTGGAACCGTCCGACCGAAAGCAATTATTCTGCGGCAAGCGCAAAACTTAAGACACTCTGGAACCAGATTGCGAAAGAGTTCAAGAATTATGATTACCATCTTGTTTTTGAAGGCATGAATGAGCCGAGAAACTATAACGGTTCAGATGAGTGGAACGGCGGAACAAGTGCGATGAGAACGGTTGTAAACAAGCTCAACAAGGATTTCGTAGAAACCGTAAGGGCAACGGGCGGCAACAATTCCACAAGAGCACTGATGCTTCCGACCTATGCCGCATCATCGGATTATAATGCAATGAATGAGTGGTCGAATCTTTCCGGGGACAGCAACGTGATCGTGTCCGTACATGCATATGCTCCTTACTACTTTGCAATGCAGGACCAGTATCTCGAGTTCAATTCCCAGATGGAGAACGAGCTCGCATCACTGTTTGCAAATATAAAGAAAATTTTCATCGATAAGGGCTATCCTGTCTGCATTGGTGAATTTTCGGCAAGTAACCATAACAACACCAGCGAGCGTGTGAAATGGGCAGCAAGTTATGCAGCCAAGGCACATACACTTGATATCCCGATAGTTTTGTGGGATAACAACCAGCCGAATAACAGTGATAAGGCAGAGAGCCACGGATACCTTAACCGCAACTCACTTGCATGGTACGATGTCGGTGAACCGGTTGTTGACAAGCTTGCCGAAGTATACTGCGCAAGTCAGGAAGAGTTTTATCCGACTGAAGTTTTCGGTGGTGGAAGCGGAGAAGAATTAAAAACAGATAAAGATGGTCATTATGCGGTTTCAAATGAAATGCTTGATTATGAAGACGGTTATTTTGAAATCAATTATGACAGTACGGCAAATTGGGACAGTATAGCAATCGTTTATTCAAAAATTGCCGGAGATGGCTGGAATAATTCATTGAGATACTATCATGAAATAGGCAGCAATCTTATTTTTAAGATCACCACTACAGAAATAAGAGAAGGAATGGGAATAAGTTCGCCGTGCAATCTTGTTGGAGCAAGTCTTCAAGGTTGGAACGGAGCTTCCGACACCACAACCATAAACAGTGTGAAATTCTTTAAGAGCAGCGAGGTCGAAACAGGAAAGACCTATCTTCAGAAGACCTCGGTCAAAGACGGAAAATATTCGGCACGTGCATTCATGCTTATCAGTGAGGCAGATGCGGCAAAAACCGAGAAGGTTAATATCACTTTCGGAAACGGAAGCAGTGAAGCAACAGTAAGCTCTACACTTAGCTTTACGAAGATCAAGACAGAGAAAAAATATCTTGCCGCGCCCGAAGGTTATGTATTTGTTGGATACTCGGTAAAGAATATTCCGGAGAGCGTGGACATTACAGCAAAGATTACTCTGGTAAAGTAAAACATGCTACAGAAAAAGATTAAAAAATCAGGGGTGGTTCAAAAACCATCCCTGAATTTTTGTATGTTTAAATATTTTTTACGCTGTATAATCGTTCAGCCTGCCATGGTAAATGACCTTTGCATGAGGATATCCGAGGAAATGGATGGGTTTGATGATCCCGTCAAGCTCGGTATAGCCATCGACCTGATTGTCAACCAGTACCTCTTTTACAAACTCGGAACAATAGTAGCGGTTGTGACCCTTGTAAGGTACATTTATCGCTGCAAGGAAAAGTCCGAGGTAGTTGTAACGGTAACGCTTGCGCTCCTTGAGCATTTTACGGAGCTTATGCTTTATTACCGTAAACTGATGCTCGGTAAGTCTGATCTCAAGTACAATAACCTTCGTATCAGGAAAACGCTTAAGGGTACCGCGGTTTGCGGACTCTGCGACATAGCCTCCGATGACAGGATTATAAGGACGTACTCTTGCAAAAGAGTACATCGGTTTCAGACTCTTGTTCAGGCTTATTGATACATGATTATATGGCGCCCTGGTGACTACCTTCAGTATTTTTGAAACAATAGAGCCTGACTGGCTGACTACCAGATACATGCTTTTATTGTATTCATCTGACATTCTGATTCTCCTTAACTACGTAACATAGTTTTAAAAACTATTAGTATTATAATGGGTTTCCAAAGAAAAGTCAACAAAACATGGTTTTTTTTTTATGTTTTGGTGCATTTATGGTGCACTTTTTATGGTAAAATATCCTCAAATGATGAAAAATATACGAGTGTGCCTTAAAAAAGCCGGAAGTTTATATCAATCAGGAGGAAAAAAGATGCCCAATCCTAAAATCCAGAAAGAAATCAAAGAGAATTTCAACGGAAAATATAGTCCCTATGACTTTACCTATATGGCTACAGGTGCCTATGTTGCCGGTACCTATCTGTTTCAGTATGCCGATCCAAAAGGCTTTTCGCAAATGGCTGATCATGCTTTTGAAGTCAGAAAACTTAGTAAAGGCCTTGAAGGCGAAAAGGTAGTCGGTCTTGTAAATTCGGGCATGAACAACGGCCAGGAAAAGATTGACATTCCTGCTGATTTATCGGAGAAAATATACCTGAACCTGAAAAATGTCAGGAAAAACTCCGAAAAATATATATCAAATCTTAGCGGTGCCGGAAAGAAATTTGTTCCCTATCTTAACTCTGCTCTTAAGATACTCGAGTTTGAAAAAGGAAATTATTTTGAGGCAAAAACCGACAATCTTTTGCTGTTTGTATACAACAGTCAGCTGGCAGGCGGTCCCAAATTCATTACCAAAAAGGTAAACGGTAAAGATACGGGAGAGCCTGACTTTGAGCAGATGGAGAAAAACCTCGGGGAACTCATGGAGCCCATGATGCAGTTCTATCAGAACTATAACGACCTTCTCGATCTGGAATATGAAAAACAGAGAAACAATAAGCTTGGCTGGACTCCCCTTACTTACGGAAGCTATGTAAATAAGCTGAAAAAAACATATAAAGCTGTCATTGATAACTTTGAAGAAATGGCAGAAATCGAAAGAAAAAATCCCGGAAAATATGGTACGGATATCCTTGAAAATGAACTGAAACAACTGGTTACCACGGGAGATTCCACAAGAGAAATGACTTTCTGCGTGGAAAACATGAAAACCCAGCTAAAGGCAATTGACAACGGCTGGGATATCAATGAACTGTATGTTCCGGCTGCGGTAGGCGGTCTTAAAGGAATTCTTGAGAAAAGGCAGAAACTGTTTGAAAATGATGCCAGTAGCTATCCTGAAGCTCTTGAAAGCTATAATGAAAGACTTGCAAAGAATGAAGAAAACTTAAAGACACTCAGGGAGGAGTCTGCCCAGAACCGTAAAAAACCTGAATTCCTTAAAATCAAAGACAGGTTTGAGGAACTGAACCGGAAATATGAGGAGCATGTAGAACGCGTAAGGTCAGGAGTTAAAATTACCCCTGAGGAAAAAGACAGGATCGATAAAGAAATACTCACTCCATACAGGGAGATGAATGAGCAGGTCCAGACCATTGATCCGGCGTATTTCAGAATCCAGGAAATTGAAAGAGATAGCGAGGCAATCCGTAACGAACAGATTCCGCAGGCACAGAGAAGAATAGAAAATGAGCAGCCTACCAGAAAATTTATCAATGAAACCATTGAAAAGATAGATGAGCTTAATGAGGCGTGCAGTAAAAAAGATATAACCGATGAGGAAAAACTTGATATCGTACGTAAAATCAAGGAAATCAATAACTCATGTAAGCAAAATCTGGATGGATTTGATAGTTTTGATGCATATTTTTTGTCATCTGTGGAACAGGTTGAGAAAAGCATAAAATTCAAGCAGAAGCTTGCAAATAAAGAGTACGGTTTCAATTGCGATGAATATATGGGAGCAATACGAAACCGCCTTAATGATAAGAAAATAGATAATGAATACAAGGATATCGTAAAGGATCTTGAGACGCTCAATAATGATCTTAAAAGATATGAGCGCGATTTTGAGAAAAACGGCATATATCCCGCACCTGAGCTTGCCAGACGCGAGAAGGAAATGATAGACAGGATAACTGCCTATAATGAGGGTAAGGGAAAGAATACCGTGCAGAAGGCTGGGCTTGAAAATGCCTGTGCAAGTCTTATCGTAAGAAATCTTCAGGACAAAGAGCTTCCGGACATCCATGATTTTTCGCAGATGAAGAAGGCAGGTCCCGCACCTGAAGAAGAGAAGGAAGACATCATCCTTAACGATAACATTATCGAAGACAATATCATTATTGAAAACAATGATAAGGATAAGGAAAATGATAATGAAAGTTCTCTTGATGATGATTCTGAAGAGGATGAAGTAAGCTTTATTCTCGAGAATGAGGAAGGTAAGATCAACCTGACGGGCAATAAGAAACCGGCGGAAAAAACACAGGGAGAAAAAGAACCTGTTGTCCATGAAGATAATAAAGAGGAGAATCATGAGGAAATCGTTCTGGACGCTGAGCCGCCAAAGCCTCTCGGACAGGACTATGACAAGCTTGTAGACGAGCTTAAGAAAAATATCAGAAATGAAGCAGCGTTAAGGAAAAATATGGTTCTCAACCTTAACGATACTCTTGACGTGCTTAAAAGACAGCCGACAAACAATAATATGAGGACGCTGTATAAGAAGCGCAGGGATGAGTTTAACGATTCAGCAATGAAGTCCTTGTACTACCAGATACTTCTTGATAAATATGGCGACGGAAGCCGCGACGCGCTGCAGAAGGAAAATGATACCGAAAAATTTAAGGAGGCGCTTGAAAACGGTTTCAAGGATAACGAAGATATCAGAAGGAATGTTCTTCTGACAAAGTTCGGTACCACATTCAAGGATGCTCTGCTCAGAAAAAGCCTGATGAATCCAATGGATCCGATTCCCGATTTTTCCCATGAAGCAGTGCTTAAGATACGTGACGAGGCTCTTTTTGCCACAAAGAAGTCCGGAAATGATGCTGACAAAAAGATTGCGGACAAGCTTGCAAATGAGTTCGGATCAAATGCCCTTAATAAAAACGGTGAGAAGCCTGTGCCCGAAGACAATGCATTGTTTGAATTCAGGACAGGTCTTGAAAGCAAGAATATCTATGAAGAACTTGACATGGACCACACCAGGGCTTCGGTCAACATGACCCTGAATCTTGGCTTTAAACAGGATAAGAGCAGAAATGAAATAAGGAAACAGCTCGGAGGATTGTATGATCCTTTGATGGAATACCATTCCTCGATAAGAGAGCTCAAAGAACTTGAAGACGGAATAAGCGAGAAGAAAAACCGTGGACTTGCGTCACTTGATGAGGCAAACTACAGGGTAAGATACAGTGCTGCCGTAAATAAGATAATAACAAAATACGAGGCATTGAAGAGTGAGCACAGGACCCAGTATGAGATCGATCCCAAAGCTTCTGAGCATCTTGATGTGCTTACAGGCAGTCTTTCCGGTATTACGGGAGTAAATCCGAAGAATCAGGCCGGAAAAAATGTCACTCTGGCAATGGCCAACATGAAGGCAAGAGCTACGGCAGTGGCAAACGGCTGGGCACCCGAGGAAGCAGGCCTTATCGGTTTTCTTGGTGAAACAAAGGCAAATCTTGAGGACCTTTCCGAAAAGAATGCGAATAATGTGGAGTTCCTTCTGTTCAAGGAAAAGTTTGACAGGCTTTACAGCGCGAATATTGATAAGAAGGTCACAAACCGTTATGAGAAGGCCGAAATAGCAAGGGATATCAAAGAGTTTGTAAAGAGCAATCCTACAGATTTCTATCAGAAAAAGCTGGGAAGCCATCTGTTTGGCTATGAAGAGGCTGCAAATAAGGCTCTGGATCCTTACAAGATGCAGGGAAGAAGTGTTCATCAGAATACCGATAAGCTTCTTCGTGAGCTTATCGCGGTTGACCCTGCCTACATGCGTTCATCACCCGAGTTCAGGAGACTCCGTGAAAGCGTTGAAAAACTTGATAAGATGGCAAAGAAACTGCCCGAAAATCCTTCCAATGAGCAGCTTGATGATTTCTATAGCCAGGCTGAGAAAACTTATATGCGTGCAACCATCTATATAAATGCCAAAAAGAAGGAAGAAAATGACTATCTTGCCAAAAACGGAAGACGCAAGGCTCGTAAGGAGTCTACCGACAAGAGAATGAATTTTGCTGCAGGCTTAAAGGATAAGCTTGAAGCGCTGATGATTGCAAATTCGGGTAACAGAGGACTCGAGTTTAAAGGTAATGCCTATGAACGCGCTTTCTCGAAGATGATGAGACTTCAGAGAAAAGAAGAGGCATACAGACTTGAAAAGATAGATTCACTTCAGAAAGAAGATCATAAGGCTGTATACAGATCATTCTGCAAGTCTGCCTATATAGAAAGCGTTACGGAGAAATTCAAGAGTGATCCCGAGTTTACCCTTGAGGATTTCAACAAGGCCATCACCAAGTCCGAAATCAAAAAGGGCGCTGACGAAATGATGGATACTTTTAAGGCACTCGGTCTTAAAAATCATTTGATGAAAGTTATAGAGTGTAAAGTTGATGTAGTCGGAGATGCTGAAGTACCCGATGCTGATAATTATACAAGCATGCTGGGTAAGGCAAGGGATGACGGAAGCATCAGTGATGAAGAAAATGCAGAGGAATACTTCTTACGTGATTCTGTAGGACTGGGGCTTTCATGGGTAAGATTTGAACTTAAGAACGCTGCCTATACGGTTAATGGAAGGTATAACAGAGGCAGAATAAAGACTGAGGAAGAAGCAGAAGAGGCTCTTTCTGCATTCGGTTACCATCTTGACGGTCATGGCAGCATCGAGAAAAACGAGCAATATAAGGATGCGGGCGATGATTATATAGTCGGCGAAATCTATAAAAACCAGAAAAAGCCTGAAATGGTAAACCTTGATATTAACCATATGGACGAAAAGAGCCTTAGGTTAAGAAAAGAAACCCTTAAAAATAAGATTGAAATGCCTTTTGACAATACGGGTAAGCTGTCCCTTGAAGAACTCAATGAATCCGACAGGATCATGGGTGCCGGCCTTGATACTGCAGCCGGCAGGGTCAACAGAAGGATAGCCAGAAGAGGCGAGATTGAAAAGGCTGAGATCAGAAGCGGTTACAAGACCTTTGATTATGATGATGAGCTTGCAAAGGAAATCGAAAAGGCAAATGAGAATTTCAAAAACGAGAAAAAGCTTGCCGAGGAAGAAATAGAAAAAATCGATGCAAGGCTTAAGCAGTTTGAAAACAAGAAACAGGCTGAGGACAGGCTGAGAGGCCTTAAGCCCGGTACCATCTTCATTGTCGACGGCAATTATATTGAGCTTCTCGGATATGAGAAGGATAAGATGTATGTCCAGTTCCATGGAGATAACAAGGAAATGAGCGGCAACAGCGTGAAGAAGGTGCCTGAGCAGTTTAAGGACGGTGTCATAAACGTTGAGGATATGGCGAAGCTTGATTATGAGTTCAAGACCAAGACGATCGTTGTAGAAAGGAATAGCGGAAAGATAACTTTCAAGGATAACGTTACTGTTCTTGAAAATGCCACAGACATCAGAAATGGGATAATCAAGGAAAACCGGAAGGATGAGCTTAGCCAGAGCGCCAGAACATTTGAACTTACCAAGGAAGATGCCAAGAGGATGTTTATATACGATCTTGATAAGTATGACAGGGCTTTCCTTGAAAAACTGAAAAAGGATCATCCTGAAATAAAGGATGCAGAGAAAAAATATTCAAAGACCAAATCGTCAGTAAACTATGGTGATAATATCCAGGGAATACAGATAAAACAGGA
>JAFRWN010000094.1 GCA_017437965.1 Lachnospiraceae bacterium
CCGACGTTCAGGAAGATGTAGGCGACGAAGATCCCACTGACGAGGCAACGGAGACGCCGATTGATACTGAGGCAGAACAGTCTGCGGATACTCAGCCCGAAGCAACAGACAAAACAATTTATGATGAAACGGACGAAGCAAGGGCGGATACCGATATTGAGGAACAGCCTACCGATGTTCGGGAAGATGTAGGCGACGAAGCTCGCGCTGACGAGGCAACGGAGACGTTGGTCGATACCGAGGCACCGGATGAAACCACGTGTGTTGAGGACACTGAAGCCACAGAACAGTCTGATAATCAGAGTGATTTGGAAACCTATGATTATGAGACTTCTCCTGAAACGCAGGATGCGGTTAACTTAGAAACATCGGGAGAGTTCGTTTCGGCTGAAAATCCATATCGTGAAGGATGGGAGAAGTTCGGCGAAGAGTTCTCTGACGATTCTGAAACTGACGGATGGGATTCATTGAAAGATGTACCATTCAGTGGAGAAGAACAGGCAGATACGAATGCCAGTGTAGAAGGTTCTGATACAGACAGTAGCATGTTAGTTTCAGGTGCAACAGACGTTGATGGACATTCTGACACTTCGGAAATCAATAGCATTTCGGATTATATGAATGCTCATAATTATGGACCGGATGATTTTGCCACATACTCTCAGGATCCTCAGTGGCGGCAACTGATGCGTCAAGAATATCCAGATTTTGAACTTCCGGAAATGACACAGGAAAGTGCAAATGCACAGTTATCACAGTACATGAATGATCATAACTATGGTGTGGATGACTATGAGGAATACTCTCAAGATCCGATTTGGAGAGAATTACACTCTGCTGCGTTTCCTGATGACGAATTGCCATATTTGAATAGAGATGTTCAAAGCGAACAAACAGATCTCGATAGAGAGATGGCAATGGAAAAACTAAGTGATTTCATGTATGAACATAATTATGGTCCAGGGGATTTTGAAAAATACAGCCAAAATCCTCTCTGGCGGAAACTACAGAGAGATGCTTATCCTACCTATGATATGCCGGCATTAACCGATAAAGATGCTTTGGATTTATCTAAAATCAACATGAGTAATTATGATTTGGGCAACGAATATCAGTACAATTGTCAACGATGTGTTCCTGCTTATGTGGCTCAACAAAGAGGCTATGACGTTCAAGCAAAACCAATTTTATCGAATGATGATCATCTCTCAAAGTATCCATATGACGTGTACGATCATCCAGATGTCATCACTAACTCATCTCAGGCCGAAATAACCAGCAGAATGAAAGATTGGGGTGATGGATCTGTTGCTCAAGTAGTTTTGACATGGAAAGGAACAGGTGGAATTGATGGGCATACATTTGCCGCAAAGCAGATAAACGGAGAAACTCGATTTTTTGATCCTCAGAACGGCGATACTGATGTATCGTGGTATTTTGATATGGCAGAACCAGGTAGTATAAGCTTTTGTCGTGCAGATAATCAGAAATTTTCGAATCGCATAAATGATTGCGTTAATAAAAAGGAGGTTTGAACACAATGGAGTTAGAACAAGCATTAGCCATTGCAAAAAAAGTATATGGTTACGAAGGTGATTTTTTAGAGGTAAAAGCGTATGACACTGGCGATTGCTTTATCGTTTTTGGAAAAACCTCTCCAGAGCCAGTGATAGGTGGATACGGCATTTTAATCAATAAAGAGACTGGAATGTCAGAGCGTTTTAAGCTTCCGTCAGCAAAAAATTTCAAGATTCTTGAGTCTGCAACGGAAATAAAAATAAACGGAGGTAACTAATATGGCATTGTTTGGTAAAAACCCTAACGAAGTAGCCTATACAGGCGGTAAGAAACATTGGGCTGATGTAATAAAAAACACTGGTCCCGGCGAGCTGTTAATCTGGCGTCAGCCCGAAGAAGACTTCAATACCAATTCGACTCTCATTGTTATGCCTGGCGAAGAAGCAATCTTTATCAAGGGCGGTACTGTTGAACAAACCTTTGAGAATGGAACCTACAAACTTTCTACCGAAAATTACCCGTTTATTAGCCGTCTCAGGAATGCTTTAACGGGTGGAATAAGTACTTTTAATTGCGTCGTTTACTTTGTTCGGAAGGCGGATAGTCAAGAAATCATTTGGGGTACAGATAGTCCAATCCAAGTTAGAGATAAGGTTTGGGGCGTTCGTACAGATGCGCGGGTTCGTGGTGCATACAAAGTACGCATTAATAATCCATCGAAATTTTTGGAAAAACTCATAGGTAATAACATTCCGTATCAATTCCAAGATGATCTCAACAAATATTTTCGTAATGAATTCCAAGGTAAAATCAAAGCATCGGTATCAAAGTTTCTTAATAGCTTAGAGCAGGAATTGATAGGAATTGATGCATATTTGGATGAGCTATCGGCAAAAGTTGAGCCATTCATTAATGAAGCTTTGGAAGACTATGGATTGAAGTGCGTAAAGTTCTCTTTGTCGGGTCTTGATATAGATACGACGAAATATGATACGATTGATACATCTCAAATTGAACTAATAGCTCGGCAGAGAGGATATCAGGGCGATAAAGCAGGGCTTGATATTCTTGGATTTGATTGGGGAAGAGTTCAGGGTGTTAATGTGTTGAGAGACATGGCAAACAATCCCGGCGCAGGTGGTGTTGCAGCAGCCGGAGCAAGTATGGGAATGGGTATCGGCGCTGCGGGAGCTTTTGGTTCTATTGCTCAACAGGTGTTTGCTCCAGCTAATAATGGATTTGCTCCTCAATCTCCAATTCAGCAACAACCTTCAGGAAGATTTACTCAGAAACAGCCAGAAGCTGAAACTAAACAAGAAGTGCAAGCAGATCCTGTAGAAATTCTTGGCAAACTGAAGAAGATGCTAGATGCAGGATTAATTGAGCAGGCAGAATATGATGCAAAAAAAGCAGACATATTGAGCAGAATGTGAGGTGCAAAAATGAACAAAAAAACATCATTATGGATTGCGCTAGATTTGGTTTTTTTGGCTATATTCAACATTGTTTTCTTTGTGGTGGGTGGAACAGACCATACTGCATCAGTATGGGTTTCATATGTTTTTATTCATTTTGCTTATTTTATGATGCTATTGGCACCGTTTCTTATTAAGAAAAGTAGTGGTGCAGTTGTTTTTGGGTTTTCAATTTATACAATCTCATCGATATATTTTATCGTTGAGTTTGTTGTGGGAACTATGTTCATTTTGCTTAAACAGGATTCTTATAAGCCTGCGTTAATATTTCAAATTGTTATTGCAGGAATATATGCAATTTTTTTATTCTCCCACTTAATTGCTAATGAATATACTGCGGATAGTATTGAACGTCATGAGCAGGAAGTTGCCTATATCAAGGAAGCTTCTTTACGAGTAAAAATGATAATGGAAAAAGTGATGGATAAGAGTTTGAATTGTGAGTTGGAAAAAATCTATGATTTGATTCATTCAAGCCCGTCGAAATCGAATATTGCTGTTTCGTCATTGGAAAAGAATATTGTTGAGATGATTGGGGAACTTGAAAAATGTGTTATAAATGATAAAAAAGAAGATGCAATGTTGGAAATAAAGAAAATAAAGACAGCAATGGAAGAAAGAAATAATAGATTAAGATATAAATACAATTAATCGAAAAGGTTTTTGGATTCAATAAATGTAAGCACCGATGTAAAATTTCGGTGCTTTTTTATGTTGCCAATTCTTCGTAAATGGTTTATAATCAAAGATAGAACATATGTTTACCCGTGATACTTAGTTTGAGAGGATTATATGAAATATGCAATAGTTAAACAAATATTATTTACCGATAAACAGAATATCCCATGGAATGATGTTGAGATATATTTAAAACAGATTATCGGATGTAAGTATATAGTAGAAGAATATGGCGACATTATTATCGTTGGAGCGGATTTCCCTGATGAATATGCTGAATCAAAATATACCAAGAAACTTCGAGGGGCTCTCGCAAAAGCAAAGGCTAATGCAGTTCAGGTGATTTCTGAGATGATTCAAAATGCAAGGAACAGAAGATGGGTAGAAAACAAGGATGAAAAGCATAATAAAACTGCTTCAAGAGGATGGTATAGGTATGATACAGGTTTTTTACTACCGGTGCTTGATCCGGAAACAGGGGAAACACGATACAATTCTTATATTGCCACTTTGATAGTGAGAATTGAACATAAAGGATTATACCTGTATGATATTATAAACATAAAAAAAGAAGCGAGTACGCCGCTTTAAATCCCTAAGGATTTTACGGTAAAAAACCGCTTCTCTTTGAAAGTATAATATCATAAGTTGGTTTTTTAGTCAATAAAAAAATTTCATGTTGTCATTGTTTGATGATTAAATACTTTAGCGTATATATGATGAATGAAAAGACCCGGAAAAAATTTCTTGCAAATAATGTACTAAAGTGCTAAAATACTCTCTGTTGTGTGTTTAAAGATCAAAAAAGAGAGGTAAATAATATGGATTATGCAAAGGAATCCCTCCGTCTGCATGAGCAGTGGAAGGGAAAGCTTGAGGTGACTTCAAAAGTCTCCGTTGCAACTTCAGAGGACTTATCACTTGCGTATACACCGGGCGTTGCCCAACCTTGTCTTGAAATACAGAAGGATGTGCACAGAAGCTATGACCTTACCGCAAGGGGAAATCTTTGCGCGGTTATCACTGACGGTACCGCAGTACTGGGTCTTGGCGACATCGGTCCCGAGGCAGGTATGCCTGTAATGGAAGGAAAGTGTGTGCTTTTCAAGGAATTCGGCGGAGTTGACGCCATCCCGCTTTGCGTGAAGAGCAAGGATGTTGATGAATTTGTAAATACCGTATACCTGATTTCAGGTTCATTCGGCGGAATCAATCTTGAGGATATTTCGGCTCCCCGCTGCTTCGAGATTGAAAGAAAGCTGAAGGAGAAGTGCGATATCCCGATTTTCCATGATGACCAGCACGGAACCGCAGTCATCACACTTGCAGGAATGCTCAATGCCGCAAAGCTTACCGGAAGAAACAAGGAAACCATGAAGATCGTTACTTCGGGTGCAGGTGCTGCAGCAATCGCAATCACCAAGCTTCTTCTTTCCGCAGGCTTCAAGAATATCGTAATGACAGACCGTCACGGTATTATATATAAAGGAAGAGAAGAACTCAACTGGATAAAAGAGGAGATGGCCGAGGTAACAAACCTTAAGGGTGAGAAGGGTACTCTCTGTGATGCTCTTGTGGGCGCAGATGCCTTCATCGGTGTTTCGGCTCCCGGACTTGTTACCAAGGAAATGGTTAAGACCATGAACAAGGACGCCATCATCTTCGCATGTGCAAACCCGACTCCCGAGATTTTCCCCGAGGATGCAAAGGAAGGCGGCGCACTTGTAATCGCAACCGGACGTTCGGATTTCCCTAACCAGATCAATAACGTGCTTGCTTTCCCCGGAATCTTCCGCGGAACCTTCGATGTTCAGGCAAGCGATATCAATGAGGAGATGAAGATGGCAGCGGCTCATGCGCTTGCAGGACTCATTTCCGATGAGGAACTTTCCGCAGACTATATCATTCCCAAGGCTTTCGATCCGAGGGTACGCGAGGCTGTTTCAAAGGCAGTTGCCGAGGCAGCGGTAAGAAGCGGAGTTGCAAGGATAAGAAAGTAAAAATATCGCAATTTTAAAAGTATAAATGAAATTAAAAATGCATCAAAGCAATCGGGCTTTGGTGTATTTTTTTCTTGCGGCGGTAATTGTGTTGTGATACAATGAATACATGAATACCCTTTTATGAAAGGAGCTTGGATTATGAAGAAACTATTATCATTTATTCTTACCATTTCCATGCTGCTTGCAATGCTTACCGGCTTTGCATGTGCAGAGGAGTCGGATAAGGATGTATGGCTTCCGTTTGAGCTTTCGGCACCGACCAATGTGTCGATCGAGCATACGGATGAGGGCACCGACAGTTATAACACCTGCCAGCTGGCGTGGAGCAAAAATGACAGCATGGGCGACTGGGCCCACAGGGACGGAGATCCCGATACCCATGATGCTACAAGAAAAGAAATTGAAGATCATGGCTATTCAGATCTGTGGTTTACAGCCCAGATGGACTGGTCCGTTGATAACCAGACCGACTGGCACTACAATAAGTACTGGGATACCGACGGCTATGACGAGGATTATAACCAGCACCTCGGTGAATGGGCCTATACTGATTTTCTGGACAGTGACGAACAGGTAGTTACCGCCTGGGTTTTCCGTTACATGGGAAACATCGACAATCCGGAAGATACCTGCTGGTACGGCGATCATGAAAACTCGGATTTTGACGGCTGGAAGGATGTGCTTCCCGAGGGCTGCTATACTGTGAAATCGAACGATGACGGAAGCCAGGCAGTTTTTGATTATGAAAACCATACGATCTATGTCCGCATGCGCTATCTTGTGACAATCCGTACCGAAGAGGAAGGAAGGGAAGAGTTTAAAGTTGCATCCGAATGGTCCGAGGTTGCCGCAGTAGGAAAAGACGCTGAAAAGTATGAGCCGATAAAAGAAGGCGACGTTGCAGCTCCGATAATCAGCGACCTCCGCATGACAGACAAGGATTTCAATGACTTCCCTGTTGTGGCATTCAAGATAGTTGTTCCCGAGGAACTGACAAAGCTGAACACAAAACTTCAGGCCGACTATAATCATGGCGGAGACGTTACCCTTGAGGTTGAAGCAAGAGTAAAGGGCAAGAAGGACTGGACAGGTCTTCAGGGTGACTGGGAGCTTAAGTCCGGCGAGCTGGAATACGGGCTTGCCAATCTTGCCGCAGTAGAGGGCAAGGTTGAAAAGGATACTCCCATCGAGCTCCGTGCACGTTACTGCATCCGTCAGCATGATCTTGAGGATGTATATACCGATTATTCCGAGATCATCACCTTCGGTTCGGAGGATATGGAAGTTGTTACAGCACCTACCCCGACTGATACACCAAGCGAACCGGATCCTACACTTACTCCTACTCCCAAGCCCGCAAAGGAAAAGGAAGAGAAGGACAAATGCGGACTCTGTGGCTTCTGCCCGAGACCGCTCGGCATCTGCATTTTCATCTGGCTGCTTATCATCATCATTATTGTTGTGATCATAATAGTGATCATCAAGATGAAGAATAAGGATAAGCCTGCAGAACCTGAAAACAAGCCTGCGGCACCCGAGAATAAGAAGGAATAAAAATTAAATAAAAGCGACGCAAAAAATGTCGATTAGCAACATGCACAAAAATCCGAAAAGGTTTTTGTGCATGTTTTTTTATGTCCGAAAATTCTTTGTGCAATATGTCCTAAGCGTTTTTAACAACAGTTTCCGATACCCCCTGAAAAACTGCACAAAATTT
This sequence comes from Lachnospiraceae bacterium, assembly GCA_017437965.1. GTDB lineage: Bacteria > Bacillota > Clostridia > Lachnospirales > Lachnospiraceae > UBA3775. The sequence goes on from JAFRWN010000094.1 coordinate 7,392, forward strand.
CGTCTGAAAATTTTTAAGGGCTTGATTTTGCTTTCCGGCGGGCTTATCTTTGGGCAAAAGCGGTCAGATCTGACCGTGCGTTGCAAAGGAGGAGCCGGGCGTGGAAAAACTGCTGGCGATAGTTACGGAGGATGCCGTTTACGGAAGGGCTCTTGGGGATTATATGACCGGAACCCAGCTGATCGATTACAGCGTGAGGACATTTTATTCGGTTTCGGACTATCTGATGTTCAGGGACGAAAATGTAGTAAGCGTCCTGCTTGCGGATGAAAACAGCCTTAAAATGATACCCGGAGAAAGCGAGATCAGTTTTTTTCTTACGACCATGAAGGACCCGGACAGCAAGGGCATATATATGTACCAGGCCTTTGACCTTATCGTAAGGGAGCTTCTGTTCAGGCTGCATGACAAAAAGCTTGCAAAACTTAGAAAAAGCAGGGCTTTAAGCGTACTTGCAGTAACATCCGGAAGAGGCGGAAGCGGCGTTTCCACCCTGGCCCTTTGTCTTGCTCGTTCGATGAAAAAAGAGGGAAACACGCTGTTCGTCAGCCTGGACCCCTTCTACAATGTGCCGTGCGGAAATGCAAGGGAGGAAGGAAAGCTTTCGGAACTGATCGTCGAGCTTAAGCTTCAGAAAAGCATGTGGATAGATCAGGCGGAAAGGTTTATCAGGCACGGACGGGATTTTGACTATATTTCCGGAGTTTACTCCTTTGAGGACCTTTATTATTTCGGGAGGGAGGAAATGAGATTGTTTTTTTCAGGGCTTTCTGCCGATGCAAGATATAAAAATCTGGTGTTTGATCTCGGTTTTCTCCCTCCGGGAAGCAGTGTGATCGCTGAAAAATGTGAAAAGTTGTTTTTGTTGGGTGATTCGTCGGAGGAGGCTGGCAGACTTCTTTTGGAACAGCTGAAAAAGGCTGCCGCTATCTCTGATGAACCGTTTGCTTTTGTATCGCTGCCTTTTGACAAGAAGCTTTCAGGTATTACCCCGGACTATTCCGTGCTTGAAAATTCCGAGATGAGCGTTTTTGCGGAAAAGCTTGTGGGTGAAAGAAGGAAAAGCATGGATACCGGAAGCGAGAGCTTCGGGGAGGAAAACAAGGAGGCTGTGAAAAATGAAATTGTCATCCGTGAGAGCAGAGGCTTTGGCTTTGTGAAGGGAAAAATAAAAAAGATAGCCGAAAAAGGTTTTACGGAGGGCTTTGGTGGATAAGGAATATGTTGCCGGCCTTAAAAAAGCCGTAATGGACAAAATTGACGTGACGAGGCAGACCACCGATTCCGAGGTGCTCGAGGTTATTGATAAGGTTCTGGCCTCTGCGGCAGGAGAAAAGTATCTCGGAATACCGGAAAGACTGAGGTTAAGAAAGGACTTTTTCAATTCGATAAGAAGGCTTGATGTACTGCAGGAACTGATCGAGGATGAAAGCATTACCGAAATCATGGTGAACGGCCATGACCGGATTTTTGTTGAGAGGGAAGGCAGGCTTTATGAAAGCGGAGTCGCGTTTGAATCCAGGGAAAAGCTGGAGGATATCATACAGCGTATAGCCTCGGGTGTTAACAGAACAGTTAATGAAGCACATCCGATAGTGGATGCAAGGCTAGCTGACGGATCCAGGGTAAATATAGTTTTACCTCCGGTTTCGCTGGAAGGACCGATCGTGACAATAAGAAAATTCCAGAAGGAAATGATGAGCATAGATACGCTCGTGGAGCTGGAGTCCATAAGCACGGAGGCTGCACAGTTTCTCGGCATGCTGATCAAAGGGCACTATAACATACTATGTTCGGGAGGTACTGGCTGTGGTAAGTCAACTCTTCTGAATGCACTTTCGCGTTTCATTCCGTTGTCGGAAAGAGTCATCACCATCGAGGATTCAGCAGAGCTTTCGATGAAGCATCTGCCGAATCTTGTCAGGCTTGAGGCAAGGAACGCAAATGTGGAAGGAAAACATGAGATTGCAATAAGGGAACTGATAAGAACGGCACTCAGGATGCGCCCCGATCGGCTTATTGTAGGCGAGGTCAGGGGCAGGGAGTGCATTGATATGCTTCAGTCGCTTAACACGGGGCATTGCGGTATGTCCACTGCCCATGCCAACTCACCCGAGGATGTACTTTCAAGGTTGGAAACCATGGTACTGCTTGATGAAAATATCCCGCTTGCGGCTGTAAGATCCCAGATAGCTTCGGCTATTGATATTATAATCGGAATTGCGAGATTAAGGGATTCGTCAAGGCGGGTGACAAAGATTTGTGAGCTTGACGGTGTGAAAAACGGTGAGATAAGGCTCCGTACCCTGTTTGAATTTGTTGAAGAGGGCGAGGAAAACGGAAGGATAACAGGGAATCTTAGGAAGGTCAACGACCTCAGGCACACCGGTAAGCTTGCGGCTGCCGGAATGGGAGAAATAAATGGACAATGAAATGCAGTCAAATGCCGGATATATACTGATTGAAGCCATCAAAAGCCTGCTTCTCCTCATAATGGCAGCCTTTCTTTTCTTTAATTCGTATTTCGGATTGATTCTTCTTTCACCTTATGTCTTGTTTTCGGTTTACCGTATTGCAAGAAAGGCGGGGGAGAGGCAGAGAAGGCTTCTGATCAGGTATTTCAAGGACATGCTTTCGTGCATGCTGACCGCACTTGAGGCAGGCTACAGCGTGGAGAGGGCAATGGCCTCGGTAAGAAGTGACATGAGCATCATGCATGGCGAAAAGTGTTATATGGTAAAGGAAATTGTCGCAATGGAGGCAAGAATAGATATCGGCGAGAATATCGAGGATATCTTCAGGGATTTTGCGGAAAAGACCAGGATTAAGGAAATAGAATACTTTGCCGATGTTTTTTCGGTTGCCAAAAGATCTGGCGGAGACATAATCAGCCTGATCAGGGCAGCCAACAAGGATCTGTATGAGAAGCTTGAGCTCAGGCGTGAGATAGAAAGCATAATCTCATCGATAGTCACGCAGAGCACGATCATGAAACTGATGCCTCTTCTCATACTTCTTTATATGAGGCTGTTTTCGGGAAGCTTTCTGGATCCGCTGTATCGTACCGCAATAGGCAGGCTAGTTATGATAGTAGTGGCAATTCTTTATTTTGTGCTCGCGGAATATATTGAAAGACTGACTGCTTCGGCAGGGAATTAGGAGTTGTGATGCTGTATTTTTCCTTTGGCCTTATTATTTTCGTCATAATCTTAAACCTTGCCGGAGTCGGTCTTTACATAAAGGAGGGCAGGAGCCTTAAAGACGGCCTTCCGGGGGCATATGTGCTTGTCAGGTGCATAAACGAAATCTCGGACCGCGTGTCTCCGGAGAAAAAGGAACTGAGCCTGAAATATTATGACGAGATATATGTGGGTGAAAATCCGGAAGAAAAAAGGGTGACGGCCGAGCTTGGAATCGCCGGGCTTGCCATGGGCATTGCTTTCTTTTCAGCGCTTTTGTATCTTCTGCTTAATTTCTCGGATTTCTATGAGTCAGGTTATGTGGATGCCCTGACAAGACCGGAAAACGGATCAAAAAGCGTGGAGCTGCTTGCGGAGTATGAAGGAGAAAGCTACCGTATTCCGCTTGTGCTTGAAAAAGTGAGGCCGAGAGAGGAAAAGGCCCGCAGGATACTTGATGAATTCAAGGAAAAACTTGCGGACTATGTGCTCGGAAAGAATGCTTCAGCTGATAAGGTCATGTATGATCTGTGTTTTGATACAAGAGAGCTTGATCCGGATATTGAAGTTTACTGGTCGAGTTCGGATGTGAACATTGTTGGGCTTGACGGAAAGGTAAAGGCTGATAAGCTGGCTGAGAGAAAAAGTGTAAGGATCACTGCGGTTATCGGGTACTATGAATTAAAGGATGAGTTTGTACTTACGCTTACTGTCTGGCCAAAAAGCAAGGAAACCGAAACTGAAGCACTTCTCAGGGAACGTATGGAAGGGCTTCTGGAAAACAGAAAATATTCCGAGGAAGTGGCGCTGCCTGAAAAAATAAACGGAAGTAAAGTCAGTTTCAAGGAATATAAGGAAAACAACAGTGCTTATGTTTTGCTTCTCGGTATTCTGGCAGCCTTCCTGATGCTGCCCTACGGGATGAGCCTGAGGCAGAAAAAAAGAAAGGAAAGGAATATACAACTGATCATCGATTATCCGGATGTGGTCAGCAAGCTGGCGCTGCTTTTAGAGTCGGGACTTACGATCAGGCTTGCTTTTGAACGTATAGCCCTTGACTATGAAAGCAGAAGAAAAAGCCTCACGGGAAAAAAGAAAAAGAATTCCAGACGCTATGCCTATGAGGAAATGCTAAGGTGCCGCAACGAGATGATGCTCGGAGGATCGGAGGCCGAGGCCTACGGACATTTCGGAAGACGTTGCCAGAATATGTACTATATCAGGCTTTCAGCACTTCTTTGTCAGAATCTGAAAAAGGGAAGCGAGAGTCTGCTCCCTTCACTTTACCAGGAAATAGCTGAGGCCAGAAACGAAAGGCAGGCTGAGATCAGGAGGCGCGGTGAGGAGATAAGCGTGAAGCTGTTGGTTCCGATGGCGGGAATGTTTGCACTGGTGCTGGCTGTGCTTTTAGTGCCGGCATTCCTGTCTATATAATAAATCAAGAAATAAGGAGGAGAACAATGAAAGGACTGTTTGAAAAGTTCAGGAAAGCATGTAAGGAGTTTGATGAGGACAACGCAGGTGTCGGGATCGTGGAGGTGATTCTGATTTTGGTCGTTTTGATTGCCATAGTCCTAATTTTCAAAACCCAGATAACAACAATAATAAACGATGCTTTCAATGCGATCAACAACGCAAGCGGAAGAATAATCAACTGAGGCGGAAATGAAGAAGGAAGCAAGCATAACCGTTACCATGACCCTGGTGCTTTTTATGGTCATTTCACTGATGCTTGTGACTCTGGAGCATGCCTATGTCACTTCGGGCAGAACGCTTGCCCTTCAGGCCTACAACCGTTCGCTTGAATCGGTGCTGGGGGCCTATTATGCCCCCTTGTATGCCGAATACGGACTGCTGGCTTCGACAATGTGGCACGGAATGTATTTTGAGGATTATGCTGCGATTGAAGAGGATATCACTAAGACTTTTAATGATGTTTTCGGAAAAGGAACGAGCGGTTCTAAGTTCAGGCTCTGGGATTACACTATTGATAAAACTTCGGTAACGGAGGATGTGAGTCTTGTGAGCGGAAAAGGTGCGGTTTTCAGACAGCAGGTAAAAGAAGCGGTTAAGTACCAATCAGTACTAAAACTGAGTGAGGAAATCCTGAAACTTCAGCAAAGCGGGAACTTTGACCTTAAAAAGCTGATAGAAGGTCTTGAAAACGGAGATATAGGTGAAGAGGATGAATCGGATGATCCGGGAACGGCGGGCTTCAGAAGTGTCTGGAATACGATAAAAAAGCTGTTTTCGCAGGGCTTTCCGGGCTTCTGGTTTGGTGATACCAAGGATATTTCCACTAAAAGAGTGAACCAGAATGATCTGCCGAGCCGCAGGGACTACGGGCTTGAGCTTTTTGAAAATGATGAGCTGTTTGGCGAGATCAGCCTTACGGATGCGATGGTAAACAATGGTGAATATGTTGACGGCTTCATAAAGGATGGTTTGTTTGAAAAATTTCTGGCAGCGGTAAACTCGGGACTTGATGTAGCCTCCGATAAGGCAGCGCTTATTACCTATGCAAATCTGAACATGGACAATTACCATAAGAATGATTATAAGGCAGGGGCGCTGAATTATGAGCAGGAGTATCTGGTGTTCGGGTCATATTCCGACAATGTTAACATAAGAAAAGCCGGCTGGAGCCTGTTCGGGATACGTTTCGGAATGGCACTGGCATATATACTTTCAAGCTCTGAGGCAAAGACACAGCTGAATACTTATCTGTCGGCCTTCAATATTTCACCGAAGCTTAAGACTGCACTCAAAGCTTTGGTAATCGTTGCCTGGGCGGCGGAGAATGCAATAGTCGAGACCAGGGCATTGTTGCTCGGTAAGTCAGTAGATTTTGTCTGCACCGGCAGTAACATGACTGTAAAGCTTTCGGAACTTCTGGTTTTCACGTCTGACTTGGTTGAGAGCAAAGCAAAGAATTACAAGCCGTCGAGTGTTGTAAGGCTTAGCTATGCAATGTATCTCAGCATTTTCATGCTTCTTATCGACAGTGAAAAACTGAGCTTCCGTATGATGGACATTATCGAGGCCAATATCAAACATAATTATGACAGTGAGTTTGCAATGGATAAAACCCTGGTGGGCTTCAGCTGTGATGCCGAGCTTCATCTTAGTCCGAGATTTTTTGGCTGGGGAATAACGGCGAGGAGGTCGTCATATTCCGGAAAGATCCAGTCGGCGGTTTATATGAGATAAAGCTGCGGAATCCTTAAAAAAGCTCTCCGTGAAAAAACGGGATTCCGCAGTATTTATAAAACTATGGAAAGAAGAAAAAGTAAAATTCATGCATCGCTTACCGTGGAGGCGGCATTTGTCGTTCCGATAGGTTTTTTTGCGCTGTACCTTTTTATGTACCTGTTTCTGATGATGCATACGGAGTTTGTTGTCTACCAGAGCATGTTCAGCATACAGGATACCCTTTATAAGTGCGGGACCATCAGTGCCTATGCCGAAAATTCCACGCTTGTGACTGACATCATTGAAGCCGCGAAAAAGAGCGATGTCTCGGATAAGGTTGAGGAACTGAGCGGGAAGGCGTTTAGCTATGTGCTTGGCAAGGCATCCCCTGTCTATATCAAGCTTCTGCTTAAGGATTATTTTGATGATACCGGAAGGGAGCTTAGCCTTGTAAACGGTGGCGCGGATGCAATAGACTGCAGTTCTTCAAAGGCCTACGGCGGTGAGAACAGGATAAAGCTCTGCTTCGATTATGTGCTTCATTTTCCGGGTGATTTTTTCAGACTCGCTGACAGAAGTGTGTCACAAAGCACGGAATTCAGAGGTTTTTACGGTTATGACTGGAAGAAGACCGCAGAGTTTGACGATGCCATGGAAAGAAGGGAGGACAGTGCACATCCGGCAGAAAAGGATGTTTACATTGCACCCTACGGAGTGGTCTTTCATACTGATGAGCATTGCACCTATATTTCTATCAATGCTGAAAAGATAAATACTGCAGAGCTTGAAACGAAAAGAAATTATGACGGGAAAATTTACTATCCCTGTGAGGAATGCATAGGTGTGGATTTTTCCGGTATGGAAGTCTATATCACGGTTTATGGCACAAGATATCATTCCTACAGGAACTGTCCGAGAATTGAAAGAAATCCCCTGAAGGTTACGATGACCGAGGCGGAGAATATGGGCAGGCGTCCCTGCAGCAAATGCGTGAAACGGGTGGTGGATGAATGAGACTTCTACTTTCCTTGTTGATACTGTTTTATCTTTTGCTGGCTTCGTATGAAGATATCAGGACCAAAACCATGGACATGTGGCTCTTCGGTATTTTCTGTTTTATGTTGGCTGTAATCGTTCTGGCAGGACATAGTGAGAATATCATTTCCTGTCTGTACGGAAGTGTGCCGGGCATCCTTCTTCTCTTGGTTTCGCTCGGAAGTAAAGGGCAGATAGGAGCGGGAGATGCCGCACTTGTTACTGCCCTCGGCTTTGCGGTCGGGCTTTTCGGGATAATGGAGATACTTTTTATCGCATGGGCCGGGGCGTTCGTTACGGCATCGGTATTTATGATAAAAAAGAAGAAAAACAGGCGCTTTGCCTTCATTCCATTTCTTGCCGGAGGGTACTATCTGAGTCTGTTTTTTACGCTTAGCGGAGGTTTATGATGAAAGAAAGATACAGGCTGGACGCTTCATTTACTGTAGAGGCAGCATATGTCTGTCCGTTGATGTTCTTCCTGATTTTTACCGTACTGTGGATGGCATTTTCTTTGCATGACAGGTTGGTACTTGACGCATGGAGCGCCGAAGCAGCCGAGGAGGCAAGGATGGCCCTGCAGTACGGGAAAATCCCCCACAGTGAACAGATTTACAAGGATGGGTTCAATGATAAGGAGGGCAGGGAGTTGCTGTCGCAGCTTGCTGCCGACAGAAGTGTGCTTGACGGGATATGCATGAGTGCCCCGAAGCTTGAAGTAAGCACGAAGCTTGAGAAAAACAGCCTTAGCGTAGGTGTAAAGATAAAGGGGAAGGATGAATACGGAACGATAGTAAGCGGACTTTTTAAAAGCGTATATCTTGAAAACCGGGGTGAGAGGGGAAATTACGGAAGCTATACCCGCCTCACAACCCTTGTTTTCCGTTTCGGGAAAAAACTTTTGAATGTTTGAGGTGGATTCGGATGCTTGAGAAGATAAATCTGGAATACAGTGGGGATATGAATGGCCGGTATATGGTTTTTGAAGCAGAGGAGGATGCTGACTTCAGACTAAGGATGCTCTGCGAAAATGAGATACCCGGTTTTTTGCCCGCAAAAGTTTTTGATGACGGATATATGAAAAAGCTGGGTTATGATATTTCGGGTAAAATATCGTTGTCGGAAAAGCTTACGGAAAATCCTCCGGATGTTGATCTGCTGTATAATCTTCTGTCTGAAATGGAAAAGACTTTTATCAGAGGCAGGAATTATATGTTTGAGGAGGATGACTACGTTATTCACCCCGACACTGTTTTTTTCTCTGAGAGCGGTATGGAGCTGTGTTATCTGCCCGGATTTTCAAGAAATTTCAGGATGCAGCTTCTGGGTCTTTTGGAATTTTTGATGAATCTGATAGATATTAAAAACCAGGAAAATGTCGTATCCTACTATTCGACCTTTGTCTCGGCCAAGGATGAAAACTGTACTTTCAAAAGCTTACTATCCGGGCTTGAAAAGGTAAGGGCGGAATGCGCAGCCGAAAAGAGTGAAGAGAAGAAAGAAAACGCGGAACCGATTCTGCCTGTAAAGAAGCTTCGTCAAAGACCCAAGGCCACCGGTATTTTTCTCTCGCTTTTCTTTGTATCGGTTTTTACATTTGTACTATTGTTTTTCCTGTTTTTTTAAGCAGTTTTAATGAAAATTTTTCTGCGTGAAAATTTTACTTGAAAATCCTGTTTTAATGATTATAATTATCTTGTTGACCAAACAGTACATAACGTGTTGAACTAATATTTCAAGGAAGATGATCAATGAAACAGGACAAGTTAAAACCGATGCTTTTCAGCGTCATAAAAACCTATGACGCAAAGAAATTACTGACTGATGTTATTTCCGGTGTAATTGTTGCGATAATCGCGCTTCCCCTGTCAATCGCCCTTGCGCTTGCTTCGGGCGTAGGACCTGAGGAGGGTATCTATACCGCTATAATTGCCGGCTTTATCATTTCATTCCTCGGCGGAAGCCGTGTGCAGATTGCAGGCCCTACTGCAGCCTTTGCCACGATAGTTGCGGGCATTGTAGCGAATAAGGGAATGGAAGGGCTGATGCTTGCCACGATAATGGCAGGAATCATGCTGATACTCATGGGTCTTTTCAGACTTGGTTCCCTGATAAAATATATTCCTTTTACGATCACTACGGGATTTACTGCCGGTATTGCAGTAACGATAGTGATAGGTCAGATCAAGGATTTCCTCGGCATGAGCTTTCCTGCCGGAACCAAGACCATCGAGACGGCCGAAAAGGTTGAAGCACTTCTTAAGAACACAAAAACCTTCAACTACCAGGCACTTCTTGTCGGACTTGCCTGCCTTGCAGTTCTTATCATCTGGCCCTACATCAGCGAAAAGATCCCGGGCTCACTCATTGCAGTTTTTGTGGGAACCGGACTTGTTGAGGGACTAAACCTTAACGTAAACAGGATAGGAGATCTCTATAAGATCAGCAACAGCCTGCCGAAGTTTCACGGACTGTCAATCAGTTTTTCAAAGGTTGCCGAGCTTGCGCCGGATGCCTTTACAATAGCAATACTTGCTGCGATCGAGTCATTGCTTTCCTGCGTTGTTGCGGACAGTATGATCAATTCACACCATCGTTCAAACATGGAGCTGATCGCCCAGGGTGCCGGCAACATCGGTTCGGCATTCTTCGGAGGAATTCCAGCAACCGGTGCGATTGCAAGAACCGCAGCCAACATCAAAAACGGCGGAAAAACTCCCATTGCCGGAATGGTACATTCGCTTGTGCTTGTTCTTGTGCTCGTTTTCCTTATGCCCTACGCAGCGCTGATTCCGATGCCTACTATCGCAGCGATACTCTTTATGGTGGCTTACAATATGTGTCAGTGGAGAACCTTCGTGCAGCTTGTAAAGACCGCGCCGAAGAGCGATATTCTGGTATTGGTTGTCACATTTATATTTACTGTTGTATTTGACCTTGTTGTTGCAATCGAGGTTGGTATGCTGATGGCCTGCCTGCTCTTCATGAAGCGGATGAGCGACGAGTCGGCGATCAAGGCTTGGAAATACTATGATCCGGATGAGGATCCCGACGGTATCGAACTGATGAAGGTTGCCCAGCAGGTACGTGTCTATGAAATCACGGGACCGATGTTCTTCGGTGATGCGGATCGTCTTGCAGGCATAAACTTCAAGGATTTCACAAAGGTAATGGTACTCAGAATGAGAGCGGTGCCGGCACTTGATATTTCGGCGATGAGGGCACTTGAGCAGCTGTATGCACGTTGCAAGGAAAGAAACATCAAGCTTGTACTGTCGCATGTGAACGAGCAGCCCTATAAGACCATGGAAAAATGCGGCTTTGTTGAAAAGGTCGGTAAAGAGAACTTCAGGGCGACCATTCAGGATGCACTGAGCTGGGCTGAGAAGATAAGTACAGAGGATACAAAAAAAGAGGCTTAGAGCCTCTTTTTTATTTCTTCATTCCGCTGGCAATTTCCATTGCCTTCTTTTTCATTATTTTGTTTTCCTCGGCAATCCGCGTGTCAGTAAGCTTGTTCTGCATTTTGATTTCTTTTTCGGTACTGGGACCTCTGCGGATGGCCTCATAATCATTTACGATATTAAGCAGGCTCTTTGCAAAGTCGATCCTGCTCTGCTCGTATTTGTTTTTGCCTTCGAGGGTTTCTGTGGTGGCAGCCCGCCTTTCGCGCATCTTTTTACCGAGATAGGTGGTTATTGTTTGCTTAAGGTTGTCAAAGCCCAGATCAAGAGTTTCTAAGACTTCTTTCGGAACGTTGTCTCCTGTAAGAAGATTTTTGGATTTAAAGCCCGGTATCTTTTTCACCGAATCCGGCAGATCCTTTACTATCTTTGCGGCGTCAAGCATATAGGTGAATTCGTTGCTCCTTCGGCCGAATTTATCAATGTCGCTGAGCCTGAACCCTTTTATTTTGTTGTTAAGAAGGCCATCCACCTTTTCTGCCGCATCAATCAGTCCGCCTACCGTAAACCGTCTTTCTAAGGTACTTACCTTCGGTAGTGTCGGAGTTTTTTCGGTATAAGGAACAAAGGTCGGATTATCCATTCTTCGCTCACGGGCTACATCCTGCACATCCTTCAGAATCTGACTGAAAATATTGTGTTCGCCTTTTTCGGGGGCGCTGTTACTATCGTCGATGCCATAGCATTTGTCGTTTTTTATTACCCGGATTTTCTTTTTTGCGATTGCATCCTTCAGCTGCTTCAGTCTTTTACATGCTGCATCTATTTCTTCATCTTCAAGGCCGTTTCCCCTGAGTGCAAATTTAAGCATGGAGGGAGTCAGGCTTTTTAATTTCGAAGCCATGTCCGCAGAGATAAACCTCATCGATTTGATCTGGTCCTCTCTGAGCAGGTTTCTGGCGAAGGAACTGTCATTGTCTATGCCCTGTACACCCACAAAGTTGCCATCCTTGTCAACCTGATACATTACGTTTCCGGAATGGCGGTCAACATTAAGGCAGAGGGCGTCAAGTACCTGCAGGTCGACAAGCGATTTCATGAAACTGTTTCTTGCTTTTTCATTGCTGACTAAAGGTGAATTGCTTATATGTTTGTAAAGATCAGGATTGTTTATGAGGTCAATACCTTTGCCGAATTCCATAAAGGTTCCCTCGACAACGTTTCCGTTCTCGTCAACATATTTCATGTTTTCGGATTTTGCAAGAAGATGCGGTACATCCAGAAGCCTTGCGACAGCGCTCATGGCACTGTTACGGTTGTCAAGTCTGCTGCCATCGGGAAGCTCAAGATGATGTCCGTTGATCTCGGCACCGGGACTATCAAGCAGCGTATCCACTGCACTTTTGAGGGTAGACATTGCTTTGCCGGAAATCTGGTTGGTGTCAACACCCCAGTTCCTCATCAGTCTTTTCATATCATCGGACTTGACGGTAGCTCTTTTTTTAACATCCCTGAGCATACGAAGCTCATGAAGAAAAGCCCCGAGCACATAATCATGGGAAATCTTGTCGGTGACTACTTTATAGTCATGCTTTTTGTATTTGGAAGCAATCATTCCGTTTTTCATTGTCGCGAGCATTTTGTCAAGCTCTGCGGCACCTGCGGCATTGCACTCACCTTTGGCTTTTTCTAAGGCTTTGTCAAAAGTATCCTTGAACTGTACACGGGAAGCTTTGGTGAAAACGCCGGTCTTTCCGCGTCCTTTATTATCATAGATGGTCATCGGGATACGTGACGACTGCTGGTTCCCGAGGGTCTTTATATATTTTCCCTTCAGGTCGATGGTAGTGGATTTTGATTCTGTCTGGATTTCTTTGAGAGTTTTCTTTGAAGCAGGATTATAATCCTTGATACCTTTGAAGTTTTTGGCAAGGATATCCTGGAGCTTATCTATCATTTCATAGACAGGTGTTTTTTTCTCGTTTTTCTTGTCTCTGCCATAGGCAAGGAAAGCTTCCCCTGCCTTTGCGGCTTTTATCAGATCATTAAGAAAATCCTTCTTCCCGTTTTCATCAAGCGTGGGCAGGTCGCCCTTTTCGTCTTCTGTATAATAGGAATCCATTTTCCTGTTGAGATCTCTGAGCGAAGTAATATATTCCTTATATAGATTCTGCTCTTCTTCGTCAGCAGGAAAAACGCTTTTTGACAGTTTTTCGAGATATTCCTTGAATTTTTTGCCTGCCATTATGATACCCCCATGAGTTCAATTATTAAAAAACTGCCGCAGTTGCTACGGCAGTTTTAAAGTTGTTGGTGTTTTAAAGCAAGTTACTTTATCATTTCATGCCATTCCTGCAGGCTGTGAACGTAAGCGCTCTGCTTTCTCAGTACATGGCCGATACCTTCTGCAGCAGCCTTAGCTGCGGCCATAGTTGTGATATAAGGTATCTTTGCCTTGATGGCACCCTTTCTGAGATATGAATCATCATAAGCACTGTCCTTACCTGCCGGTGAATTGACGATCAGGTCAATCTTTCCGTTTTCAATCAGGTCGAGGATGTTAGGACGTCCCTCATAGAGCTTCTTGACCTTCTCAGCAGGAATTCCTGCATTTGCGATGAGTTCATAGGTGGTTCCGGTTGCAAGAATCTTGAAGCCGATCTCGTTGAAGGCCTTTGCAAGCTCAACAACCTCGGGTTTATCCTGCTTGTTTACGGAGATCAGCACGGTTCCGTTAAGCGGAAGAGTAGCCTTTGCGCCTTCCTCAGCCTTGAAGAATGCACCGCCGACCGAACGGGAGATTCCGAGAACCTCACCAGTCGAACGCATCTCGGGTCCGAGAAGAGGGTCAACTTCGGGGAACATATTGAACGGGAAGACTGCTTCCTTTACGCCGTAGTAAGGAATGTTTCTTTCACCGAGTGTAGGAACCGGTGAAGGTCTTCCTGTAAGCTCGCCTGTGATGATATCGGTTGCAAGAGGTACCATTCTGATACCGCAGACCTTTGATACCAAAGGCACTGTACGGCTAGCTCTCGGGTTTGCCTCAAGCACGAATACCCTGCCGTCCTCGATTGCGTACTGCATATTCATCAGGCCTACAACGTGCATTTCCTCTGCAATCTTTCTTGTATATTCCTTGATGGTCTCGAGATTTTCGGGACTGATATGCTTTGAAGGAATGATGCATGCAGAATCTCCGGAGTGGATTCCTGCAAGCTCGATATGCTCCATAACAGCGGGAACATAGGCATGCTTTCCGTCTGCGATAGCATCTGCCTCGCACTCAAGTGCATGGTGAAGGAAGCGGTCGATAAGTATCGGTCTGTCGGGTGTTACGCCGACTGCCGCCTGCATATATCCGGTCATGGACTCGTCATCATATACGACCTCCATGCCGCGTCCTCCGAGAACGTAGGAAGGACGAACCATTACGGGATAGCCGATACCGTTTGCAATCTTGATTGCCTCTTCAACGGTCGTAGCCATTCCTGACTCGGGCATCGGAATGCCGAGTTTGTCCATCATTGCCCTGAACTGGTCACGGTCTTCTGCAAGATCGATGACTGCGGGGCTGGTTCCGAGTATCTTTACGCCGTTTCTCTCAAGATCTGCGGCGAGATTAAGCGGTGTCTGTCCGCCGAACTGTGCGATAACGCCGACGGGCTTTTCTTTTCTGTAGATTGCAAGTACATCCTCGAGGGTAAGGGGCTCGAAGTAGAGCTTGTCAGAGGTATCATAGTCGGTAGATACTGTCTCGGGGTTGCAGTTTACGATGATGGTTTCGAAGCCGAGCTTCTTGAGTGACTGTGCGGCATGAACGCAGCAGTAGTCGAACTCGATACCCTGGCCGATACGGTTCGGGCCGCCGCCGAGTATCATGATCTTCGGCTTGTCGCTGTTTGTGGGGTTCTTGTCCACATCACAGTAGGTTGAATAGAAGTAAGCTGCATCCTGGGTTCCGGAAACATGTACACCCTGCCAGTTTTCGCTGCAGCCGGCTGCTTCTCTTGTATTTCTGATGTCATCTTCTTTAACTGAAAGGATTTCGGAAAGATATTTATCCGAGAAACCGTCTTTCTTTGCCTGGATAAGTTTGTCAACCGGAGGAACGCTGCCCTTGTAGTTCTTTACAAGATCTTCTTCCTCGTCAACCAGTTCCTTCATCTGCTCAAGGAACCACTTCTTTACTGAGGTAAGCTCATGGATCTCATCAATGGTAGCACCCTTACGAAGTGCCTCATACATGATGAAGTGACGCTCGGATGTGGGGATCACAAGCTTCTTAAGGAGCTCATCCTTGGTAAGATCATAGAAATTCTTTACATGTCCGAGACCGTAACGTCCTTTTTCAAGTGAACGTACTGCCTTCTGGAAAGCTTCTTTATAGTTCTTGCCGATGCTCATTACTTCGCCTACGGCTCTCATCTGGGTACCGAGGTGATCCTCAACGCCCTTGAACTTTTCGAATGCCCAGCGTGCGAATTTAACAACGACATAGTCGCCGTCGGGCTTATATTTATCAAGTGTACCATACTTTCCGCAAGGGATATCCTTGAGTGTAAGGCCTGCGGCAAGCTTTGCGGAAACAAGTGCGATCGGGAAGCCTGTTGCCTTTGAAGCAAGGGCTGAAGAACGTGAGGTTCTGGGGTTAATCTCGATAACGATGATACGGTCGGTCTTCGGATCATGTGCGAACTGTACGTTGGTTCCGCCGATAACCTGTATGGATTCAACAATCTTATATGCCTGCTCCTGAAGTCTCTTCTGGACATCCTCGGAGATTGTAAGCATAGGTGCGGTACAGAAGGAATCGCCTGTATGAACGCCCATCGGGTCAACGTTTTCGATGAAGCAGACAGTGATCATGTTGCCTTCCTTATCACGTACAACCTCAAGCTCAAGCTCCTCCCAGCCGATAACGCACTCTTCAACGAGTACCTGGCCAACGAGCGAAGCCTGAAGGCCTCTTGCACAGACTGTCTTCAATTCTTCTTTGTTGTAAACGAGACCGCCGCCGGCACCGCCCATGGTATATGCGGGACGGAGAACTACGGGATAGCCGAGCTTGTCTGCGATTTCAAGAGCCTGCTCAACCGAGTAGGAAACCTCGGAACGTGCCATCTCGATACCAAGTTTGTTCATTGCGTTCTTGAACTCGATACGGTCCTCACCACGTTCGATAGCATCGGGCTTTACGCCGATTACCTGAACGTTGTATTTATCAAGTATGCCTTCCTTGTAAAGTTCGGCACAAAGATTAAGCCCCGACTGACCACCCAGATTAGGAAGCAGCGCATCAGGTCTTTCCTTAGCGATAATCTGCTCAAGACGGGTCACGTTCAGGGGCTCAATATAAGTAACATCTGCCATCTCCGGATCGGTCATTATGGTAGCCGGATTGGAATTAACAAGAACTATTTCATAACCGAGACTGCGAAGCGCCTTGCACGCCTGAGTTCCGGAATAGTCAAATTCACAGGCCTGGCCGATGATGATGGGGCCGGAACCTATGATCAGAATCTTATGGATATCGGTTCTCTGTGACATATTTATTACCCTCCAATTTTTATTCCATAATATTATGCAATAAAAGGCAAAAAATTTCAATAGGAAATTGGTGTTTTTTGAATGTTTTTTTAACTGATATCAAAAGAAAAAATGGTTGGCATGTATGGACATATTATGTTATAATGCTACTTGTAGTATTATGCTTTAATGTTTGCTCAAATCTACAGGAAATAAAGGTATTGCGTTATGTTTGAAAAAATTGACAGCGAAGTTATCGAGACAATAAAAATCGGGACTGATGTTCTTGAAACAATTCCGATCGGAATGGAAGACGGAACCTACCGTCTGCCGGGTGCTGTGACTGAACATGAAACTGAAGTGGAAAAGCCCAAAAAACGCAGGCAGTTAAAACGTGAAAGAAAAATTGCGAAGCGCCGTGCCTCCTATGAAAAGGCATTGACCAGGGATATGCGCTACCGCGGGCCTCTCTCATACAGGTATTTAAGGGCGATAGCATGGTTCATCATCATTCTTACCCAGATACTGCTATTTTTGAAAATAAGTTCCTTTTTTGATTCAAAGCTTGAAAGCTCCTATAATGAACTGGATGATTTTCTGGACGGAACCAAGGACCTGATCCTTCCTCTTTTCCTCGTGTCAAACTTTGCTTACATACTTGATAAAAAGCAAAGCTACAAAGCCATGCTGGTTAAATATGCACTGCTTTCCGCTGCTGTCTATGTCGGCATATTCCTGATATATACCCATTTTGTGAAGGGAGCCGAGAAGGCATTGGTTAAGGGCGGCTACATAGCAAAAGGAGAGCTGATCGATCTGATTTCCCAAAAAGGAATCAAAGGAGGGCTCTGCTTCAACATTTTTACCGACTTGTTCCTTTGTGCTCTGTTTATGTTTTTCCTGAACTATGAGCCGAGAAGATTTTTCAGGGGAAAGAAATTATATATCTTCAGAGCGTTTGCAGTCCTTCCGATTGCCTACGAGTTTATCTGCATATGCCTTAAAATTCTTGCTTTTGAGGAAAAAATCACCATTCCCATCATGATGTATCCTCTGATGACAACCAAGCCGCCGATGATGATAGCCTTCTTCATATTCATGGCCGCCTATATAAAGAAAAAGGAAAAACGTTTCCTTGAAACCGGTCTTACCAAGGAACAGTACAGGGTATATGAAAAGACAAATACCAATTCCTGGCATTTTTCCCTCCGTGCATGCAGGATGTGTATACGCTGTGCAATACTTGATTTGTTCGCCCTGGTATTTGTGCTGGTAATACTTATCATGAACATGGTGGTCCAGAAGAATATAAGTTTGGATGAAGCAGCTGATGCTGTCGGCAGGGTTCCTTTGAACTGGGGTTTTGGCGAAACGATCCATCTCATGGGAATGATACCGATTTTCCTTTTGTTCTCATACTCGAAGAGCCATAAGAACAACAAGATAGACATTGCAATGCCGCTTGTAGCCGTTGTTGCGATAGTATATGTCTACATAGAAGGAATATACAGAGTTCTGTATCTGATTGCCGCAAACGGAGAAAACCTGGCACAGTCAATATCCGGACTCGGGATCTGAATCAGGAGCCTTAAAATATGAAAAAGCTTAAAGTATTATTACAAAACAAAAAAGCATATAAGTTTGTCTATGGGGTGGTCTGCGCCTTTATCCTTTTTCTGACGCTCAACACAATGACTCTCATTGAGCTTGAAAACGATGATGAACTTGAGAAGACGGTATTTGAATACAAACCTGTAATAATGGCGTGGCTGTTTGCGGGCATATTTTTTCTGATGCTTTTAACAAGGATAATCTATCTCGTGTTTGAAGAAAGAGAAGATGAAAAGGGAAAGACAAGAATAGTAAAAAACAAGTGCTATGCCATATTGTATTTTATTGCCATTCTTTCCCTGGTCATTATTCCGGACAAGGAGCTTGCGCTAAGGACGTCCTTTATTTGTTATTTTGTAAGCCTTGTCGCAGGCAGGGCAATTCCTTCTGTTCTGAAACTGTTAAATAAGAATTATAAAAAACGAAAAAGAAAAATTATTCCGATTCTGTTCTGGCTTTATATGGCATGTCTTCTGATAGAGGCAAACCTTGAAATAGAACACGGAATGTTTCCTTTGATGATCTATCTGTGCGCCGGCATTATCGTGTTTCATTACCTCATAAAGGTTATCGTAGTGACCTTCTCAAGCATAAAACTGGATGTACTGAAAAAAATCATCAAAAGAAGTTACGCTGTCGAAATACTTTCCGGTTTTGCAGTCCTGATCTTCTCGGTTGCGATAGTGTTAAAAAGCTGTGAGCCGTCAATGGATTCCTTGGGAGATGCCCTGTGGTACTGCTTCGCGCTGGTAACAACCATCGGTTTTGGTGATTATACCGCTACTACGGAGCTTGGCAGGGGCCTGTCCGTTATCTTAGGCCTTTACGGAATCCTTGTCGTTTCGATGATCACGTCCATTTTTGTTAATTTCTACAGTGAAACCAAAGACAGCGAATATGATGACGATGATGAGGACGAAGATGAAAAGCCCAAAAAGAAAAAGAGGGCAACAAGAGTGGGCGGAATGACAATAATGACCGAGGTGGAGGAAGAAACGCCGGAGGAAGACGAAGAGGAAGATATCACCGGTCAATAATAAGCCGGAAATGGTCCTCGGCCATGCGGCCCTCGGTCTTCTCGATAATGCTTAAAGGATCATAGAACATCAGCCCCATCGCCTCGGGGATGATTTTCTGCTTATCGCGGGTTCTAGGAAAGCAGCGCGATTCAAGAAATTCTTCAAAATCTTCATAGCCATAAAAAGCATCTGAAGAATGGTTGCAGCGCTCCCCGTGATCTCACAATTACCGCTTTCCCATCGTTCCACGCTTTTTACTGACACGCCAAGAAGAACCGCAAAATCTTTCTGGGTCATGTTCATGGTTTTGCGGATGGTACGGATTTCACTTTTATAGTTAAAGGTAAAATAAGGGGCCTTTCCGAAATTGAGTTCTGCCTGGGCCAGCTGTTCCGAAAAATCACGGTTAAAAGTTTTGGCCTTGCAAGTGGGAATCAGTTCATATATATCCCGGCCCATAGGATAGTCCAGAGTGGTGTCCGACAAAAGAGAAGCTCCGTTGTCAAATATGGGAGAGGGACTGCATAACAATACCCCGCAGCCCGAGGGCACATATCCGGCGGCTTATTGAAAGAATACCTTATCAACTCTTATATATGTTTTGCTTGTAAATTCCCCCAAAACTGATATACTATAATTATTCAGATCACAAGGAGGCCCGTTTGGAAAAGCTCTTTCAGACCCAAAACATGAACATAATCCTTCGCCACCTGCGTCCTGACGAAACGGGGATTCTTAAGGAATTTCTTTATGAGGCGATTTTTATTCCGGAAGGAGTGCAGCCACCCGAAAGAAAGATTATTGAACTGCCCGAGCTTAAAATATATTATGAAGGTTTCGGAAGAGGTCCGGCAGATTTTTGTATAGTTGCAGAGGATTGCGGCAGGGTAATCGGTGCGGTGTGGACAAGAATTATGAACGACTACGGTCATGTTGATGACGAGACGCCCTCGTTTGCCATATCGCTTTATAAAGAGTACAGAGGCTGCGGTATCGGAACAAGGCTTATGCAGGAAATGCTCGCACTCTTGAAAGAAAAAGGCTACGCTCAGGCAAGTCTTGCGGTACAGAAGGCCAACTATGCGGTCCGGATGTATGAAAAGGTCGGCTTCAAGGTGGTCAGCGAAAACGAAGAAGAATATATAATGGTGTGCAGGTTGTGAATATGGGAGATATGACCATAAAATATACGCTGCAAAGGTCCAGACGGAAGACGGTGCAGATCAGCATAAAACCCGACTGCAGCATCGTTGTGAAGGCTCCTTACAGGGTGCCTCTTGCGGAAATTGAAAAGTTTATTTTTGAAAAGCAGGGCTGGATTGAGAAAAATATTACCAGAATGCAACAGAGAAACAGCATGGTGGCAGAAAGCACGCCCATTACCACAGAGGAGATAAATGCTCTTGCGGACAGTGCGTTAAAATATTTTCCCCCGCTGGTAAAGACATGGGCGGAAAAAATCGGCGTTAAATACGGCAGGATCACGATACGGAACCAGCGATCAAGATGGGGCAGCTGCTCGCAGGCAGGGAACCTTAATTTTAACTGTCTTCTGATGGAGCTTCCGGAGGAAATCAGGGAATATGTCGTGATCCATGAGCTTTGCCACAGACTTGAAATGAACCATTCCGCCTTTTTCTGGGCGGAGGTGGAAAAGCACTGCCCGGATTATAAAATACTCAGAAAACGCCTGAAGGAAGAAGGCAGCGCACTTATGATCAGGAGATTTGGAACATGAATTATTTTATTGAAGGCCTGCAGGGCAGCGGCAAGAGTACGCTGGTCACAAGGCTGTCGGAAAAATATCCCTATCTCACACCCGTACGCGAGGGTGACTATTCTCCGGTGGAGCTTGCGTGGTGTGCATATGTAAGCAGGGAAAAGTATGAGGAAATCCTTGAAAAATATGCTGCTATCCGGAATGAAATAGAAGAAAAGAGCCATGCCGAAGGCAACAGGATGATCATCTGCTACACGCAGATAATAACAGACATTCCGGGCTTCCACAAAGATCTCGAGCAGTATGAGATTTACAATAACCGTGTGGAATATGATGAATGGAAACATATAATCCTTGACCGCTACAGAGGGTGGAATGGTGACGGACAGATATTCGAGTGCTCTCTGTTCCAGAATATCGTTGAGGACATGTTGTTGTTTCGGAATGCATCGGACGAAGAAATCCTGGATTTTTACAGGGAGATAAAAGAAGCCCTTTCAGACAAGGAATTCAGAATCCTTTATCTTGAAACAAAAGATATTCCGAAAAGTATCGGTATTATAAGAAAGGAAAGATCCGACGAGAAGGGGAATGAACTGTGGTTTCCTTTAATGATGGGATTTTTCGACGAATCCCCCTATGCGAAAGCTAAAGGAGTGTCCGGCGAAGAAGCCCTGTATGAACATTTTGCCAACCGCGAAGAGCTGGAGCTCAGGATTTGCCGCGAGGTTTTTCCGGACAGGGTGAAAGTGATGGAGTCGAAGAATTATGATATTTAAGGGGGTACATAATGGAAATAGCAATAATTATCATGCTTGCCATAGCAATTGTGCTGCTGGTACTGGTTCTTTTAAAGGTATCGGCGAAGGATGATTCCAGGACTTATGTAAAAGAAAGTGAAGAGCGCATCCTTAACGGTATCGCTAATGTTTCGGACAGCCAGAATCGTTCATTTTCCGATGTGAAGGTGGCGATCAGCGACACAAACCGTGTAATTACCGGAAACATCAGCGAGCAGTTCAGCGACATGATACGCAAGGATGCCGAGGCACAGCGCGATATGCAGCAGGTGCTTGAGAACCGCATGGATGCAATGAAGGGCAGTGTCGGCGAGAGCCTCAAGGATATCAATGAGAAGCTTGTCGAAACCGTAAAAGAAAATTCGGAAGGCCAGAAAAAGATAAGCGACAATCTGTCGGAGAGCCTTCTGAAAATCCAGACACTGACCGAAGAAAAACTTAATGGCATACAGAAGGATGTCAATGATAAACTGGACGCCTCGCTCAACAAGCGTCTTGACGAATCGTTTGAGAAGGTAACGAACCAGCTTACCCAGCTCTACAAGAGCCTCGGAGAGCTTGGCGAGATGTCTGACGGCATTTCAAACCTCAACAAAACCTTGTCAAATGTCAAGACAAGAGGTACATGGGGAGAAATCCAGCTTGGAAACATACTTGAGGAGACCATGACCGAGGCCCAGTATGCGAAGAATATCAAGCTGAAAAAGAACTCCGACGACATAGTAGAGTTCGCCATAAAAATTCCTGCGAGGGAGGAGGGGGACGAGATCATATATCTTCCGATCGACTCCAAATTCCCTCTTGATATTTACGGAAATCTTGTGGATGCAGCAGATTCAGGCGTGAAGGAAAACTACGACAAGTACGTCAAGGAGCTCGAGGTTCGCATAAAGACTGAAGCGAAGTCGATAAGGGACAAATATGTAATTCCGCCTGTTACAACAGACTTTGCCATCATGTTCCTTCCGACAGAGTCGCTCTATGCCGAGGTGCTTCGTATCAACGGGCTTGCCGAGTTCTGCCAGAATAAATACCGCGTGATAATTGCGAGTCCTTCGACGATAACGGCGCTTCTTAACAGCCTGAGGGTAGGCTTTGCAAATGTGGCTCTTAACAAGAAGACCGCAGAAGTAAGGAAAATACTTGAGGCTGTAAAGGCACAGTACGGCAAACTTGATGAACTGATCGATACCACAAAGAAGAAGCTTGAGGCAGCGGTTACAAGTACCGATAACCTCAAGGAACGCACAAGAAAAATACAGAAGAGTATGTCAAAGATAGGCGAAATCGATCAGAAGGAAGCCGACAATATTCTGATGATAGAAGATGGTAATGATGAGTAAGACGATGAAATACTATTTTTCAGAAAAATTTGTTTCGGAATCCGAATATGTATATGGCAAACTTCAGATCAAGGAGGTTTTCAGGGCATATCCGGACATAAAGGGTGCCGGGGCGGTTCCGATTGCCGGACTTGACAAAACGGTGTCCTTTAACAGTGATAATGGTCGGTACGGCCTTGGATATTATTTTACGCCACAGTCCATATGCTTTTTTGAGGATTATTTTCTTCTTGCTTCCTATGACGGAGCCCATATCTTCAATTCTGTCATATATGTCTGCGATAAGCACGGAAACTATATCCTGACTATAATCCTCAATAACCATGCACACTGCGGAGGCACGGCCTATGACAAGAAAAATGATTATGTCTGGGTTTCCAACAGTAAGAGTGTCATCGGTATTTCCGGAGATGAGATCCGGCATATGCTTGCCGTAAAGAAAAAAAGGCACGACCTTTCTGCCGTGCGTTTTGAGGAATATAAAAAGCAGTATGATACAAGGACCCAGGCAAGCTTCGTACATTTCTACGGCGGGCTTCTGTGGGTAGGTAAATTTTCCATGAAAGGCCCGGACGAGATATATGCCTATAAGGTCGATCTGAAAAAGGATGAGCTTGAGACGGTTTATCGGATGGAAGCACCGAGGTATGCCCAGGGAATAGCTTTTTACAAAGCTTTTTCCGGAGATGGCAGCGGCAAGAAAAAACTCTGCCTTGCGGTTTCGACATCAAGAGGTCCTTTTGCATCGAGGTTAAGGTTCTATGAGCCTGATTTAAAGGAAATGGAATATGACGAAGAAACAGGCTGCCCCGTAATACTTAAGAGAAAGGCTGTAAAGGTCCTGAAGCTGCCGCCTCAGTCCGAGGGAGTGGTCGTAAGGGGAAAGTATCTTTACATCCTCTTTGAATCCGCAGCAAGACCATTCAGGCGTTCGCCGCTTTACCGGACGACCAGAAAACTTGACCGGGTGCTGTGCATAAAAGTAAAAAACTGATCAGTTATTGTCACTGAGCATAAGAAAGGCGGCAAGGCTGCCTCTCTTTCCGTTTGATGCCCTGTGTGAATAAAGGACTTCTTTGTTGCAGGAGGTACAGAGGTCGGTTACATGGATGTTTTCTGTTTTCACGCCTGCTTCTAAAAGGCCTTTTCTGCAGGCTTCCCAGAGATCAAGCTGATATTTGCCGGATTCCTTTCTGTAAAGAATCGAGTCCGGCATTTTTTGTCCCGGAACATAGAAAGGAATACCGGACGGTTCAATTCCGAAGACAGACATGAACTCATCCGCAACATCTGAG
This sequence comes from Lachnospiraceae bacterium, assembly GCA_017437965.1. Lineage (GTDB taxonomy): Bacteria > Bacillota > Clostridia > Lachnospirales > Lachnospiraceae > UBA3775. Next base: position 31,519 of record JAFRWN010000094.1, read on the forward strand.
CTTACCTCGTAGCAGTCCATGCAGATCGACGGCCCGATACAGCAGATGAGGTCGGAGGGCTTAGTACCATAGTTCTCGCCCATGAGTCTTGCGGTTTTTGCACCGATTTTTCCGACGGTGCCTCTCCAGCCGGAATGGGAAAGCCCGATTGCTTTGTTTACGGGATCCAGAAAATATAAAGGCACGCAGTCGGCATAGTAGGTGATCAGCGGTAGATTCACTACATTTGTTATCAGTCCGTCAATGTCGGAATAATCACGCGGGATGACGATGCCCTTGCCTGCGTCTTCTTCTGTAACAACCCGGATATTTGTGGTGTGGGTCTGGTTTGTGGTCACAAGGCGCCTGTAGTCAAAACCGATGCTTTTGCCTATTCTTTTAAGGTTTTCCATTACGTTTTCATCGCTTTCCCCACGTCCGAAACCAAGGTTAAGGGTCGACAAAAAGCCCTCGCTTACTCCGCCTAGGCGGGTTGAAAAGCCATGCTTTACAAGCTGCGTGCTCTCAAGAGCCTTAAAAGCGATGAAGGGCACGGTACTTTCATTTCTGATCACCGTCGTCTGATTGTCGTTTACTCTTTTTAAGTCCATGGAAAACCCCCGGAAAATAATAATATACTTATCAGATTATAGCATCAGGACAACGGCCGTGTAAATACTTAAAATTTATGGTATACATTATTTGCCGGATTTGATATAATTTGAATGGTTTAAAACTTTTACCATAAAAATATTATGCAGAGGTAGAGTAATGTTAGAAAAAATCGGAAGAAATGATCCCTGCTGGTGCGGCAGCGGAAAAAAATATAAGCAGTGCCATGAGGCTTTTGACGAAAAGCTTGCTGATTTCAAGAGCAGAGGCTTTCAGGTGCCTTCCAGGAAACTGATAAAAACTCCTGCGGATATCGAAGGAATCAAGGAAAGCGCAAAGATCAACATGGCCTGCCTTGACAATGTGGCAAAGGAAATCCGTGCCGGAATGTCGACAGAGGAAATCAACAAAATCGTGCATGAGACTACGATAAGCATGGGCGGAATCCCTGCGCCTCTTAATTATGAAGGCTATCCGAAGAGCGTGTGCACCTCGATAAACAACGTGGTTTGCCACGGAATTCCGAGCGACGACGAGATTCTGCAGGACGGCGACATCGTAAATGTGGACTGCTCGACTCTTTACAACGGTTATTTCTCAGATTCATCCAGAATGTATATGATCGGAGATGTGGAGGAGAAGCACAAAAAACTGGTTGAGACCGTTAAGCTTTCGATTGAAGCAGGCCTTAAGGAAGTAAAGCCCTGGAAATGCCTCGGAGACATGGGCCATGCCGTGCATATGTTCTGCAAGGAACGTGGCTATTCCGTTGTACGTGACATCGGAGGCCATGGCATAGGAAAAGAATTCCACGAGGATCCGTGGGTCAGCTTCGTTTCAAAGCCCGGCACGGAAATGCTTATGGTTCCCGGCCTGTGCTTCACGATCGAGCCGATGGTCAATCTCGGAAAAGCGGATGTTTTCCAGGATGCCGATGACGGCTGGACGATATATACCGACGACGATTCCTACTCGGCTCAGTGGGAGGTTCAGCTTGTAGTGACCGAAGATGGTTACGAGCTTTTGTGCTGGTAACGGCATAAGGAAGGACCCCAAAATTATCATGCATGAACTCTCGATTGTAAAAAACCTTGTAAAAACGGTACTTTCGCGCTATACCCCTGCCGAAAATGAAAAAATCATTTCGGTAAATGTTGTGATGGGTGAAATGCATGACTATGAAGAAGAGTGGCTTACGAAATATTTCGTGCAGATGACTGCGGGAACGGTCCTTGACGGAGCGATGCTTAAGGTAGAGCGACTTCCCGTAAAGCTGCACTGCAGAAACTGCGGTGCCGAATTCGGAAACAGCAAGGAAGAAGAGGCTGTCTTACTTGCATGTAAAAAATGCGGAAGCTACGATATTGAAATTGTAAACGGCCGCGAATTCTATATTAAGGAGCTGGAAGTGGAAGCATGATTTATTATGATTCACAATACTTTGATCCGGTAAAAATCTGCGAAAGCGGTCAGGTGCTTCTCGGCTGGACAAAGCTTTCTGAGGACGCCTACGAGGTTGTAAGCGCAGGGAAAAGAGCCGAAGTCACAAAGACCCTTATTTCCTGCCCCGACTGTGACAATGATTTCTGGAGTGAATATTTCGATCTGGCCTGCGACTATGAAAAAATCGAAGCCCTGGCTCCGAAAAATGATATATTTTTAAGGAAAGCCCTGGAACATGGACGCGGCATCAGGATTCTGCGCCAGAATCTCTGGGAAACACTGGTTTCCTTTATTGTCAGCCAGAACAACAATATTCCGAGAATCACAAAAACACTTAACATAATACAGAAAAAGGCGATGGAAAAAACTGGCTGTACGTACTTTCCGAATCCTGAAGAGCTTTATGAAATAAGAGAGGATTTGGGTGACTGCGGTCTTGGCTACCGCGATGCCTATCTTAAAAAACTTAGCGAAGAGCTTCATAGTGGCATACGGGAGTTAAAGTTTGATTCCGACACCGAAAAGGCCTATAAGGAACTGCTTTCGGTCACGGGCATCGGCCCGAAGGTCGCCAACTGCGTGCTTCTGTTCGGCCTTCATCGTATGGAACGCTGTCCTGTGGACACATGGATGAAGCAGGTATTTGCAAACCACTATGACGGAAAAGAGCCGGCATGGACAAAAAGCCCATATGCAGGCTACTACCAGCAGGTGGCATTCTTTTATGAGAGAGGAAAAACTGATAAATGAGACTCAGAAACATACCGGGAGCCCGCGACGAAATAGTCGCAAGCCCTTACACAATAAAAAATCCCGAGGAATACAAGGGCAGATGGACGGAATATTTTGGTAATGACCACCCCATCCACCTTGAGATCGGCACAGGAAAGGGAAAGTTCATAATCGAGCTTGCAAAAAGAAATCCCGACATCAACTATATCGGGATAGAAAAGTTTTCATCGGTCCTTATCCGCGCACTTGCAAAGCAGGAGGAAGAAGAGCTTGAAAACCTGATTTTCATACGCTTTGACGCTGATGAGATTGAAAATATCTTTGATAAAGACGAGATCGACCGCATATATCTCAATTTCTCGGATCCCTGGCCCAAGGACCGCCATGCAAAAAGGCGCCTTACGAGTGACAGGTTTTTAGGCAGATATATAAACTTCCTTAAAAGTACAGGCAGGGTGGAATTTAAGACTGACAACCGCGATCTTTTTGATTACTCGCTTGAAACCGCAAAAGAAGCGGGCTGGGAGGTAAAGGATGTTACCTATGACCTTCATAGCAGCGAGTGGAACGAAGGCAATATCATGACTGAATATGAGGAACGTTTCTCGGCACAGGGAAATCCTATCTTCAGGATGGTTGAGTGTCCTCCTTCTCGTTAAATGCCCCCAGCGCAAGTCCCATCAGGATAAAATAGATGGGGGTTGTGGCAGACTGGGCGATGTTTACAAAGCTCTGCGTAAAATATGAAACGATCGGAACAAGCAGCAGACAGAGTCCGGGATTTTTACGGACTCTTTTTATTATGCCTCCGATCACGGAAAAAACAAGCGTAAGATAGGCAGCAAGTCCCACAAAACCGGTTGTGACAAGGTACTGCAGAGGCTCGCAGTGCACATTGTCATAAATAACGCCCGTAGTATTTACCATGAGGTCACGGTAGCGCAGGCGGTAGATGGCAAGGATTGTTTCCTGACCGTAACCGAAAAGCTTTGTAAATATGTCAGATCCCGCAAAATCCTTGATCGCCAGATTCCAGATGAAACCGCGGAAGCTGCCCATTTTTTCATCGAAAGGATAGGAAAGCACGGCCAATACCGCAAAAACGCCAATGAGCGCAAGGAAAATGCACAGCAAAATATTCGAAAGTTTCACCTTCGGGAGAAGCACATCTTCATCCTTATTCTTCAGAAGTCCGAGTCCCAGATAGGCAAGTAACATCACAACTGCAAGGATGAGAAGCAGCAGGGAATTTTTCTCAAGCACCTTTGTAAATCCCGAGGAAGGACGTATTGAAATACCCGACTTTTTAAGTGATGAACTGAAGATGATATTGTGCTTTCTGATATAATCCGCGGCGGTAAGCAGAGCATAGTCCGAAAAGGCGCAGACAGAAAGCGCGAGCGGAACACGCTTAAGCTCGGAAAATTTCAGAACGCCAAGGATAAGTAAAAGAATGATGGAAACCGTTGTACCGAGGTAAAAACCGTCCGAGGTTGAAGCCACGCCTGCAGCCGCATTAAGGCCAAGGCAGATGCCCGAAATAATACGGTCGCGTTTTTCGGTAGCCTTTATGAACCAGAGAAAAGTAAGCGGAGTCACTATATTCAGATAGCCGGCGAAAATGTTCATGTTTCCGATCGTCGAGATCATACGGTGCACGCTTACGACCGTAACTCCCTTATACATCCCTATCGGGTCGAAGCTTAAATACTGGCACACTGCAGTCAGGCTTACAAGCCCGCCGATAAGCGCAAGTATCATGCAGAGCTTCTTATATTCGGTAAAACCGCTTTTGATAATGAAGATCAGAAGCACATAGAGCAGAATATTCAGAAAACCGTGGTGGCGCGAAGCCACGCCCGTGATGGATTCCTTCGTATTATATGAAAGCGTGAGCGAAATGAGGTTTGCGGCAAGAAAAGCCCAGAGCACATAATCATAGTAAGAAAACACAGGACCGGCTGCCGGCTCTTTTCTCTTTGTCCACTCATAAAGCCATAATAAAAGGGAAACCGAAATGAAAATAACAGAGCTTAAAGTAAAAAGCAGCCATTTTTCCTCTGCGATGTTGAAATACATATCCATGAAAAAGAGCGGGAGCATGGTAAAAATGAAGGCACAGTAGTACCATGCGAGTTCTTTGCGTGTTTTTTTCGCTTTTTCCATGACGCTCCTTTCGGCCAGAAACCAATAAAATAAAGGCTTTCAGCTACTTTATGCCATTAAGTATAACACGGGAAAATAAAAAAAGCAAATTTTTTGAAAAAAATGCTTGCATTTTCGAAACGACTGTTATATAATAGCATTCGTGTTACGGAAAACGTAGACAAATGCACCGCTAGCTCAGTTGGTAGAGCACCTGACTCTTAATCAGGGTGTCCGGGGTTCGAGCCCCCGGCGGTGCACTCGCAAGAATCTTTTTTTGGGAATCGTCTCCCGGGGGAAGGTTCTTTTTTTTACATATTTGGTATATTTGGAGGAAAGTGATGAAAAAAAGGATAATGCTGTTTTTGCTGTGCATGCTTTTGCTTACGGCATGCGGAGACAAAAACTCATCCGGAAAGGATGAAAAGACTGCATCGGAAAGCAGTCATGAGACACAGAGAAGACAAGAACTTCCGAATGTCGACAATAACGAACCATGGGGAAATGTGCCTGACGAAGTAACACCCGTACCCACTCAGAAAATGCCCGAGGTTGTTACCCCGGAAATAACCGAAGAACCTGAGCCTACCGAGGAACCTGAGGATACACCTACTCCGACCGTTGAGCCGGAGGATACTCCCACCCCGACAGAAGATCCCGAAGATCCGGAAGACCCGGAAGATCCGGAGGATCCCGATGAGCCTGATTACAGCAGAATACCGGGTGTCAATGCGCCCAATATTTACTGCATACCGGATGAAGAGGGAATGGCAGTGGAAAAGGCAAAGGAAGGCTGTGTAAGCTTTAAGATCGAAAGCGATGGCGACAGGGACGAAATTGTGCTTGCCACAGCAAATCCGGTGACCGGAGTAAACATTTTAAAACTTGAAAATTACTACTTTGACGAAGACGGAAACTTAAGCTTTGACAAATCGGTTGTATATACTGTAGATGCGATGGATGCGGATCACCCCATCGCGCTTGAAATCCCCGAGCTTGAGGATATTCCGAAGGTGGGAGTTTCCTATGTGGAAACAAACGGCGCAAGAGTAGATTTCGCAATTGCAAGAGGAGGCGCCGATGGCTATGTCTTCCTTGCCCAGATAAACTGATATGGACCAAAAAAGAAACGCAGATGCCGTGATCTTCGATCTTGACGGCACTCTGACAGATACGGAAAAATATTATTATAAGGCCTGGCCCGAGGCTCTGCGTCATTTTGGCTACGCCCCGGATCCCGAAATCGCTCTTGAATTACGTTCCCTGGGCCGTCCCTTCGCACCCCTTAAATTCAAGGAGTGGTTCGGAGAGGATTTTGACTATAACGAGGTCAGGGAATACCGTAAAAAGCTTGTAAGCGCAATGATAGAGGAAAACGGTATACCTTTAAAACCCGGCGCAAAGGAAATCCTTTCCTGGCTTAAGGAAAACGGCATTACGACCGCCATGGCAACCGCAAACGACCTGAAAAGAACGACTGGCTATCTTGAAAAGATCGGTCTTTCGGGCTATTTTGACAGGATAATCTGCGCCGACATGGTAAAACTCGGAAAGCCCGCCCCCGACATCTATGCCTTTGCGGCAAGTGCACTCGGTCTTTCGCCCGACCGTACCTTCGCTGTTGAAGATTCTCCGAACGGTGTAAAAAGCGCCTATGCTGCCGGCTGCAAGGTAATAATGGTTCCGGATCTTACCGAGCCCGACGAAGAATTAAAAAAGCTGCTCTACGCTAAGGTAGGCAGCCTTCTGGAAATCAAAAATCTTTTATAAGTTCAGATTTGGAATCAGTACCTTGACGATGGTCCATCCGTCGACACGTTCATTCTGTATAGTACCGCCGCACATCAGCTTCAGTCTGGTTGCGGCGTTTTTAGTTCCGATACCGCTGCTTTCTTTGAGCTTGACCTTCGCAGATGCCTCGAAGCCCTGGCCGTTATCACGGATTTCAATTACTATTCCGCTGTGATTCCGGTAGCTTCGTATGATAACCCTTGAACCTTCTTTATACCTGTCGATACCATGTTTCAGGGCATTTTCAACCAGAGGCTCAACACTTAAAGGCGGCAGCATGAATTCAGTGACTTCAAGCTCATAATCCACCACAAATCTTGTGTCCGGATCAGCATGCTCAAGCGCAACGAACTCCTTTATCATGTCCAGTTCCTTCTCGAAGGGCACAGGATCATTTGAATCTATCGCAGTAAAATTGTCGCGGAGATAAACTCCGAAATGTCCCATCATCTCAGCCGCACGCTCCGGATCTTCATAGCAGAGCTCCTGGATTACAGCCATTGAATTGTTGATGAAATGCGGCCTGATCTGGGCCATGAGTCCCGTCAGCTTCGTTTTTTCATATTCCAGTGTCTTGTTGAAAAGCTCAACATGTACCTCGTGCTGGTAGATGGCCGCAAGGTAGAAATAATAAACGAACATGTTGATCACTGCGATCTCGTCACTGTAGCCGCTGATGATATTGTGGAGTTCAAGATAGGCGGCAAGAAGACTGGAAAAAACAATAAATGCAACAATGGCAAGCTTTAACGAGCGGCCGTAGCGGAGCAGTGAAAGCGAACGTATCATGAGCACGAGGATATAGAGCAGCGTCGTCAATATCATGACCGGACGCAAGGGCTTGCCTATAAAACCACGGTCATCGGTGAAAGCAAAAACATTCTCATAACCGAAAAGGTTAAGAAGCACGACTATAAAACAGAAAATATATGGCAGAAGTATCAATATGTTGAAAAACTTTTTCCTGAAAGGTGTGATAAGGTAAAACTCGATAAGTGCGATCAGAGGGAAAAGCCAGTAAACAAAGGCAGACTTATAGTAGAGCACCCTTGCGGACCATTCATATGTGTCGGTGCAGTACTGCACGTATTCACAGATCGTGAGCGCAAGAACAATAAGCTCAAGTACCCACATGAGCTGGGCTCCCTTGATCTTGTTTTTCAGGTTGACGAGCTGTACGACTGCAAGTGCACACAACAGCATCAGCGTCAGATAATTTTGTGAAACATAGTCCTGAAAATATTTCATCAAGCATCCTTTCTGTCATTTGCCTTACCGTAAATGAAACGGTCAAGAAGCATTGTGAGCTGGGGCAGGACAGTCAAAACAAGTATTATCGAGGTCAGGGCACCCCGACCGACTGCAAGACCGATATGGCCGATATATACGTCGGTCACGCGGTACGCGATTATAAAGCCTGCTGCGGTAAGTATCGAGCCCGAGGTGAAAACCGTCGGGAAGCAGGCATTAAGTGCGGCAGCTGCCGCCTCTTTTTTCTCCATCTGCCCTCTGAAACCGAGATAGCGGCTCATGAAAACGATAGCATAGTCGATGGTCGCACCCATCTGGATCGCGGAAACGATCATGTGCGTAACGAACGATGCATGAATGTCGCCAAGGAACATGAAGGAGAAATTGATCCATATGCTGCCCTGGATCACAAATACCATTACGGCAGCGGTCACAGGGTTCCTGAAGGTGAAAAGGAGTATAATGAAAACGAAGGCAACAGTCAGAAGGCTTATCAGGAGCGAATCGCTCTTGTAGGAAGTCAGAAGATCCCTGGTGCTTGTGATGTCGCCCGTGATGATAAAATCATCATCGTCGTAGTATTGTCTTGTAACTTTTCTCAGCTCATCTATCAGCTCAAAGCTTTCATCACCCTGGGCCGGAAGAGGAGAGGTAAATACCAGTCTGTCATATTTTGTGCCGTGAAGCTGGCTTACGCCGCGCTCAAGTCCGGGCCTTAAAGCGTCAAGCATCTTGGTCTGGTTTTTGTCAAGCTCAACCACTCCTGAGTCGATCTTGTCGAAAAGATACATCATCAGGTCTACAAGAGGGTATTTCTTTTCCGAAACGTCGCCAAAATCAAAATGCTCAAGTGCATAGCCCTTAAAAAGAAGCTCTGCCTGTTCTTTTTCGATACCGAGCATTTTTGCTACGCTCTCTGCGGAAAAACTGTCCGTAAGATAAACTCCCGGAAGGAGAGTGATCTCGGCAAGACCCGTGCCCGAGGAAATGTCCGGAATGGCTTTTGCATCGACCATGAGCTCACGCTGACGGTCATAGTCCCCGACGGGAACAAGAATCGCAACCGCCGTGCTGCTACCGAATTTATCCTCGATCTTATGCAGTATCGTGCGGTCCTCGGCCGGAATGATCTCCGTTACAAAATTATCATTGAAAGCATATTCCACCTTGCCCGAAGCCCAGAAGGCAAACGGAAGGATAATGGCAAAAACGACGATAAATGCGATGCCTATCTTTCCGATCTTTGCCCAGAAGCCCGAGAGATCGGGTATCAGCTTTTTATGTACGGTCTTTTTCAGAGGCTTCGCAAAAACATATATCAGCCCCGGCATCAGAAGGAAAACGGTCAGCATGCTGCAGATAATGCTCTTTGCAAGCACGCTTCCAAGGTCTCTTCCAAGTCCGAAGCGCATCAGTGTCAGGGCAATAAGGCCCGAAATCGTCGTAAGTGACGAAGAGGAAATCTCAACTATCGAATGTGCAAGGGAAGAAACAAGAGCCTCCCGCCCGTCTGCGCTCTCAGCTGCCGCATCCTGATAATGATGGGCAAAGATTATCGCATAATCAATGGCCAGAGCCAGCTGCAGAATGATCGCAACCGAATTGGTGATCGAGGAAATCTCGCCCAGCCAGAAGTTCGTGCCCATGTTAAGGAGCGCCGCAAAAGCGAACACGATTCCAAAAATAATGATCTCAAAGTAGCTTCTTGAAGTAAGAAGCAGCACAAGAACGACAACGATAACCGCAATTGCCATTACTCCAGTCATTTCCTCGGACAGAAGCTTTGAATAGTTGAAACCGATGTCGGCGCGTATATATTCGTCATAGGGCTGCACCAGCTCACGGATTTCATCCATAGCCTCGGGAATGCCATCGGAATCCTCTTTTCCGTCAAAAGAAATCGAAAAAAGTGCAGCAGAATCCTTATAGTGAGCCTCGCTTTCATCAAAAGAAACATCAAAAACATGGGAGACTTCCTTTATTTTTCCGGCAAGCTCATTCGCCTCATCAAAAGAAATATCCTCAATCATCACAGTGGCTGAAGCAAAAGAAGCAAACTCACCGCTCATTGCAGCGATGCCCCGCCTGGTCTCCGAATCCTTCGGAAGAAAGACGCGGAAATCCGAATTTACACGCACCTTGCCTATTGAAAGGACACAGTAAACGGAAGCCAGGGCAAAAAGCAGGAAGATGAAATATCTTGACCTGACGATCAGCGCGGCACTTTTCTCTGAAATGTTGATTCTGGTTTTTTTATCCTCTTTTTTATCCATATCAGCTAACATTATAATTTTTTTTTACTATAATATCAAGGAAATAACGCAAAAATAATAAAAAAATAAAAATTTGGTGCACATTTGGTGCACTTTTTGGTATATAATTTCATAGTGACTTGGCAATATAAGGATGTTTATACTGCTGCTTTTGATCACAGTAAGAAAAAAACGGGAAATACTCCCGGATGGAGGTAAATATGTCAGTATTATTTGCGGTACTCGCGTTTATCGCAGGGTTGTTTCTTCCTTTCATTATTGGAATTGCTGGTGTTATCATCACAGTGATCTTCAGTGCCCTTGCGATTTTATTTGCAGTGAAAAAAAGAAAGACCGAGGGTGGCGGTGGAATCGGAAGCATCGTTTTTGCATCGATTGCAATCCTTATGGCAATTCTTTTGTTCCTTGGATGGCTTGGTATCTGTGATAAGTTGAAGGATGAGGCTAAAGAGAAAGATGCTCCGCTTGTAACGGAGGCTCTTGATCATTCAACCTTCGGTTTCATCGGTGTTATCTCATCGATTGATACCGAAAAGCAGGATGAATTTATGGATGAGCTTAAAAGAATTACCGATTCAGACAGTTCCAGCTCAAGTGCTGACGAAAGCTCAAGCGCAAACTAAACAGCAATAATCTGTTACGGAGGTAAGATATGTCAATATTATTTGCAATACTTGCAATACTCTCAGGAATTTTCCTTTCATTTGTAGTCGGTCTTGGAGGAATAATCGTTACAGTTATTTTTGCCGGACTTGCAATTTTCTTCGCAACAAAGAAGAGAAAAAATGAAGGCGGCGGCGGAATGGGAAGTATCGTGGTTTCAGTTGTCGCAATCTGTCTTTCACTTATTACCTTGCTTATCTGGAACGGCATTGTTTCCATGATCAAGGATGAGGCAAAGAAAGTAGATGCAGATATCGTTGAAAAGGCCTTTAGTAATTCGAAATGGGGAGTTATAGGGGTTGTAGGTGAGGTTTCCGAGGATGACATGGATGCTTTCAAAGACCAGCTTGATAAGGTTACTGAAAGCATGAATAAATCATCCGAAAGCTCAAGCTCAGGCGAGAGTTCGAGCGCAAACTAAAGTGAAGTTTATCGGAGAAGGCAAAACCTCCGGCCAGATACGGCCGGAGGTCAGACTGAAGACAAACGCGATTTTGGAAATGACTCCAAAATCGCGTTTCTTTTATGCTAGAATAGTTTTTAGCTGGTTCATGCGTCTAAAAGGGCCGTCAGGACCACCCAACAGCCCCAATCTATCCTTCATTTTTGC
>JAFRWN010000095.1 GCA_017437965.1 Lachnospiraceae bacterium
TAAGTACCGACTCTGCAATACCCTTTTCAACTGCCGGATGGAAGTTACGGGGAACCGAACCGCCGACGATTCTTTCCTCGAATACATAAGGAATCTCAAGGTCGCCCGAAGGCTCGAAGATCATTACAACATCACCGAACTGGCCAGCACCACCGGACTGTTTCTTATGTCTTCCCTGAACCTGAACAGACTTACGTATGGTCTCACGGTAAGGTACGCGGGGTTTCTCAAGCACAACGTCAACCTTGTATCTTGAGAGGAGCTTGCTCTTTACAATATCAAGCTGCTGCTCGCCGATACCATAAAGCAAGGTCTGACGGTTTTCAGTATCGTTTACTGTCTTAAGGGTAAGGTCTTCTTCCATCAGTCTTCCGAGAGCCTGTGAAATCTTATCCTCATCGCCCTTGTTTGCTGCCGAATATTTAACATAGGTATAAGGTGTGGAGAGCTTTAACGGACTGTACTCGATAGGATTAGCCTTTGTGGAAAGGGTATCTCCGGTCTCTGTATCGGAAAGTTTTCCGATCGCACCTATATCACCTGCATAAAGCTCTTTAACTTCGATCTGCTCTTTTCCGCGGAGAACATAAAGTCTTGAAAGCTTCTCTTCTGTCTCTGTCCTTGAATTGTAAACAGTATCATCACTCTTAAGAATACCCGAGCAGATTTTAACAAGTGAGAATTTTCCGATGAAGGGATCTGCGATGGTCTTGAATACCTTTGCTGAGAAATCCTTGTTTGCATCATAGTCAGCCATGAAGGTTGTACCGGTCTTCTTGCTCATACCGGTGATAACGCACTTGTTCGGTGAAGGGAAGTACTTGTCGATTGCCTGCAGGAGTGCATGGCAGCCACGTCCCTGAATACCGGAACCGCAGAGAACGGGAACCATATCTGCGATGCCGACACTCTGTCTGATCGCGGTTTCAAGCTCAGCCTCGGTAAACTCTTCGCCTTCGAAGAATTTTTCCATCAGCTCTTCACTGGTTTCTGCTACTGACTCGATAAGGGCAGCCCTGTAGTTGTCGGTATATTCCCTGCAATAATCGGGGATCTCACCGTCGGTATACTCGCCCGGCTTATTTGTAAACTTTCTTCCTGCCATCTTGACAACATTTACAAAACCGATAAATTTTTCATTTTCACGGATAGGTGTATGGAAAGGAGCTATACGGTTTCCGTAGGTTTCCTGAAGATTTTCAACTACCTGTCTGAAGGAAGCATTGTCATCATCCATATCGGTAACGAAAATGATTCTCGGCAGCTTGTAGCGCTCGCAAAGATCCCATGCCTTAAGGGCGCCTACTTCAAGACCTGCCTTTGCTGAGATAACGATAACTGCTGCATCTGCTGCAGAAACAGCCTCTTCTACCTCACCGACAAAGTCGAAGTAACCGGGAGTATCAAGGAAATTAACCTTGGTGTCCTTCCAGATGATAGGAACGAGTGATGTGCTGATCGAGAATTTTCTCTTTGCCTCTTCCTTGTCATAATCGCTGATCGTGTTACCATCTTCGGTTCTACCCATTCTCTGGATGATACCGGTGGTATAGGCCATTGATTCAACAAGTGTAGTCTTACCGCAGCCTCCATGACCGAGCACTGCTACGTTACGGATGTTTTCAAATTTGTATGTCTGCATACCTTCCTCCTTCTTCTTGCGGAACCATTAGTTCCCCTGATTCCGCCCAATATGGTAATATTTTACTAAAAAAAGGAGAATATTGCAAGGCTTTTGTGCAGATTTATGAATTTTTTTATTATACTCTGTGTACTGAATATGAGGCACCGGTAAGAACATTTGCGGCATTTTCCTCGTCCTCTGCGTTATAGAACTCAACACGCAGCACTCCGTCCTCATATTCACGGTTATGTATTATACCGATGTTTTTGATTGAAATAGCACCTTTATGAAGAAGTGTTGCTATCTCTGCTATCGCACCGGCTTTATCCTCGATATCGACATAGAGCCTGTGATTTTTCTTGAGCATGCCTTTGTTATCCGGGATACGTGCCCTGAAATCTCCGGCTCTGTCGAAGTTTTTGTATATATATTTTCCGTCATTTGAAATCATTGCGGCTTCTATACGCACAAGTGCATCCTGGAAGCGGTCAAGTGTGTCCAGTATCTGTTCCCTGTTCGAAAGAAGTATTGACTGCCACATATCCGGAGAAGATGAAGCTATCCTTGTGATATCCTTAAAGCCTCCCGCTGCCAGCATTTTCATAAGCTCTGTATCTTCACCGGCATCCTGAACCAGATTTACAAGCTCCATGGCAACTATATGCGGCACA
>JAFRWN010000096.1 GCA_017437965.1 Lachnospiraceae bacterium
ATTCCTTATGGACGAGCCTCTTTCAAACCTTGATGCAAAGCTTCGTGTACAGATGAGAATTGAGATCTCCAAGCTTCACCAGAGACTTGAGACCACCATCATCTACGTAACACATGACCAGACAGAGGCTATGACCCTCGGAACAAGAATCGTTGTTATGAAGGACGGTCTTATCCAGCAGGTTGATACTCCTCAGCATCTCTATGACAGACCTGATAACCTCTTCGTTGCAGGTTTCATGGGATCACCTCAGATGAACTTCATCGATTGTACCTGCCATGTACAGGGCACAGATGTTTATCTTCAGTTCACCAACAGCGAAATCACCATCAAGCTTCCTGAGGCAAGAGCTAAGAAGCTTATCGAAGGTGGTTATGATGAGAAGGAAGTTATCCTTGGTATCCGTCCTGAGGACGTTAAGGATGAGGAAGCTTTCATCGCTACTTCAAAAGAGAGCTCCTTCGACGCTGCTGTTAAGGTATACGAGCTTCTCGGTGCAGAAGTATTCCTGTACTTCACAGTTGATGATCATGATATCACAGCACGTGTCAGCCCTCGTACAACAGCTAGACCTGGTGATACAATCAAAGTTGCTCTTGACCTTACAAAGATCCACATCTTCGATAAGGAAACAGAGAAGATCATCACCCACTAATTACAAAGAAAATCCCCGAAAAACTCCGGTTTTTACCGGAGTTTTTCTTTTTTTCACATACTTTGCATGATTTATTCTTGTTTTTTTTCCTTTAAAATGTTACAATGTTGTTAAATTCCGGCTTGCGGATATTATGGAGGTAGGTATGATTTCGAATCAGATTTTGCAGACAACGGTAGATGGGATGAAGGCTATTACGAGAGTGGATCTTTGTGTTATGGATACCGAGGGTAAGACCCTTGCGTCAACAATAACCAATCCGGAGAAGTATGAGACGGCAGTCTATGCTTTTGTTGAGTCTCCGGCCGATTCACAGGTGATTCAGGGCTATCAGTTCTTCAAGGTATATGATGAGCATCAGCTTGAATATATCCTTCTTGCAAAAGGCGATTCGGATGACGTATATATGGTCGGCAAGATGGCAAGCTTCCAGATCCAGAATCTCCTTATTGCTTACAAGGAGCGTTTTGACAAGGATAATTTCATAAAGAGCCTGCTGCTTGACAACCTTCTTCTGGTTGATATCTATAACAGGGCAAAGAAGCTTCACATAGAAACCGACATGAGACGTGTTGTTTACCTTATTGAAACAAGGAATGAAAAGGACAATACCGCACTTGAGACCGTACGTTCCCTTTTCTCAGGCAAGTCAAGGGATTTCATCACCGCGGTTGATGAGAAAAATATAATAATTGTCAAGGAACTTAAGAAAACCGATACCTATGAGGACCTGATGAACACAGCCAAGATGCTTCTTGACATGCTGAACACTGAAGCAATGTCAAGAGTAAGGGTTTCCTTCGGTACCGTTGTAAATGAGATAAAGGATATTTCAAGATCCTACAAGGAAGCCAAAATGGCACTCGATGTAGGTAAAATCTTCTATGAGGACAGAAGAGTGATCGCATATTCCAATCTCGGAATAGGAAGACTGATCTATCAGCTTCCCATGTCCCTCTGCAAGATGTTCATAAAGGAAATATTTGACGGAAAGACTCCCGATGATTTTGATGAGGAGACATTGATCACTATCAATAAGTTCTTTGAAAACAGCCTGAATGTTTCCGAGACCTCAAGACAGCTCTATATTCACAGAAATACCCTCGTATACCGTCTTGACAAGCTCCAGAAGAGCACAAATCTTGACCTCAGGGTATTTGATGACGCCATCACCTTTAAGATCGCACTGATGGTAGTAAAATATATGAAATATATGGAGAGTCTTGATCTCTGATTATCCGGCTGAACTTAAATTGGAGGATAATAGTATATGGCGAATAAGGATGAGGGCCTGACCGTTAATGACCAGACCGAAACACCCGTTATCGTCTTTGACCATGTATCAAAGAGTTATGTTGAAGGCTCCGACAATCATGCGCTTGTGGATGTCAGCTTCACCATCAAAAAAGGTGAATTTGTTTTCATCGTAGGACCGAGCGGATCCGGAAAATCAACACTTATAAGACTGATAGAAAATGAAATAAAGCCCACTTCGGGCAAGATATATGTTGCCGGCAGGGATCTTGGAAAGCTGAAAAAAAGCCAGGTGTGCAAATACAGAAGATCACTCGGAATCGTGTTCCAGGATTTCCGTCTGCTTCCTGACAGAAATGTATATGAGAATGTGGCTTTTGCCCAGGAGGTTGTAGAAGCTCCGAAAAAGAAGATTCCGAGGGAAGTATCGACGATGCTGACATTGGTCGGACTGTCCCATAAGTTCAAGAGCTTTCCGAATGAAATGTCGGGAGGCGAGCAGCAGAGGGTTGCGCTTGCAAGGGCTTTGGTAAACAATCCGATGATACTGCTTGCGGATGAGCCGACAGGAAATCTCGATCCCCAGAATTCATGGGAAATCATGAACCTGCTTGAGGAGGTCAACAAAAGAGGCACGACGGTTGTTGTCGTAACCCATAACCATGAGATAGTGGATGAAATGCAAAAGAGAGTTATCAGTGTTCAGGAAGGTATGATCATTGATGACAAGAAGGGAGGCTATGGTCTTGTTTAGTTTTCGTGCTTTAGGCTACAGCTTCACCCAGGGAGTAAAAGGAATTCAGAGAAATAAGCTTTTCTCCGTTGCATCGATAGCCACGATGAGTGCCTGCATTTTCCTTTTCGGAATACTGTATTTTGTTCTTGCAAATGTCCGGTATATGCTTTATGAGGCAGAGTCAAATGTAGGTATTACTGTATTTTTTGATGAGGATATAACAGAAGAGGAAATAAAGGAAATCGGCGATGAAATATCGGAAATAGAAGGTGTTTCCCGCTATGAATATCTTGATGCCGATGAGACCTGGGAAAGATACAAGAAGGAATATCTCAATGAGGAGCTTGTTGCAACCTTCTCGGACGATAATCCTCTTGAGCATTCAATGTCATATACGGTATATTTTACCGATGTGAAATATGAGAGTGATGCCGTTGATGAAATAGAAAGCATTGATGGCGTAAGAAAAGTAAATGATTCAAACAAGGTAGTAAATACGCTTACAAAGATCAACCGTGCACTAAGTATCGGAACCGTAATACTTGTCGGGCTTTTGCTTGCAATTGCCACCTTCCTTATCAGCACGACGATAACGACGGGTGTTACGATCAGGCAGAGGGAAATCTCCATCATGCACCTTATCGGCGCTTCGGATTTCTTCATCAGAGGACCGTTTATCGTTGAAGGCCTGATAATAGGCTTGCTCGGAGTATTTATTCCGCTTTCGGTTCTTTATGCTTTGTATTACAAGGTAATAGCAGCTGTTGCAAGCCGCTTCAGCGGAATCTTCAGCGATGTTAAATTTGTAAGCATCAAGGAAGTTTTTTCATTTATACTTCCGATTTCGTTCGCAATGGGACTCGGAATCGGCGTACTCGGATCTTCCTTCACTCTTTCAAAACAGTTGAAGAAGATCAGATCACACTAAGGAGTTAATTATTCAGAGGTGCTTTTTAATGAGTAAAATCAGGAAAATTGCAAAAACAGCGGTATGTGCCCTTACGATTCTCTGTGTTGCAGCTCCGTTTTCCTATGCCTACAAAGAGGCAAAAAAGATAAACGGATTTGGCCCCGGAACCATTACGGTAAGCACACCGGCACAGAATTCGAACTATGACACCATTATAAATGATGCTAAAAAGGCTCTTGAAGAAGCAAAGAAAAACGCTGCAGAAAAGAAGAAGGAATATGACAGCCTGACGGTTGAATATGACAATATGGTTGCCTACATCAAAGAGCTTGATGACAAGCAGGCAGAACTTGCAGGCAAGATGGCAGATGTTGATGAGCAGATCAGGCTTGTCAGCGAAACCAAGGCAGAAACCGAGGAAAAGCTCGCAGAAGCTACCGAAAAGAAAGAAGAACAGTACAAGGTAATGTGCGCGAGAATCAAGTATGTCTATGAAAACGGAGAAACCTCCTATTTTGACATACTGCTTAATTCGGGCGATATCACAAAAATCCTCAACCGCTTTGAATATGTTTCGGAAATCACCAAATATGATGAAAAGCTGCTTACAGAATACATGGAAACCGTAAAAACCGTTTCCGAGTACAATGATCAGCTTGCAGTAGAGCTTGAGACCCTTAATGAGACTCAGAAAGCCTATGAAGAATATTATGAGCTTTCAAAACAGTTGATCGAAAGCAAGAACAAGGCTCTCGAGGAATGTGCAAAGAAAAAGAATGTGGCTTTGGATGTATATTCTGCCTATATGGAAGAGATTGAAACCAATCAGATGACTATCGAACAGGCTGAGAAGGCAAGAGCTGAAGAAATAGAAAGAGAAAGAAAGGCAGCCGAAGAGGCAGCCAAGAAGGAAGCTGAGAGGCTTAAACAGATTGAGGCTGAAAAGAAAAAGCAGCAACAGCAGCAACAGCAAAAACAGCAGCAGAGCTCGCAACAGAGTTCACAGCAGAGCAGCAGCGGTGTAACACTTTCCGATAATGCCAGCCTCTATTCTCTTATCTGGCCGGGTGTTTCGCACCGTATAAGCTCATACTTCGGCAGGAGAAATGCCCCGACAGCAGGTGCGAGTACCTTCCATAAGGGCGTTGATATTGCATGCGCATACGGAACCCCGATCTATGCCGCAGCAGCCGGAAAGGTTGTAAGCGCAACCTATAACAATTCATGCGGTAACTTTGTAATAATAGATCACGGCGGTTTCAGAACCGTTTATATGCATGCTTCAAAGCTCAATACAACCGTAGGCTCCTATGTAAAGCAGGGCCAGGTAATTGCATATGTCGGTTCTACCGGAATTTCAACCGGACCTCATATTCACTTTGCAATCACTATCAACGGAGAATATGTGAATCCGCTGAATTATGTTCAATAAATAATAGCAGGCGTGGTAAGATAATGAACAAGAAATTTTTAAAAGGCTTTGCGGCCGGACTGTTCCTCGCATTCATATTATCAACCTTTATTCTCTGGCTGATGATAAGGGACAGGAAGCTCAATATTCCGTACGGAAGAAATGCTATGACCGTGAGGCTGGATGATATTCAGGATTATATCGATCAGTTTTACCTGAATGATTATGTTGATAAAGACCTCTACAACGGTGCCTACAAGGGCTACGTAGAGGGGCTTGGTGATAAATATTCCGCTTTTTATCCCAAACGTGACCTTCAGGAAGTAAAGGACGAGCTAAACAGCAATATAGTCGGTATCGGTGTATATATGACCATCGATTCAGAGGAAAACCGACCGAAGATAACAAAGGCCATTGCAGGCGAGGGCGCTGCAAAGAACGGTGTGGAAGAGGGAGATATCCTTCTTGAGATAGATGGTACCGATACACTTGATATGCCACTTGAAGTGGCTGAGGAAATGCTTCAGGGCTACGGAGCAACGACGGTATCTCTTAAAATCAAACGTGGAACCGAAGAACTTACGATTGATGTAAAGCGCCGTGCGGCAGATATAATATATGTTGAGCAGAAAATGCTTGACAATAATGTAGGATATGTTAAAATTTACAGGTTCGATGGTGCAACCGTCGGCCAGTTTTCAAGTGCAGTGGACGAGCTTACCGAAAACGGTGCAAAGGCTCTGATCATCGATCTGAGGGGAAATCCCGGCGGTGATACCAATGCGACTGCCAGAATATGCGACCGTTTCCTTGAAGCCGGAAAGCTAGTGATGTATGCGGTTGATAAAAATGGCAGAAGGGATGAATATAAGTCGTCTGACGATATAACACTTGATATACCGGTAGCTTTTCTGATGGATAAGGGCAGCGCAAGCTCCTCTGAAGTAATGGTAGGATGTCTTAAATACTATCTCAGCGATTCGAAGATATTCGGCGAGACCAGTTTCGGAAAAGGCATCATGCAGACCACTTATCTGATGAATGGCGGCAGCATCAAGCTCACTACCGCTTACTGGTACACTCCCGACGGAGTATGTATACATCACAAAGGTTTTGAACCGGATTTCCCTGTAGAGGATGATCCCGAAACAGAGAATGACGAAGTAATAGACGAAGCGGTTAAGTATCTTGCCGCAAAATAGAAAATGAAAAGGTAACAGAGAGGAATATAAAAATGAATGTTGCAATTTTAGGTTACGGAACGGTTGGATCCGGAGTATATGATGTGCTTACGAAAAATGCTGCACTGATAAGCAAAAGAGTAGGCTTCGATCTTGACGTGAAATATGTTCTTGATCTCAGGGAATTCCCGGGTGACCCCGTTGAAAAAATACTTGTACATGATTTCAAGGCAGTAATAGACGATCCCGATGTGGATGTTGTGGTTGAGGTTATGGG
>JAFRWN010000097.1 GCA_017437965.1 Lachnospiraceae bacterium
ATTCTTGTTACACTCTTTCTCGCGCGACCTTGCATATTCCACTATCTGCTTGCATACCTCAAGATTCATAAGCGGCTCTCCGCCGAAAAAATCCACCTCGAGATTATGGCGTTTTCCCGAATGCTCGATCAGAAAATCGATGGCCTTCTTTCCAACCTCAAGGCTCATGACAGCTCTCTCGCCATGATATTTGCCCTGAGCCGCAAAGCAGTATTCACAGTTAAGATTGCAGGTATGGGCGACATGAAGGCAGAGTGCCTTGATGACATCTCCGCTCCTCCTCTTAAGCTCGCCTGCAAGCGGTGCAAACTCATCGGGTGTAAAGAGCTTACCAGCTTTTTTCAGTTCTTCAATATCTTCAAAGCATTCACGGATCTCGCTTTCGTTTACCAGCTCATTTCCGTCCTCGTCTGTCCTGCCCTTGTATTTTTCAAGTATCTGACGGACGATTTCCTCCCTGTCGGTATTTTCGTAGAGTGAAATGATGTCATAGGCCACCTCATCCACGCTATGTACCGAACCCGAACAGGTATCAAGAACTATATTGTAGCCGTTTAATTTATATTGGTGTAGCATTTATCCTCCATAAAACATTACAACAAAGAAGCCACAGGCCTCACGAGGATTCCTGTGGCTTATCAAGACATTCTGCTTTGCAGGTAATTATCTGCGTGATGTAGCCTTCTTGTTCTCGCACTGCTGGTTGATCACGCCGCTGCTTGTCTTGCATGCGCTCTGGCAAGAGGTCTGGCACTCGCCGCAACCACCGTTCTTAGCGCTCTCGCAAAGATTTCTTGTCTCAAGAGTTTTAATTCTTTTCATGGTAAAAATCTCCTCTGTTGAATACATATTTGAATTACAGTTATATTAACATAAATTGCAGGGTTTAGCAAGAGGTTTTTTATCCCCATGTCCCAACAAATACTTACAGTCTCTTAAGAAGCTCTGCTCTCATATCCTCATAGCCGGGCTTTCCGAGAAGAGCGAACATGTTCTTCTTGTAGGATTCAACGCCAGGCTGGTTGAAAGGATTAACTCCGAGCATATAGCCCGATACACCGCAGGCAAACTCGAAGAAGTAGAAAAGCTGGCCGAGTGTGAACTCATCCTTTGAAGGAACCTTGATAAGAAGGTTAGGAACTCCACCGTCGATATGTGCAAGGATGGTCCCCATCATTGCTGACTTGTTGACAAAATCAACCGTCTTTCCTGCAAGGTAGTTCATTCCGTCGAGGTCTACTGCCTCAGCCTCAAGTGTGATGGTATCTGCACTCTCCTCAAGCTCAAGAACTGTCTCATACATGATCCTTGCGCCGTCCTGGATGAACTGTCCCATTGAGTGAAGATCTGTTGTAAGATCAACGCTTGCAGGGAAGATACCCTTCTGGTCCTTGCCCTCGCTCTCTCCGTAGAGCTGCTTCCACCACTCTGAAATGTAGTGCATTGAAGGCTCATAGTTTGCAAGCACTTCAACTGCCTTACCCTTGTTATAGAAGATATTTCTTACAGCTGCGTAAAGCACTGCATCGTTATTTTCATAGTCATTTTCAAGGCAAGCCTGTCTCATATCTGCGGCACCTGCCATCAGCTTGTCGATGTCTGCACCCGATACTGCGATGGGAAGAAGACCTACTGCGGTAAGAACTGAGAAACGTCCGCCTACATCATCGGGAACAACGAAGGACTCATAGCCTTCTTCGTTTGCAACCTTCTTGAGTGCGCCTCTTGCTTTGTCTGTTGTTGCATAGATTCTCTTGTTAGCCTCTTCCTTGCCGTACTTCTCGATCAGAAGTTTCTTGAAAACTCTGAATGCGATAGCAGGCTCTGTTGTTGTACCGGACTTTGAAATCATGTTGATTGAGAAATCACGGTCGCCGATCACATTGATAAGGTCAGCAATATAGGTAGAGCTGATGGAATTTCCCACATAGTAGATCTCGGGAGTCTTTCTGGTCTCCTTTGATGCATTGTTGTAGAAGCTGTGGCGAAGGAACTCGATTGCAGCCCTTGCGCCGAGGTATGAACCACCGATACCGATTACAAGAAGTACATCGGAATCACTCTTGATCTTCTCTGCTGCCTTCTTTATTCTTGCAAATTCTTCTTTGTCATAGTTTACGGGGAGATCGATCCAGCCAAGGAAATCATTTCCTGCGCCGCTCTTTGTAACAAGAGTCTCCTTTGCGGCAAGTGCTGCTTTCTTAATTCCGTCAAGCTCGGAATCGTTCATAAACTTTGATGCCTTTGAATAGTCAAAACTTACTCTGCTCATCTCTTTTTTCCTTTCAATTTATATTCAACTGAATGCCCGGGCTTTGTAAAGCATCCCGGGCACCCACCAAATTCAGCTAATAGTCTACCACAAAAACCACTATTTAGCAAGTTTTTTTATAGATACATATCAGATTCCGTCATCACTTTTTCTTCATTTCCTGACCAGGCTTTTTATCGCTTTTTAGCATCGTTTCTTCACCGAGTTTATTATATTCCGCAGTCATCTTTTCAATATTAAGCTTCAGTTTATTGCCGCCGCCTATAATCTTTGCAATATTAGCTGTTTCTATCATATTGCCGAGTGCCTTCCTCTTTTCGGCCTTGTCCTTGGAATTTTCATAAACCGCCTTTGAATTATTGATAACCGTCGAAATGGATTTATCCTTGATTTCAATAACCTCGTCATGGTTTAACGATTTACCGGGATCGTTCATGGCTTTTCTGATATTAGCTTCAAGCTCCGTTTCAAAGGCACTGCCCTTGAAAACACCGGAGAAACGATCAAGATTGGCATTAAAGTTTTTCTTGTTAAAGAAGGAGTCAATAATCTTCTTCCCTTTATCATACTTTTTCTCTTTGATCATCTGCATATACTCGTCCTTTATGGTCTCGTTAAAGAGAGTACGATGAACTGATTTAATGATCTTCTTCTCATCTTTGGTATTCGCTCTGTGTTTTTCTTCCTCCTTGTTAATGTTGTCAAGCAGTTTTATATGATCTTCGGGCGAATTTCCGATTTTTATTGAAGACTCATCTGCCTTCTTTTCCTTTTCTGCATCCTCTGCAAGTTTCTTCCTGAATTTCTCCGCACTGAGAAGAGTCTTATATTCCGCCTCCGCTTTCTGAACCGATTCTGCAGAATACTCAGCTTCCACCTGATCGAATTCATATCTTTCCTTAAGAGACTTAAGTGCATCAGTCATGGCGTTAAGACGCTTCTGGGAGTTTTCGTTTACTTTCTTTTCATTTTTCTTTGCAGTGTCAATTTCGGTCTTCTTACGGTTGTTGTAGGCCTCCATGCGCCCGATCAGATCTTTTTCACGTGCTGCAAGCCCTGGATTGACATATGAAGGATTCTTGGCATACTCGGCTTCGGTCTTCTTTATATCCTCATTAAGCTTCTTGAAATCTTCGAGTATTTTTTTGTATTCTTCGGTTCCGAACCATACACCCTGCTGGGCATTTTCAAGCGCTTCGATACCCTTATCAAAATCCTTTACCTTCTGATTCTGCCTGTTTTCCTTATGAATGTCAAACTTGGCTGCCGTATACAGATTATCCACAACTGACTCAGACATCATAAGATAGCCATCGTCAGTCAGCATGGTAGCCGCCACCTCATTATTAAAGTTATCCATGGACAGATTGTTCATATAACGGTCAACATAGCCTTCAAACTTTTCGCGCACATTCATCAGACCTTCATAATCTTTCTGATTGTAGAAGTAGAAAAAGCTGTCTTTTACACCATTTTGTGCCGCCTTTTCACATCCTCTTGCATAGAAGGAATTAACCATGTGTTCACGCATCAGTTCCCTTAACTCTTCGGGTTTCTTTTCAGGACCGTTAAGTTCATTCACTATCATCTTGTTTGCTGCCCTGAAATTGAACGCACTAATTTCATTTTTGTACTGTATCAATTCGTCAGCATATCTGCTTTCGATTGACATGGCTTCCATTTTCTGAGGCGAAAGATCATACTTTGTCTGCATTTTATCCACAAACTCTTCGAATTCTTTCCTGCCTTCGGGGCTTGCCATATATTCAACCGCCTTGGAAGGCTTGGCAAATTTCATCATATGATCAAAGGATTTCTGAGTGACCAGGTCATTATTGTTTTCTACGGTCATCGCTATCTTTTCGATTTCCTTGTCCGTTTCCGCGTGTGCTTTCAATACTTTGGGCATGGCGGAGAAAACCTGCTTCTCGGAAGCGAAAGCTTCCCCTATGATCCTTCCGCGTATGTAGTCTTTCTTTTTCTCGGCAGAAAGATACTTGTACATATCTTTATCATCAAAACTCTTTTCGACTATCAAGCCCTTCATGCGGGTATGATAAGCTTCCTTAATGTTCTCAACCTGCTTCAGGTCAAGCCTCTCCTCCGGCTTAAGCTCGTTGTTGATCTTTTCAACCGCAGACTTCATTTCGGGATCTCGGTTCATAATATCGAAGTACGACGCCATCAGACCATAGTAAATAGGCGCATTTGACTGCAGCGTGCTGCCGTTCTTCCAATCTGTTACGAACTGACCAAAAGCATTATGTATGATTTTGGCAAGAGGTTCCTTGTTGCCATCAGCATATGCCGTCATGGCATTTTGGGCCTTTTCCCTGCCATACTGGACTATTTCCCTGTACATCTCAAATCCGGGTCTCGGTCCGTTTTCCTCCAGACCGCAGTCAAGTCCCCAGAGAGTCCAGTTGTTAGCCATAAGATCTTTATCATCCTTCATGTAAGGATTGTTTCTGATCTTTCGGTTCAGCTTGTGAGCATCAAGCGTTCCTGCCATGGAAAGTGATGCGATCTCCATCTCGTTGAAAGGCAGTCCGGATGCATCATAAGGTTTAAGGGTATTTTCAAAATCAACCTTTTTGATAATATTCTGGTTGTCTCTTTCCCAGGATGAATGGTGCTTGGGCTTCGAGCCATAGATATCTATTATGTTTTCAAAATATATGGCAGTCCTTCCCATTTCGGCCAGGTTGGGGCTTATGGCACTGAGTCTTTCATTCTCTACAACCGTATCGTATAATCTGACTTCTCTTTCGGTTATGGCGGGATCGGCCGGCTTATGTACACGTTCCTCCATTCCGAGCGATTTTCTTATTTCCTTAATTCCCACCTCATAGTTGTTATAAAAACCGGCATATGTAGTTTTGGCATCGCCTACATGAAAGCCTCCGATATTGTCCGCAAAATCCTCAATCTGTTCTATTATTTCTTTTTTCTGCTGAACATTTCTGACTCTCTTATCCATTACCACTTTCATCTTGTCTGTGGCATTTTTCATGCGCATGGCATCTGTATAGGCTAAGAAACAGTTCTTTCTGGCTTCAATATCTTTGTCAATAAGTGCTTTGGACTTTTTCTCCTGCTCTTCAAGCTCCTCAAGTTTGTCTTCATCGGCATCGGGATCCTTCTTCGTTTTTTCTATCGTTTCAAGCAGTTTTTCATATTCTTTTTTTCTGTCATCTATTGTTTTATCCCAGCTTTTCAGCTGCTCGGGTAATTCCATAACCCTTCTGTCATTTGCCTGTATTACTGCACCGAGATAATCAAAAATGGGCAGCTCATTAAGGCCCCAGCCTCTCTCAATTGCACTGACCTGAGCCTTCATACCTGCTATGTTAGTTCTTATATCCCTCGTATTTTTCGGTGTTGTACCTAAAAGATGGTCAAGATTATTATTAAGATACGTGTCGTCATATTTTCCGGGATTCTTAAGTTCAATTTCAGTCAGCCGGTCAAATACCTTAATGGTTTCCTGATACTGTCCTTTGAGTTTTTTAAGGTATTCCTTTTCCTTAGCAGTATCCGGGCCCTCTTTCTCCAGTCGCTGCTTTTCATATTCAAGATCGACAAGCTTTTTTATGCAGCCGTAATAATCCATCAAAGGTTCGTAGAGTTCACCGAGATTTTCCCTCATCTTGTCAAAATCAACGGTAGTTACTTCTTTGCCGTTTACCTTTGTTTTCTTGGTAACAAGCTTCGGAGCCTGCGCTATGGTTCCCAACAGGGCGCTGAGATTACCGTTTTCCGAAAACAGCTGTGAAATATCTCCTTTGCCGGCTTCCAACGGCAGACTTAAAAGATCAAGATAATTGGCAAACTTCTCATTTTCCGGTGTGAGTTCATCATAAAGTTTATTGTAAATATCACTGGTTTTATTCATCGATGAAATAAGTTTATTTCTTAACCCCTCATCACCGTCTTCCCTGTTTAACTGAGGCAGATCTGCATTATAGTACTTATGTTTTTCCCTTCCTTTAGCGGGAATATCCTTGCATGTGCTCTCATAATCAGTATATGCAACTATGATTTCATTATAAAAATCCGGGTCAAGACGATTTACTATCTCTGTTGTATCATAAATAAATCTTTCCAGCCAGAAATTAAAAGATTTGCTTCCCCTGAAACCGCTCATGTTTTCATATGTGAGTTTTTCATTTTTTTTAGGCATAACACTTTCTCCTTTACTTATCTTTATTACCTATTCATTTGTCTGCCTTTACCTTTTCAGGATAAATTAATATTAACATAAAACAAAACATGTATCAACGGCAAATAAACTGTCCATATCCGACATATCTGTTTTTTAATAAAAAAATGGCAGAAATGTAGGAAATTCTTACATTTCTGCCGTTAAATGCAGTAACAAATTTAATTATTTATTCTTTCAGCTATCAGCTGCAACTATACTTCATAGTCCATACATACTCTTACTTTCGTAAAAGGCCGAACATATGTGTCCGCTGCCATGACATGTGCGGGATGAACCGCATAGCCTTTCAGTGCTGCTTCGCTTTCAAGCATTGTGTCAAGCATCACATCCGCATTTGAACTGGCGAGTCCTTCAGTTATTACCTTGATCTCGATGAGACCGGGCACAACACCCTTAAGTGCTTCAAGGCTTTCCTTGATTCCTTTTTTAACAAGTTCTTTTTCTGTTCCGGCAAGCTCGTCCTTAAGCTGCCAGAGGATTACGTGTTTTACCATTTCATGCTCCTTTCAGTACCTGTTTACTTCATACATCACAACGGCTGCGGCTACGGCGGCATTTAAAGACTCCACCTTGCCGGCCATCGGGATCCTGATTTTTTTATCTGCGGCCGCAAGCACCTCCGGGCTTACCCCATTGGACTCGTTTCCTATGACTATCGCACAGCGGCCGTAATATTTATTCTCGGTAAACACAACCGAGCCGTTTAACGCGGTTGCATATACCGTAAATCCATAGTAATTTTCTTTTAGCCTCAAAAGCTCATCCGAAAGCCTTTCACAGCCCACAAAGGGTACCCTGAGGATAGCGCCCATGGTCGAGCGCACAACCTTCGGATTTGTAATGTCCACACAGCCTTCGCTTAAAAGTATTCCGCTCATGCCGGCTGCCTCGGCAGTCCTTACGATAGTTCCGAGATTACCGGGGTCGCGAAGGTTATCAAGCACCAGAAGCTTTGCAGTATTATCCTTCAGAATATCCGAAAGATTATAGGCCGGTGTTTTTACTATCGCAAGCACTCCCTGCGGTGTGACGGTTTCGGCAATTTTCTCAAAGAGTTTTTCTTCGACAAGCTCATATTTAAGTCCTTCGATCACCGGTTCGCCAAATGTGGACACCATCTTGTTCTTTGCCGCCTCGGTAAAAAGGATCTCCTCAAAACGTTCGGGACACTGTGCAAGTACCTCCATGAACATTTTGAAGCCTTCTATCACAAAGACCCCCTCAGCCTTTCTGTGAGCCGATTTTTTAAGTAATGAAGCAATTCTTTTCAGTTTTGGATTCGTAGCACTTGTTATCATATAAACCCTCAATAAATATGTTTTTAATCCTCGTTCATCTTTGCAAGCTTTGCTGCCTGATCGGCTGCGATGCAGGCATCGATTATCTCCTGAATGTCTCCGTTCATCACCTTGTCAAGCTTGTATAGTGTAAGCCCGATGCGGTGATCCGTTACTCTTCCCTGGGGGAAGTTGTAGGTTCTGATTTTTTCCGAGCGGTCGCCCGTTCCGATCTGGCTTCTTCTCGCATCGGCCTCGGCATCATGTGCCTTCTGAAGCTCAAGATCATAGAGCTTTGCACGAAGCAGGGCAAAGGCCTTGTCGCGGTTCTGGAGCTGGGATTTTTCGGTCTGGGAATATACGACGATTCCTGTCGGATAGTGGGTAAGGCGTACTGCCGAGTCGGTCGTGTTGACACACTGTCCGCCGTTTCCGGATGCACGCATTACGTCGATTCGGATATCCTTCTCATCAATCTGCACATCCACTTCTTCTGCCTCGGGCATTACGGCAACCGAAGCGGTACTTGTGTGGATTCTTCCGCCCGATTCGGTCTCCGGTACACGCTGTACACGGTGAACGCCGGACTCATATTTAAGCACCGAATATGCGCCCTGGCCCTTTACCATGAATTCGACTTCCTTCATTCCGCCGATTCCGGTCTCGTCTACGTTTACAAGCTCAACCTTCCAACGCTTTGACTCGATGTAATGAACATACATCCTGTAAAGCTCAGCTGCAAAAAGTGCTGCCTCATCACCGCCTGCGCCTGCACGGATTTCAACCACGATGTCCTTGTCATCGCTCGGGTCCTTAGGAAGCAGAAGGATTTTAAGGTCACGCTCAAGCCTTTCAACATCGGCCTTGCTTGCTGCAAGCTCTTCTCTTGCAAGCTCCTTCATTTCCTCGTCGCTTTCCATGTCAATAAGTTCAAGGCTGTCTTCGATGTTCTTCTTTGCAGCCTTGTACTCGGTATATTTTTCTACGAGCGGAGTCAGGTCCGACTGTTCCTTCATCAGCTTCCTGAAGCGGTTCTGGTCGTTTGCCGCATCCGGGGATGAAAGCTCGGCCTGGAGCTCCTCGTATTTCATTAAAATATCGTCTAGTCTGTCAAACATGTTTCTCTCTCCTGTTTTTTCCTCTATTATTAATTACTCTTTACACTATTATTTGTTATCCGGCTTGTTACTACTCTATCAAGACCTGAGTAGTCTTTCAATATTTCTATGTTGGTGTAACCTTGTGCTTCGAGCAGTTTCTTTACGCTTTCACCCTGTTCATAACCTATTTCCAGAAGGAGCCGGCCACCTGGAGCAAGGTAATTCTTGGCCTGTTCTGCTATTATCCTATAGAAATCGAGTCCGTCTTCACCACCGTAAAGCGCGGCGTATGGGTCATGCTCTGAAACCTTCTTGTCAAGCTTTTCCATCTCTGCCTTGGAAATGTAGGGAGGGTTGGAAATTATCA
The DNA here is from genome assembly GCA_017437965.1 of Lachnospiraceae bacterium. Classification (GTDB taxonomy): domain Bacteria; phylum Bacillota; class Clostridia; order Lachnospirales; family Lachnospiraceae; genus UBA3775. The sequence goes on from JAFRWN010000097.1 coordinate 9,242, forward strand.
TGTCGAAAGAAAGCTCATATGACCGGTTGTCCAAAGAAATTTTTCTGATATCTTCAAACATATCGCTTCGGATGAATTTTACATGAACACCATGTTTTCCGGCATTCTCGGAAGCTTTCTTCAGAGCCTTTTCCGAAATATCGGAGGCATAGTATTCGATTTCCGGACTTACTTTCTCCGCAGGTCTCAGCTTATCATTCAAAAGCTTTCCAAGGGAAATTATTATGCACCCGCTGCCGGTGCAGAGATCAAGTATCCGATATTCTGCATTTTCATCAGAGGTAGCAATATCTGCCATAACACTGTTAAAGGCTTTTTCTACCAGAATTTCGGTCTCCTGCCTCGGAATCAGGGTATTTTCGTCAATCTCAAATTCAAGGCCCATGAACCAGCGTTTGCCGATGATGTGATCGACCGGAGTGCCGGTAAGTAGTTTTTGCACTGCTTTGTCAAGCTTTTTAAGATTCTCTTCTTTTATCTCATCTTCACCGCATATCAGGAATTTTGAATACGGCAGGTCGCAGAGGTATTCGAGAAGGAGTTTGAGCTCGGCGGTGGCTTCGGCGGGGGCGTGGGCGGAGGATATTAGGGTTTGCTTGTTGTTATTAAACCATGTTTTATAGTTTATTTTATCACTCATTCTGTTTATTTTTGGGGGTATTCTTTGCTTATTACTTCCAGCTTAATTGCTTCTGGCTTAATCACTTCGGGCAGAGGCCGGAGGTGGTGCAGGCTTCGCCTTCGGGCTCGGGGTTTTCCCAGCCTTCAGGGTATTCTACTTCCACATCAAAATTTTCCTTAAGGAACTTTCTCCAGTCAAAGACCTTTTCCACTGAGTTGATCGCAACCTCTATCATGTCATCTGTGGGCTCACGGGTTGTAAGCTTCTGCATCCAGAACCCGGGCTTTGACATGAAATTGATAAAACCATTGTCGTTTCTTCCTGCAATGCGGAGGAATTCATAGGAAATACCCGCAATTACGGGAAGAAGAAGTATCCTGATACCGAAGCGAAGCAGGAAGTTTATAAGCTTTCCAAAGCCTGTGATCTTCGGTATGAACATGTGCACGATGATAGCGATGAGCAGTACGAAGATGATAAAGCTTGTACCACAGCGTTTGTGGAAGCGGCTTGATTTCTTTACATTTTCAACAGTCAGCGGGAGCCCATGTTCCACACAGTTGATGGATTTGTGCTCTGCACCATGATACATAAAAGTTCTTTTGATATCGTCCATCAATGTGATCAGGAAAATATAAAGCACAAAAATGAAAATCTTGAAGAAGCCTTCAATCACGGCTCCTGCCTTGCCTCCTATCGGAAGGTCAAGTGCCTTACAGATAAGCTCGGACAGAAACTGCGGCAGGAACATGAAAAGAAACAAGGCAAGGCCGAAGGAAAACAGCATGGTAAGTGCCATTACCCAGCCTGACATAAAGCCCTTCTCGTCCTCTTTCTTGGGTTCTTCCTCTTCAAAAAAGTTTGCCGAATAGCTGAGGGTCTTTGTTCCGATTATCATGGATTCCACAAGATTTACTCCGCCTCTGATAAAGGGCAGCCCGAGCCATTTGTGCTTTTCGGTTATGCTGTGATATTCTTTTACTTCACATTGTATTGAATTGTCCTGGATTCTGACAGAAGTGGCGTATTTGCTTTTGTTCTTCATCATTACGCCTTCGATTACTGCCTGACCCCCGATTCCGGAGTTTTTCATCATACACCTCTTTTAATGTCACATAAATATTAAAAAGGACCAGACCGGGTTTTTCCCGAGCTGATCCTTAAAATCAAGTGTTCAGTATGTTCGGATTCCCCACTCAAACAGCGGATCCGGACACGCCTGTAACCCGCCCATATTTGCTTCTGAGCAGGTATCTTTCTACAAACCGTATTTCTTGTTGAATTTCTCTATAGCACCACGTGCTGAAGCAGCCTTTGACTGGCCTGTATAGAAAGGATGGCACTTTGAGCAGATTTCTACGTGAATCTCTTCCTTTGTTGAGCCTGTTACAAAAGTATTGCCACAGTTACATGTTACCTTTGCCTGATAATATTTGGGCTGTATTGCTTCCTGCATTTCATTCACCTCTCATTTCGTACAAAATTGGAATAATCCTTTTGTGCATAGCTTTTGTATTATATCATATACTTTTTAGCTTTGCAAGATTTTTTTTTAAGTATTATTGAACTGTCTTATTGAAAATACCATGTTTAAGTATATATCCTATCATTTCCTGGTTGGATTTCGTGGATTTCAGCATATTCAGGATAATTTCGATCGCTTCTTCCGACTTTGCACCGTTAAGCGCGGTTCTCATTAAGAAGGCGGCACGGAGTTCTTCATCTTCAAGCAAAAGGTCTTCTCTTCTGGTTCCTGACTTAGGCAGGTCGATAGCCGGGAAGATTCTTCTTTCCGAAAGCGAACGGTCAAGCACGAGTTCCATGTTACCCGTACCTTTGAATTCCTCGAATACAACATCATCCATGCGGCTGCCGGTATCTACAAGCGCGGTTGCAAGTATCGTAAGGCTTCCGCCCTCTCTCATGCAGCGGGCAGCACCGAAGAATTTCTTCGGCATATGAAGGGCTGCGGGATCGAGACCGCCGGAAAGTGTACGTCCGGAGTTATCGCAGGTAAGGTTGTAAGCTCTTGCAAGTCTTGTGATTGAGTCAAGAAGGATGCATACGTCCTTTCCATGCTCTACAAGTCGTTTGCAGCGCTCTATTACCATTTCCGAAACTCTCTTATGGTTCTCGGGAAGCTCATCGAAGGTTGAGTAGATAACCTCTACCTTGTCACCCTTGATGCTTTCTTTTATATCGGTAACCTCCTCAGGTCTCTCATCGATGAGAAGTATGAAGAGATACATGTCAGAATGGTTCTGGGTGATAGCATTTGCTATCTGCTTAAGGAGTGTGGTCTTACCTGCCTTGGGCTGGGATACGATCATACCACGCTGTCCCTTGCCTATCGGCGAAATAATGTCCACAATTCTCATTGCAGTGCTTGCGCCCTGTGTTTCAAGATGTATTCTCTCATGAGGAAATTCAGGGGTAAGGTCCTCAAACCTGGGTCTTTTTGCTGCTATTTCGGGTTCAACACCGTTGATAGACTCAATGCAGTACATACCCTGGAATTTTTCCTGAGGATTCTTTCTCTTGAGGTTACCCTTTATCATGTCACCGGTCTTGAGATTATATCTTCTGATCTGGGTCGGGGAAATATAGACATCCTCGTCACCCGGAAGATAATTGTCACAACGGATAAAGCCATAGCCTTCGGTTTTCAGAACCTCAAGCACGCCCTCACGGCTTACTCCTGTATCAAGGGGTTCCTCATTTACAACAGGCTGAGCCGGTGCGGCAGCGGGCACAGGAGTTGCCTGTGCGGGAGCCTGCGGTTTTACAGGCTGCTGGGGCTGTGGCCTTGTCTGAGGCTGCTGGTACTGGTTAGGTCCTGCCTGATAGTACTGGGTCTGTGAATACTGACGCTGCTGGTAATTGCCCTGCTGATAGCCTGCATGATAGGCCTGGGGCTGTTGGTAATTGCCCTGCTGATAAGTATTCTGCTGGTAATTGTTTCTCTGATAATTCTGCTGATAGCCCTGCTGATAATTACCCTGCTGAGGATACTGATTTCTCTGATAGCCCTGCTGATAGTAAGACTGCTGATAGTTTCCCTGAGGTCTTGCCTGATAGTACTGCTGATCAGTCTTTACAACTCTCTGTACCCTGCCGGACGTAGCTGTAGCTTCAGGCTCCTGAGCCGGTGCATTTACAGGCTTTTCTTCTGCCTTTTCCACAGGTTTTTCCACGGGCTTTTCTACAGGTTTTTCTGCAGGCTTTTCTTCTTTTTTATTTTCGGTTTTTTCAACGGGTTTTTCTGCTGATTTTTCAACTTGTTTTTTGGAAATTTTAACTACTTTTTCCTTTGGAGCATGCTCTGCATCATATTTTTCAAGAATTTCAATAAGTTCAGGCTTTCTTAATGTACTTGTGCCCTTGATTTTTCTTTCTTTGACTGCTTCTTTGAGCTCCGGAAGGGACATTTTTTTATAATCCATTTAATTCCTCCGCATATGGGGCCAGATAATAGTTTTCGATTTTCTTTTTTTGATTATTTAAGATTATTTTTAAAGAGAAGCCCGCCTGCCTGTATAGACAGGCGGGAGTTTTTTTAAGAAAGATTACTGTTCATCGTCATCTTCATCATCTTCTTCAGATTCGATGAAATCGTCCTCATCAATTTCATATTCGAATGCATCTTCATCATCGAATACTTCGTCTTCGTCATATTCCTCGACATCCTCGGGTGAGTAATAGTAAACATCGTCTCCACCCTCGGCACCTTCGATATTCATGCCGCGAGCTCTGGCTTCTTCTCTTGCAGCCTTGCTCTTTTCTTTCTTTTCTTTACGCTCTTCTTCCTCGCGGATCTTAGCCTCTGCAAGCTGTCTCTTGAGCTCTGCAAGACGTACTACTTCCTTGGCGTCGGAATCAAGCTTGACTTCACGGTAAACGTTCATACCTGTACCTGCAGGGATCAGCTTACCGATGATAACGTTCTCTTTGAGACCGATAAGCGGATCTTCCTTACCCTTGATCGCTGCTTCGGTAAGAACCCTGGTGGTCTCCTGGAAGGATGCAGCTGACAGGAAGGAGTTGGTAGCAAGTGAAGCCTTTGTGATACCGAGCATGATCTGCTCGCCTGTTGCAGGCTCCTTGCCCTCTTTCTCAAGCTCTGCATTAACATCCTCGAAGTCGAGGGTATCAACCATTGCGCCGGGAAGGAATTCCGAATCTCCGCTGTTTTCAATCCTGATCTTCTTGAGCATCTGACGTACGATAACCTCTATATGCTTATCGTTGATCTCAACACCCTGAAGTCTGTAAACACGGAGAACTTCGCGGAGCATATAATCCTGAACGGAACGGAGTCCTTTGATCTTAAGGATATCATGAGGATTTACGGAACCTTCCGTAAGCTCGTCACCTGCTTCAAGAACCTGTCCGTTCTCTACCTTGATGTTTGAACCGTAAGGGATGAGGTAAGCCTTGGTCTCTCCGGTTTCTTCGTTGGTGATTATTACTTCACGCTTCTTCTTTGTATCTGAAATTGTTACTTTACCGCCAAATTCAGCGATGATTGCAAGACCCTTGGGCTTTCTTGCCTCAAAAAGTTCTTCTACACGGGGAAGACCCTGTGTGATATCACTACCTGCAACACCACCGGTATGGAAAGTTCTCATCGTAAGCTGTGTACCGGGCTCACCGATTGACTGAGCTGCGATGATACCTACTGCTTCACCGACCTGAACGGGTGCGCCTGTTGCCATGTTTGCACCGTAGCACTTAGCACATACGCCGATGTGTGAACGGCAGGTAAGAGCGGTACGGATCTTGATCTTGGCATCGTTTCCGGCATCCATTACAGCCTTGGTAGCACAGATTCTCTCTGCCCTTGCAGGAGTGATCATCTGGTTCTTCTTAACGATCACTTCGCCGTTGTCATCATAGATGGTCTCGCATGAGGTTCTTCCGGTAATTCTATCCTGAAGGCTCTCTACAAGCTCCTTGCCCTCCATGAAAGCGGATACGATCATGCCGGGATATTCTTCTGCATCTGCCGAGCAGTCAACCTCTCTGATGATAAGATCCTGTGATACGTCAACAAGACGTCTGGTAAGGTAACCGGAGTCTGCTGTACGGAGCGCCGTATCGGAAAGACCTTTACGTGCACCGTGTGCGGAAATGAAATACTCGAGTACGTCAAGACCTTCACGGAAGTTAGCCTTTACAGGCAGCTCTATGGTCTTACCTGATGTATCTGCCATCAGACCACGCATTCCGGCAAGCTGTTTGATCTGCTTATCGGAACCACGGGCTCCTGAATGTGCCATCATCTTGATGTTGTTGTAACGGTCAAGACCTGCAAGAAGCTTCTTGGTGATTTCGTCATCGGCCTGCTTCCAGGTCTCAATTACGAGCTTATAACGCTCTTCGTCGGTCATCATACCCTGTCTGAAGGCTTCGGTGATGGATGCAAGAGTGGACTCTGCATCTGCAATAATCTCCTTCTTTGCTGCAGGCACGGTCATATCGTGAATCGATACGGTCATCGCTGCCCTTGTTGAGTATTTGTAACCGAGTGACTTAACGGAGTCAAGGATTTCTGCTGTCTTTGTTGCTCCGTACTTGTTTATGCACTTTTCAAGTATCGGCTTGAGCTCGTTTCTTCTTACGAGGAAATCAATCTCGGGAAGGAACTTGTTCTCAGGCTTTGTTCTGTCAACATAGCCAAGATCCTGAGGAATCACCTCATTGAAGATCAGTCTTCCGAGTGTGGTTTCAACAATGCCTGTCTCAACCTCGCCGAGTGCTCCTGCGATCTCTCTTCTTACCTTGATAAGGGACTGAAGAGTGATGTAGCCGTTTTCATATGCAAGGATAGCTTCGTTCATATTCTTGTAGAAGCTTCCCTCTCCCTTTGCTCCGGGACGGTCCATAGTCAGATAGTAGATACCGAGTACCATATCCTGTGAAGGAACGGCAACCGGCTTTCCGTCTGAAGGCTTAAGGAGGTTGTTAGGTGAAAGAAGAAGGAAACGGCACTCAGCCTGAGCTTCAACCGAAAGAGGAAGATGCACAGCCATCTGGTCACCATCGAAGTCGGCGTTGAACGCGGTACATACGAGGGGATGAAGCTTGATAGCCTTACCTTCAACAAGGATGGGCTCAAATGCCTGGATACCGAGTCTGTGCAGTGTTGGTGCACGGTTCAGCATTACGGGATGCTCTTTGATTACATCCTCGAGCACGTCCCAAACCTCGGGCATGAGTCTTTCAACCTTTTTCTTTGCTGCCTTTACGTTTGTAGCGATTCCTCTTGCGGAGAGTTCCTTCATTACGAAGGGTTTGAAGAGCTCGATAGCCATCTCCTTGGGAAGACCGCACTGATAAATCTTAAGTTCGGGTCCTACGACGATAACGGAACGTCCTGAGTAGTCAACACGCTTTCCGAGAAGGTTCTGACGGAAACGTCCCTGCTTACCCTTTAACATGTCTGAAAGTGACTTCAGGGCTCTGTTTCCGGGGCCGGTAACTGCACGTCCGCGTCTTCCGTTGTCGTTAAGGGCATCCACTGCCTCCTGGAGCATTCTCTTCTCGTTACGAACGATGATGTCGGGTGCTCCGAGTTCAAGGAGTCTCTTAAGACGGTTATTTCTGTTGATGATTCTGCGGTACAGGTCGTTCATATCGCTGGTTGCGAAACGTCCGCCGTCAAGCTGTACCATGGGGCGGAGATCCGGAGGAATTACCGGGATTACGGTAAGTATCATCCACTCGGGTCTGTTGCCGGATTCAAGGAAAGCTTCAACAACCTCAAGTCTCTTGATGATCTTTGCCCTCTTCTGTCCGTTTGCTTCCGAAAGCTCTTTACGAAGCTCCTCGTCCTCTTTCTCGAGGTCGATAGCCTGCAAAAGCTCCATGATGGCCTCTGCTCCCATTCCTACACGGAAGCTGCCATAACCATACTTTTCAATATTTGCATGGTACTCTGTCTCGGTAAGGATGTCCTTCTGATGAAGTCCGGTCTCTCCGGGATCAAGTACGATGTAGTTTGCAAAATAGAGAACCTTCTCAAGTACTCTGGGTGAAAGATCAAGGATCAGTCCCATGCGGCTCGGAATGCCTTTGAAGTACCAGATGTGTGAAACAGGTGCTGCGAGCTCGATGTAGCCCATGCGCTCACGACGAACGGAAGCCTTTGTAACTTCAACGCCGCACTTGTCACAAATGATACCTCTGTTTGCGATCTTCTTGTACTTTCTGCAATGGCACTCCCAATCCTTTGTGGGTCCGAATATCTTCTCGCAGAAGAGACCGTCTCTTTCGGGTTTGAGGGTTCTGTAGTTGATCGTTTCGGGCTTCTTTACCTCATATTCGGTAACATCGCCGCTTCTTCCTGCCTTGGCCCATTCTCTGATCTTCTCGGGTGAAGCAAGACCGATCTTGATTTTGTCATATATAATCTTCTTTTCGCTTTTGTCCATCATTTCAAATGACATGCCCTGATGCCCCTTTCCTAAAATGATAATTAAATGTAGTCATCCGAACCGGAAAAATCATCTTCAACATAGCCGCCGAAGAGATCTCCGTCATCTCCTGCCTCAATCTCACCGTAGCCGGCTTCGCTCATTTCGTCGCGATCCATCGACTTTCCGACGTTCTCGCCTTCCATGAGTGCTCTGTGCTCATCATCATAAGCATAGTTGCCGGAATCGATCTCTTCGGTAAGGTTTACTTCGTTGTCGTTCTCGTCAAGCACCTTGATATCAAGTGCAAGTGACTGGAGCTCTTTAAGAAGTACCTTGAAGGACTCGGGAATTCCCGGATCTGAGATGTTGTCACCTTTGATAATGGCATCATAGGTCTTAACACGTCCTGTTACGTCATCCGACTTTACAGTCAGGATTTCCTGAAGGATATTTGCAGCGCCGTATGCTTCGAGCGCCCAAACTTCCATCTCACCGAAACGCTGGCCACCGAACTGGGCTTTACCGCCGAGAGGCTGCTGTGTAACAAGTGAGTAAGGACCTGTTGAACGGGCATGGATCTTATCGTCTACGAGGTGGTGGAGCTTCAGGTAGTGCATGAAGCCGATGGTTACCTCTCCGTCGAAAGGCTCTCCGGTACGTCCGTCACGAAGCTGAACCTTACCGTCGGGCTTGATCGGAACACCTGCCCATTCCTTTCTGTAGTCCTGATTGTCGATCAGGAACTTAAGTATTTCAGGATTGAGTACATCCTTGTATTTTTCCTCGAACTCGTCAAGATCCATGTTTACATAGTCATTTGCGAGTACGAGTGATTCTTCGATATCTGCCTCTTTTGCTCCGTCGAATACAGGGGTTGAAACCTTGTAACCGAGAACCTGTGAAGCAAGGGAAAGGTGGATTTCAAGCACCTGTCCGATGTTCATACGGGAAGGAACGCCGAGAGGGTTAAGCACGATGTCAAGCGGACGTCCGTTGGGAAGGAAAGGCATATCTTCAACGGGAAGTACTCGTGAAACAACACCCTTGTTTCCGTGACGGCCTGCCATCTTGTCGCCGACCTGAATCTTTCTCTTCTGTGCGATGTAAACTCTTACGCTCTCATTAACTCCGGGAGGAAGCTCATCGCCGTTCTTTCTTGAGAACACCTTTGCATCAACGATGGTACCGAACATACCGTGAGGAACACGGAGTGAGGTATCCCTTACGTCTCTTGCCTTCTCACCGAAGATCGCACGGAGGAGTCTTTCCTCTGCAGTAAGCTCGGTCTCGCCCTTAGGTGTTACCTTACCTACAAGGATATCTCCCGCTCTTACCTCAGCACCGATTCTGATAACGCCTCTCTCATCGAGATCCTTAAGAGCATCATCACCGACACTCGGGATGTCTCTTGTTATCTCTTCGGGTCCAAGCTTTGTATCTCTTGCCTCGGTCTCATACTCTTCGATATGAACTGAGGTATAAACATCATCCTGTACAAGTCTTTCTGAAAGAAGTACCGCATCCTCGTAGTTGTAACCTTCCCATGTCATGAAACCGATGAGAGGGTTCTTTCCGAGTGCAAGCTCGCCGCCTGCGGTTGAAGGGCCGTCTGCGATCACATCGCCTTTTTCAACACGGTCGCCCTTCTTTGAGAGAGGACGCTGGTTGATACAGGTACCCTGGTTACTTCTTACGAATTTCTGGAGTACATATTCATCCTTCTCGCCGTCATCCTTTCTGATAACGATGCGGTCTGATGAAGCATATTCAACAACGCCGGCATTTTCAGCCACTACGCAGACACCCGAGTCAACGGCTGTCTTCATTTCCATACCGGTACCTACAACAGGTGACTCGGTGAAAAGAAGGGGCACTGCCTGACGCTGCATGTTGGATCCCATCAGAGCACGGTTACTATCGTCGTTCTGAAGGAAAGGAATCATTGCGGTTGCAACCGAGAATACCATCTTCGGAGATACGTCCATGAGGTCGATCTTTCTCTTCTCGTAGGAAGAAATCTCATCACGGTAACGTCCGGATACATGACGGTGAACGAAGTAACCGTTCTCGTCAAGCTGCTCATTAGCCTGAGCAACAACGTAGCGGTCTTCCTCATCGGCGGTAAGGTAAACAACCTCATCCGTTACGCGGGGATTCTCGGGATCTGATTTGTCACAGACTCTGTAAGGAGCCTCAACGAAACCATATTCATTTATTCTTGCATATGATGCAAGGGAGTTGATAAGACCGATGTTGGGACCTTCGGGGGTCTCTATCGGGCACATTCTTCCATAGTGAGTATAGTGTACGTCTCGGACTTCGAAACCTGCACGATCTCTTGAGAGACCGCCGGGACCAAGTGCGGAAAGACGACGCTTATGGGTCAGCTCCGAAAGAGGATTGTTCTGATCCATGAACTGTGAAAGCTGTGAACTTCCGAAGAACTCCTTGATCGCTGCGGTTACGGGCTTGATGTTGATCAGGCTTGATGCTGTAACCGTTGTAGGATCAAGAGTAGTCATTCTTTCACGTACAACTCTCTCCATTCTTGACATACCGATACGGTACTGGTTCTGCAGGAGTTCTCCTACGGCACGGATACGACGGTTACCGAGGTGGTCGATGTCGTCCTTGTGTCCGATACCATACTCAAGATGCATGTTATAGTTAATGGAAGCAAAAATATCTTCCTTAGTAATATGCTTGGGAATCAGCTCATTGATGCTGCTCTTTATTATCTCGTCAAGATCATCATCTTCGGTAAGCTCATCAATGATCTTCTTGAGTGCAGGATAATATACAAGCTCGGTAACGCCAAGCTCTTCAAGCTCACCGGGCTCGAAATCGATAAAATTCTTTATATCTACCATCATGTTGGAAAGAACCTTTACATTTCTCTCCTCAGTCTGTACATAGATATAAGGAACTGCAGCATTCTGGATCTCGTCAGCAAGTGCTTCGGTAAGGACAGTACCTGCCTCAGCGATGATCTCACCTGTAGACTCGTTTACAACATCCTCTGAAAGTGTAAAGCCTGTTACCCTGTTCTTGAAAAGAAGCTTCTTATTATACTTATAACGTCCTACCTTGGCAAGATCGTAACGTCTCACATCAAAGAACATACCATTGATAAGGTTCTCAGCATTTTCCTCTGAAAGAGGCTCACCGGGACGCAGCTTCTTGTAAAGTTCAAGAAGACCATCGCGGCAGTTCTCAGAAGGATCCTTCTCAAAAGTAGCTTCAAGTTTGGGCTCATCACCGAAAAGGTCACGGATTTCCTGATTTGTGCCCACACCAAGAGCACGTACCAGTACTGTTACCGGCACCTTTCTGTTTCTATCTACACGGACATAGAAAACGTCATTGGGATCGGTCTCATATTCAAGCCATGCACCACGGTTAGGGATAACGGTACATGAGAACAAGAGCTTGCCCATCTTATCATGATCGATTCCGTAATAAATTCCGGGGGAACGAACGAGCTGGCTGACGATGACACGCTCTGCACCGTTGATAACGAAGGTGCCTGTTGCGGTCATAAGAGGAAGATCGCCCATAAAGATCTCATGCTCACTGATCTCGCCTGTCTCCTTGTTATGAAGACGGACGGTGGTGTGCATGGGTGCAGCATATGTAGCATCACGCTCTTTGCATTCTTCTATGGTATACTTCGGTTCCCTGAGCTCGTAATCGATAAATTCGAGACTGAGATGGTCGCTGAAGTCCGTTATCGGGGAAATATCCTTAAATACCTCGTAAAGCCCTTTTGTAAGGAACCACTTGTAGGAATCCTTCTGTACCTCAATCAGATTGGGCATCTCAAGAATTTCCTTCTGGTTGGAAAAGCTTACGCGGACATTCTTCCCGATCTTCACCGGATGAATCCTATTCTTATCCATTGACGTTTTTCTCTCCTTGCTTTTAACTTCATGCTATCCTGAAAAAAGGGCATACGACCCCCATTCCCATAATAGCGCATTTTTCATACTACCACTTTTAACTTTTTTTGTCAAGGATTATTTTTAAAAAATTTCGACTGAAATTCGGACTGAAATTATATAAAAAATCACAAAATTATAAAAAAGAATGAAGAGACTGCCCAATTCAGGCAGCCTCTTCCATTAAATCATTTTTCAAGAAATTACTTGAGAGTAACTTTAGCTCCAACTTCCTCGAGCTTCTTCTTAAGATCCTCAGCCTCTTCCTTGGAAGCCTGCTCCTTGATAGCCTTGGGAGCGCTCTCAACAAGCTCCTTAGCTTCCTTAAGACCAAGTCCGGTGATTTCACGAACAACCTTGATAACCTTGATCTTCTCAGCGCCTACTTCGGTAAGCTCTACATCAAACTCAGTCTTCTCTTCCTCAGCTGCTGCTGCGGGACCTGCTGCTGCTACAACAACACCTGCTGCTGCGCTAACACCAAACTCTTCTTCACAAGCCTTAACGAGATCGTTAAGCTCAAGTACTGTCATGCTCTTGATAGCATCGATAAATTCCTGATTAGTCATTTTTTAATCTCCTTTTTAATAAATAATAGATGTTTTGTACGTTGGCTTATGCTGTCTTCTGCTCAGCAATCTGATTAAGCACACGTGCAAGATTTGTAATAGGTGACTGCAGACTTCCGAGAAGCTTGGAAATAAGCTCTTCTCTTGAAGGAATTGTTGCAACCACTGCAAGACCTGCTGCATCATAAACGGTTCCGTCTACAACACCGGCCTTGAACTCAAGCTTGGGAGCTGTCTTCTGTGCATTTGCAACAACCTTTGCTGCGCTTGTAGCGTCTTCCATGCTGAATGCAACTGCTGTAGGTCCCTCAAGCTTGTCAGCAAGAGCTTCATACTGAGTTCCTTCGAATGCTCTCTTAAGGTAAGTGTTCTTGAATACCTTGTAGACAACATTTGACTCTCTGAAGTTCTTACGGAGAACGGTGTCCTGCTCAACGGTAAGACCACAGTAATCTACAAGTATGATGGACTTTGCATCTGCTGTAAGCTTCTTGATCTCATCGATGATGGGGGCTTTAAGTTCAACCTTTGCCATGAGATAATCCTCCTTTGCAAAATTTACGGCTGCCGTTCAGCATATATTTCCGCATTTTGCGGATAAAGAAAGCTGCCCATACCGAAGTAAGGACAGCATTAAAAATCAATCTAAGCTGACACATCCTGGGCAGGCGTAATGCTTACGATTCCGCAGCTTTCGCCGTTTCATCACCTGCTGTCTTCGGCAGTCGAATAGTATTATATAGCAACGTTTCCCATATGTCAACAATTATTTTGAGTTTCTTCGCACTTTTTTAATTAAAAACGGCACACAGATTTCTCCATGTGCCGCAATAAAGATTTGATCTTTATTTCTGATTAACCGATCTTTACAGGATTTACCTTTACGCCGGGGCCCATTGTTGAAGCGAGGGTTACACTTCTAAGGTAGGTTCCCTTTGCTGCTGCGGGCTTAGCCTTGATGATAGCTCCGAGAAGTGCATTGAAGTTATCTGCAAGCTGCTCCACTGTGAAGGAAGCCTTACCGACAGGGCAGTGAATGATGTTTGCCTTGTCAAGACGGTACTCAATCTTACCGGCCTTGATATCAGCGATTGCCTTGGTAACATCCATTGTTACGGTACCAGCCTTGGGGTTGGGCATCAGACCCTTAGGTCCGAGTACACGACCAAGACGACCTACAGCACCCATCATGTCGGGTGTTGCTACTACTACGTCAAAATCGAACCAGTTTTCCTTGGTGATCTTGTTTACAGTCTCATCATCTCCGATGTAGTCAGCGCCAGCTGCAAGAGCCTCATCAACCTTGGGTCCCTTTGCGAATACGAGAACCTTAACGGTCTTACCTGTTCCGTGGGGAAGTACTACTGCACCACGAACCTGCTGATCTGCATGACGTCCGTCTACGCCGAGACGAACATGAACTTCAACTGTCTCATCAAATTTTGCGGTTGCGGTCTTCTTTACAAGAGCCACAGCCTCAGGTACATCATACTGATTACCTTTTGTCACAAGCTTAGCGTTCTCGCTGTACTTTTTACCTCTTTTCATAGCTACCTCCTAATCAGTCAACAACTTCTACGCCCATACTTCTGGCGGTACCTGCAATCATAGAGATTGCGGAGTCGATGTTTGCTGCGTTAAGGTCAGGCATCTTAAGCTCTGCGATCTTCTGAAGCTCTGCCCTTGAAATCTTAGCAACCTTCTTCTTGTTGGGCTCGCCTGATCCGCTTTCGATCTTGCATGCCTTCTTGATAAGAACTGCTGCCGGAGGAGTCTTGGTGATGAAGCTGAAGCTTCTGTCC
>JAFRWN010000098.1 GCA_017437965.1 Lachnospiraceae bacterium
AGGGAAATAATATTTGCAATGAAGGAACAGTAATGGAAACAAAGATAGAAGATCTGTCTACAAAAAAACTGCTTGCAAGAATCGGCGTAAGAACCCTGATGTTTATCCTGGCCATATTCTTTATATGGATATTTTTCAGGACGGGCCTCAGGTATTTTACTCCGTTTATTGTTGCATATATAGTTTCATATCTGATACTGATTCCGATAATCAAGAAGCTTTCCGTAAGGCTTCGTAAGATGTGGTCTATAGTCTTTGTGGTTGTTATCATGGGACTGACGCTTCTAGCAATGGGGGCTGTCACTTACTATGCCGTACGTGAGGGCTATAATTTCGTAAAAAACTGGGAAGACCACAGACAGGGTATTTATGATACGGTACAGAGGGCGGCTGATTTTATTGCAAAGAGAAGCAGCCTGAAATCCGAAAACATTATGGAAAATGTCGGAAAGATTGAGGACAAGATCACAGAGTGGGTAAAGAATGATCTGCCGAAACGTGCACCTCATTATGCAGGTAAGGTTGGTGTTTATCTGCCTTCTGTAGGAAGCTATCTGATGGCTTTTCTGTTCTTCCTTATCGCGACATACTTTATATGCGCGGATTTTCCGAATATCAATGAAAATCTGAAAAAAATCGTTCCCGAATCGTTAAGACCGAGGCTGAATCAGATACAGAGGGCAGCGGGACATGCAACATTCGGGTATCTGAGAGCACAGGTGATTTTGTCGGGTGTAATAGCGCTGATATCGTTTGTCGTATTTTTGTTCATGCACCAGAAATATGCTCTTTTCTTTGCACTTGCGGTAGGAATCATTGATTTCATACCGATGCTCGGAAGCGCGGTGGTGCTGTTTCCTTGGTCACTTATTCTGATAATCTCCGCCAAATATGAAAAAGCGGTGGTTTATATAATATTATGCTTTATACTCTTCATGTTCAGAAGGATTACGGAACCCAAGTTTGTAGGAGATCAGACGGGACTTCATCCTCTCGTGAGCCTGATGAGCCTTTATGTCGGCATAAAGCTTGGCGGAATATTCGGTATGATAGTTGCCCCGATACTTTGCCTTATTGTAGTTGAGCTTATAAGGGCAGGCTTCTTCGGAACCACATACAATGATTTTTCCGAGCTGATACGTCGCATAATGGTCTATACAGAAATGCTTGGCACTAATGAAGAAAAAACGGAAGAACAAAGCATAGAAACTGAAACGGAGGAAATAAAAAATGAAGAAAAGGATACTTAAATATATGGCTGATACCGATGAGCTGCTTAAGAATCCGCCCGAGGACGTAAGCTGGGATGCCGAAATAAAAAAACACCTGATCCAGCTTGATTTCTTCAAGCATGAAAGGCACATGCATCTGATCGTAATGGTATTGTTTGCAATAATGAGCTTTTTCGCGGTGCTTTCCTGCGTTGATAATCCGATGTTTGAAAAGGCACTTATTTTCGGATCGCTGATGGTTCTGACGATACCGTACCTTCTTCATTACTATCTGCTGGAAAACAGTGTGCAATAT
>JAFRWN010000099.1 GCA_017437965.1 Lachnospiraceae bacterium
AAAAAGATAAACGTTATGACTGCAAAGTATCCTTCGAAGCATGGATACCATCAGCCCAAAGAACCCAGTGATTTACTGAAATTCAGGAAGTAGCAAACCAATCATAATTCTGCCGGCGGATTATGATTTGAAGAAATAGGGGGCAAGCATGAAAAAGAAACGAGAATTAATAACACTGACCCTGATTCTTGTTATGCTTGTTGTCAGTTTAAACGGCTGTTCACAGTATAACAGTTCTTCTGCGACAGAATCTCGATAATGGAGGATCCGAAGATCCTGATACTCGATGAGCCTTTCAACGGACTTGACAATGACGGGGTACAGGAGATGAGGAAGAAGCTCCTGCAGCTAAAGGAGGCAGGCAAGTTGATATTGATATGCTCGCACTCAAAGGAAGATATCGATTATCTGTGCGATGAGGTGTATGAGATTGATAAAGGGATGATGAGGAAAAGGTCGGTGTAGCCGGAAAGTGCCATAAAATTTATGTGCATTACAAAACCTTATGTGAAGATAACCAGTAAAGTGGCTGAGAAAACAGTGACCACAGTCATATATGAAAATTACCATATTATGACCGCAGTCACTGTTTTTTTGTGCCTGAAAATGATATATTATCATCGTAGGGTGCCGGAAGGCACAGAGAATAACAAGGTTAAAAAGAAAGTTACGGTACAAGATATGAAATCAGGTTTATCCGCATCAAAATTCATAAAAAACAACAAGAAGACCTGCGGTGTGCTTCTGGTGGCACTGTCGCTTACCTTCATGGCCATGTACATCGTTAATTACCTTTTGATGACGACGGTGGAAAGCTTCACTCCCTTGATGCTTGAGATGCCGAAGAAGATAAGCTACGCATCGCTTACCGACGAGACACTGGGGGTATTAAGGTCTGATTATGAAGACCGGAAAGCTTACAACGATGCCCTGACAAAGAGAAGGGAAGAGCTTTGTGAAAAGCTAAAGGAAATTGATGGTATCGAGGATGTAAAGTATATTCAGATAATAAATCAGATATATTCCGGCATCATCGGGCAGGTAGGAACCGAATGTCCGTTGCTTAGCGCAGATGAGATACAGGCTTTTCTTAATCACTTCGATGCAAAGCTAATCGATGGCAGGATGCCGGAAAACCCCGGTGAAATGCTCTGTGACAGCATCATACTTAAGAACAACAAATATAAGATAGGAGATTATTTCAACTCCGGGGCTTACGGCGAAACCTTTAAAATCGTAGGTGTGATAAAAAATCCTTGTATGACAAGCGTCGGAATTCCGAACGGTTACACCAATTCCGGCTGGTACTTCACATTCTACAATGACGAAAAGCATATCGATCTGAAAAAACTGCTTGAAGATAATGGGCTTAAGATTAGGAACGGGGATGATTTGATTGACAGCATTCAGTATCGAGGCTTTTATGACAATGAGATGGTAAGCATCATAAAGTCATCCATAAACGGAATTGTGCTTGTTGTCATGATCTTCCTTGGCGTTTCGGTAATAGTGGCCTACGTTTCCTTCATGAGAAACAGGGTGAACGAGTACTGCCTTTACGCATCGATCGGCTACTCAAAGAAAAACATTTACGGTATGATAATGAGGGAGATAATAATTATCTTCGCAATCGGAATAGTAATAGGAGCGGTACTTAGCGTCGGTCTGATGGCCCTGTTCGACCAGGGTGCGATTGAACCGAAAGGACTTGTTTCAAAATGGTTCTACCCGGGCCACATACTAAAAATATGTGCGGCGCTGACCTGCATCATCGGAATGCTTCAGATTCCGATACTGATTACAATAAGAAACATCAAGACTATTGACCTGCTGGAGGATTAAGAAATGTTTGACATAAAAAATATCAGTATGATTTATGACATGGACAAGGAAGAAAAAATGTACGCGCTTAACGGCTTTGACCTGAAGCTTCCGGACAAGGGGCTGATCGGAATCATCGGACCGTCCGGCAGCGGCAAGAGCACGTTAATGTACTGCATCTCGACCCTTAAGAAGCCCACGGAGGGCAGTGTAAAATACAACGGACGTGAGCTGGTCGGAATATCCGACGGAGAAAGGGAAAAGCTGAGACGTGAGGAGTTCGGTTTTGTATTCCAGAAGCATTACCTGGTGCCCTATATGAGTGCGATGGACAATGTTTTGGTGGCGGCAGAGAAAAACGATGTAAAAACCGTTGAAAAGGCTGAGGAATTCCTGAAGTCATTAGGTATCGGTAAGCGTGAGGCCGGCAAAAAGCCTGCAAAGCTATCGGGCGGTCAGTGCCAGAGGGTGGCGATCGCTCGTGCGATGATAAACGATCCGAAGGTGGTTTTTGCGGATGAGCCGACGGCGTCTTTGGACCATGAAAATGCTTTCAATGTAATGAATATTTTAAAGGATTATTCTAAGGACAGGCTGGTGCTTGTTGTTACCCATGACAGAAGCATCCTTAAGGATGTTGACATGATGATTGAAATGTGGGACGGAAATATCAGCAGGATAGGGTAAAATAACATGAAATCTTTTTCAGCATTATACTACATAAAACATAACAAAGGCAGAGCGGCTGTCATGATATTCATGCTTTTCTTCACGACTCTGATGTTCATCGCGGGCAATTACGTCGACAGCCTGAACTGGTACTGGGAAAAAGCAAAAGATTACAATGACAAGATATGCATGGTAGGCCTTCAGTCTTCGGACGAGGATTATAAGGACTATAATGAATTCCTGTCTCAGGTAAAAAACGATGAAAAGCTGATCTGCCTGGAGAGAACCGCAAAGGGCTTTTCCGGAATGGACTGGAAATGTACGCTGGGCTGGGAAATGGGCTCGGTAAATTTCCTTTTCAACAGTCCGGAGGATTTAAAGACAGCCTTTGACTGCCTCGGTATTGAGTGCGACTTCAGCGATATAAAGGATAACAGCATGGTGATAAGCAGTGCCTTTGCGAAAAACCTCGGCATTAAAAAGGGCGATGTCATTGATATGCGCAAGGTTTCGGACATGGAAGGCAGCTTTACCGTTGATGCGATAATAGAGGACGACAGCTTCATAAATTTCTATGTTTATGAGGACAGTAATTCCCTCGGACGTGTTTATATCATGAGTGACGAGATGGAAGGCGACGAGCTTTACGACTATGTTTCCGGCATCATCGGGGATAAGAAAGTTCAGCTTACCAAAAGGATGAGAAACGCACTTGACAGCCAGCTTGCTCCCGTGTTCTTTATCTTCGCGGCTGCAAATATCCTGCTTTCGATAATACTTGCCGTGACAGCCAACTCAGTGATCACCGGACAGTATATCAAGAGAAACTATGAGTTTGCGGTTTACCGTGCAATAGGCATAAAAAAGAGCAGAATCAGACGCAAATGTGCGGCTGAAATCCTGCTCATGGATTTTATCGCCATTATTATCGGCGTAGCGTTTACTTTCATAACGGAGTTTGTCCTGAACGAGCTCTACCTTAAGCCTAACGGCATGTATCTGCCTTATGTAAGTAAGACTGCGGTACTGAACTTCTTAATTTCAAACCTCCTTGTAGTACTGCCCATGGTACTTTTCAAGGGCAGGCAGATGGTTAGAAACGATATAACAGAGTTTTGAAAAGTACTGATCATTGACGGATGAGGGGGCTTTTATTACGTTCCTAGTAGTTTCTTTACTTCCTCCCCCGTAAACCTTACTTGCTTGACGCCTTCAGTCTCAATCCTATAAAGCGCATTTGCAGCAAGATGCTCGGCGGCCTGCTCAAGACCACGGCACCCTGTCGAGAAGCTACAGTAGTCGATGATGGCATCGAGAGCCTCATCATCAAGCGTGAATTCCTCGCTTTTCATACCCATTCGTGAAAGAGTCTTCGGAAGAGAAAATCTTCTGAAGATTTCTTTTTTTTCTTCGGGAGAGTAGTCCGGAATGTCAAGCACTGCAAAGCGGGAGAGCAGCGGGGCGGAGATTTTTGACTTGTCATTTGCGGTAGCAATAGGGTAGACACCGCCTGTCGGTATCATACACTCGATATAGTTATCGGTATAG
Source organism: Lachnospiraceae bacterium (assembly GCA_017437965.1). GTDB lineage: Bacteria > Bacillota > Clostridia > Lachnospirales > Lachnospiraceae > UBA3775. The sequence goes on from JAFRWN010000099.1 coordinate 4,039, forward strand.
CCAAGGTTATCGAGAAGTGTAAGCAGTGCATCCGCGGGATTCGAATTGTTCTTTGTCGAATCAGCCTTGTCCAGCTCATTGATGATGAAAACAATATTTGAGCAGCCGGCTTTCATGTAGGCTTCCATGATAAGACCGGGCTTTGCATTGGCATATACCCTCGGGCTTCCTGTAAGCGCCTCGGCATCCCTTATCGAGCTCATGTCGAGTGAAGACCAGGGGAGTCTTAAGATGCGGGCGATTGCATAGGCAAGCTGTGACTTACCGACACCTGCCGGACCCGCAAGCAGTATTCCGTAGGCCGGAAGGGTGTGGGTACGGTTGATCTGGATAATGGTCTCGATGATCCTCTGCTTTACCTTTTCCATGCCGTAAAGCTCTTCGTCAAGTATCTGTCTTGCCTTTACGGGATCGATGGCCTCGAAATAGTCACCCTGCCATTTGATGTTGAGCATAATCGAAAGAGCACGTCTTGCATGCATTTTTTCTTCGTTTGAAATGTTTCCTGTCCTTGCAAGCGAGAGATTGCGCTTGGCCCATTTGCGGATTCCTGAGGGCAGAACATTTCCGGCGCAGGCAAGAAAATCGCTCATGCCGCCCATATCACTTAAGATCATGCTTGCATCATCGTCTAAGTCTTCATCCTCTTCTTCAGCATCGGACGAAACTTCAACAGGCCTGCTGTTTAAAAGCCTTGTGATCGCAAACTGCAGAAAAGCATCGGAATCACTTCTGATCTCGCCTCGGAGGTTGGTAGCCCTGAAACGGTAAACCGCAAAGCCCTCATCTGTCGGTCTGCATGAAATTTTAACCGGAATATGATTCTCACCGAGCCAGCGGTAGAAATCCTCGAAGCGTGAGTCGAGCTTTACGATGTCCGCATTATAGGCCACTCCGTCCTTCTCACCCGAAAAAGCAGAGCGCTTCTCGGGACTTAAGAACATTCCGGTAACATGATGGGGAAGGTTTGTTCCTGCCTCAAGCACCATTATCGGATGCTCCTTGTCGGCCTCAGTGCTTTCGCTGTCAAATAATTCATATGTAATTACAGCCTCATCGTCATTTTTTGTCGGAACGGCTGTGTCGCCAAAGTCAAATACCCTGTTTTCTTTTTCCATTTTATGTACTGCCCGCGAAACTGCGGACTCCTTTCTGTAAAAGCTGGAAATCGTTGATTTTAAACATAAGTTTAGCAGAAAAACAAAGCATTTGCAACGATAAAAAAGTATAAAAAACAAAATAGTGTTCGCTATTTGTCTGAAAATGTGATATAATATCTAAAGTATGTGCGAAGCACAACAGTAAACGGGGTTATTTATGAGATTCAGAGCATTTCTGGAAAAAAACCTATCGCTTATTCACAGCATCATTTTTGCGGCAGCCATTCTGCTGCTGATCATTATTGCAAATGACAAGGGAACGGATGGCTGGGATGTCTACAGAACCTGGTATACCCACGCCGATCTGAAGGAAATAAGCAGCGAGATCATTGATGATGACGACGCTGAGGTCGGAAAACTCAAGGTCTATGAGCTTGCCCTTTCGGGAGAGGTGGGAGATAATGATACTCTTACATTTTTTGTAATCCACTGTAATACAAAGGTATATATAAACGACAGGCTTGCAACCGAAATCAAGGCTGATGACAGCGCACATTTCGGTAAAACTCCCGGCAGTTATTATGTCTATGTTCCACTCTCAAGAGAAGATGAGGGAGCAACGATAAGGGTGGAAATAGAACCCATATATAAAAGCTCGGTAGAGTAGGAGGTCGATTTTAAAGTTGACCTGTCCTCGAATCTGATAAACAACAACTTCAGAAAAGAGTTCTGGCAGATATTCCTCAGTTTTGTAAGCATTTTGCTGGGTGTTGTATTCTTTCTTATCGCCCGTTTTGCGTTTGACAATCCGAGCAATAACTATATTTTCCATCTCAGCTTCTTTGCGCTTCTTATCGGAATCTGGAAACTTATGGATATCAGGATGATGCCTGAGCTTCTTAATCTGGATCCGAAAGTATGCTCATATGTTTCGCTTACCATGTTCTTTTTCATGGCTCCGCCATTTGTCATGTTTGCAAAGAAACTGATAGGCTCGGGCCATGAGAAGATTTTCGATTTTGCCTTTGTCTTTGGAACGGCAACGGGTTTTGTTAGCTTCATTTCACAGTTGGCAGGTATTGCGGATTACAGGCAGATTCTTTATCTGACGCATCTTGCCATCGGTATTTCACTAGTAACGGTAACGGTTATTATCTTTATTGAATTTTTAAAGCACAGAGATGACAGGAAACTGAAGGCTGCATTTATCGGCTTTCTTATCTGCCTTGTCGGTGCGATAGCGGATTTCATTCCGTTCTTCCTTACCGGAATTCCCACCGATGTGCCTTTTACACTCCTGGCTTTTGATATTTTCATACTTATCACAGGTACCATTGCAATCTGGGATCTTAACAAGAAGGCAAGCACGGACTTCAATACCGGACTCTATAACAGGAGCCGATGTACCGACCTGATCACCGATTCCATGATATTTACTAAGAAGTCAGGTACGGTATTTGTGATGATAGACCTGAACTTCTTAAAGAAGGTAAACGATACCTATGGTCATGCCGAGGGCGATAAGATGATACTTGCCTTCGCAAATATATTGAACAATGAGGTGCCGGGCGGGTCGTTCACCGGCCGTTACGGCGGAGATGAGTTTATCATTGTTCTTTACGGCGACAAATCCGACAGGCTTGAGCATATGCTTGAGGGCATAAAGCAGGCGGTAGAACAGTATAACAAGGATGCAAAGGTGCCGATCAGTTATTCCGAGGGCCATGCCGCTTCCGAAGAGTTTGACGGCTGCAGGATGAAGGATCTCTTTGCTCTGGCGGATGAAAGGATGTATAAGCAGAAGCGTGAGATACATGAAAAGCTCGGAGAAAAAATGTATAAACGTGATTCGAAAGTCTGAGGGAAAATAATGGGCGAATCTGGAAACAATAAGAATAAACAGATAGTGATGCTTGCGGCGCTTGGTGTCGTGGCACTCGCGGTACTGCTGATCATATTCATGATTGCCGGAAAGGGCAGCGACAAGAAAGTTGACGGACCGGCGAATACACCTGAGGTGGTGCTGGAGGAAAGTTCGGTAAGTGATTCTGCACAGCTGATCAATTATAAATTCCGAAGCAAAAAGCTTCTTGACCAGCACTATGAGAAGCACGGAATTGAGATGGGCTTTGATTCGGCCGAGGAATACCAGGAGGCGGCTTCGGCTGTGGTAAATAATCCGGAAGCGCTTCATAAGACCGAAAAAGAAGACGGAGACTATGTTTTCTATCTGGAGGCCACAAATGAATTCGTCATCGTTTCGACTGACGGATATTTAAGAACCTACTTCCTTCCGAGCGGCGGAAAGAAGTATTATGACAAACAATAGCTATATGGGACAAAAGAAACACTCTTTTGTCCCATTTTTAAAACCCGGAAAAAATTTTTGTAAGATTATATAATAAACGTCGTGTATATGTGTGAAAGGAGGAAAAAGGGAATGGAAGACAAAGAAATTGTCGGTCTCTATTGGGAAAGAAATGAACAGGCAATTAATGAGTCCCAGAATAAGTATGGTTCCTATTGTTACACGGTTTCGTATAACATTCTTGAGGACAGGTCCGATGCCGAAGAGTGTGTGAATGATACATGGCTTAAGGCATGGAACGCGATACCGCCGAACAGACCGTCGGTTCTTGCAACCTTCCTCGGAAAGATCACAAGGAACCTGTCCTTTGACCGCTATAAGGAAAAGCACAGAGAAAAACGCGGCGGACATAATGTGGATTTGGTACTTGATGAGCTGGAGGAAATAGTTTCGGGCAAGGATGATCCTGAGGAAAGGTATCTCAGAAAGGAACTGATGCGCGAAATCAACCGTTTTCTCGGAAAACTGCCTGAGAAAAAAAGGTATATGTTCATACAGCGATACTGGTACGGAATGACGATAACGAAAATTGCGGAAAGGTTTCTTGTCAGCGAGAACAATGCTACGGTTACTCTTTCCCGTATAAGAAAAGAGCTTAAGGAGTATCTGGAGAAGAAAGGATATGGTATATAGGCAGGTCCGCGGAAAATGAAGTTTGCGAAATTAGGAGGAAAGAAAATATGAAAAAAGAAGATTTATTTGAAAGTTTATCAGAAATTGACGAAAATGAAGTTTTTAAAGCCGGCAGTTATCAGGTGAAAAGTGCGCCGCAGAGAGGCTGGCTTAAATGGGCGGCTCTTGCAGCCTGTGCTGTGATAGCCATTGCTGTCGGGATTTTTATGTTTTCCCACAAAGGAAAGAAGAATGACGACGGCTATCCCGACGGTGTTACCAAGGTAATGGCGCTGTATCCGGAGCCGCTGTCGGTATATTCCAGTTATGAGGATTATGTACAAAGCCCCGAATATGCTTCGTGGAGAAGCAATATGAGGGAAAAAATAAAGAACTCCACCCTTATAAATAACAGGATATATGATTACTATCTGTCTTTGATGGGGTATATGCTTGAAGCTGAGGATGAAAATACGGTATGTTCTCCGCTTAATGCTTATATTGCCTTTTCGGTTCTTGCCGAGGTCAGTGCGGGAAACAGCAGGGAGCAGATACTTAAGGCTCTCGGAGTAGAAGATATTTCCGAATTAAGAAGCAATATCAAAACACTTTGGGAAAGTAATTATGCCGATACACCGTCAGTTAAAAGCATACTTGCAAATTCCCTGTGGCTTAAGAAGGGCTATCCGGTAAACAATGACGAGCTGGATATTCTGACTAAGGAATATTATACTTCGTTTTTCGAGGGAGATCCTACTTCGAAGGATATGAATGAGGCTCTTAAGGTATGGACCGATAAAAATACGGGAGGCTTGCTGAAAAAACATATTGATAATCTGGAGCTTGATCCGACCATGGTATTTACCATCATGTCAACCATTTATTTTGAAGCGGACTGGGTAAAGCAGTTTCTTACTACCGATACAGAAAAAGAAACCTTCCACGGAACACAGGGTGACACTGAAGTTGATATGATGCACAGGGAAAACCAGATAATGCATGCCTATGTGTCCGACAACTTTACGGAGGTAAGACTCGGTCTTGCCGAGAGCGGTTCGATGATTTTTTATCTTCCCAAGGAGGGTGTGGATGTAAACGAGCTTCTTAAGGACCCTGATATTATCAATACCTTGATTTATGACTATGAGGATGAGAAAAATGTTACTGCAAAGGTAAACCTTTCGATTCCTAAATTCAGTGTTTCAAAAAAGAACGATCTTATTGAGACCATGGAAAAGCTTGGAATGACCGATGTACTCACAAATGCGGATTTTTCTTCGCTTATTAAAAATCCTGAAGGAATAGGGGTGGACAGTGCTACTCAGGCGGCAATGGTTGAGATAGACGAAAAGGGAGTGAAGGGAGCAGCCTTTACCGAGATAAGTACGGCGGAGTCCGAACCTTGTGCGGATGGAATCATTGACTTTGTTCTTGACCGCCCCTTCATGTTTATGATCACCGGCAGTGACGGATCAGTCCTCTTCGCCGGTATCGTAAGAAATATTTAAAATTTAACACATCTCGGCAATTTCAAGGATAAGCCTTTCGCTGTCCTCCCAGCCGAGGCAGGCGTCGGTGATGGATTTTCCGTAAATTCCGTCACCGATTTTTTGTGCGCCTTCTACTATGTAGCTTTCGATCATCAGGCCCTTTACAAGCTTATTGATTTCGGGGGAAAGCTTACGGTTATGGAGCACTTCCTTGCTGATTCTGATCTGCTCCCTGAACTGCTTGCCGGAGTTTGAATGGTTGCAGTCGATAACGGCAGCGGGATTCTTAAGATCCCTTTCCTCATACATATGGTGGAGCAGGATAAGATCTTCGTAGTGATAGTTCTGAAGGGCATTTCCGTGCTTGTTCACAGCGCCTCTGAGCACTACATGGGCCAGAGGGTTACCTGTGGTCTGCACTTCGAAACCGCGGTAAACAAAGTGATGGGGATGCTGGGCAGCATATACCGAATTGAACATTACAGAGTAGTCGCCGCTCGTAGGGTTCTTCATGCCGCTCGCAACGTCAAAGCCCGAAACGGTAAGACGGTGCTGCTGGTCCTCAACCGAGCGTGCGCCTATTGCGACGTAGGAGAGGAGATCCTCAACATAGCCCCAGTTTTCAGGGTAGAGCATCTCGTCAGCTGCGGTAAGTCCGCTTTCTGCGATCGCGCGTATGTGCATTTTTCTCATAGCGATAAGGCCCTCGACCATGTCCGGAGCCTTCTGGGGGTCTGGCTGTGAAGCAATGCCTTTGTAGCCCGAGCCTGTGGTACGGGGCTTGTTTGTATATATTCTGGGTATGATAAGTACTTTTTCTTTAACCTTTTCCTGAAGGGGAACAAGGCGTGACACATAGTCGCACACCGAGTCCTCATTGTCTGCCGAGCAGGGTCCGATGATCACAAGAAAACGGTCATCCTTGCCTGTTATGATGTCGGCAACCTGCCTGTCACGGTCGTGCTTTAATTCAGTCTGTTCTTTGGTTAAGGGGTAGCCCTCCTTGATCTCGGAAGGTGAAGGCAGCTTTGCCAGAAATTCGAAACTCATTCTTTTATCCTCTCTTTATCTAAATTGCGTCATTCCATGCAGAATAATTCTAATAAAACAGTCTGAAAAAGTCAATTGTTTTTCCCAAAATGTGCTTTTTTCTTGACAAAACATGCCCATAAATAATAAAATATTCCTGTTAGGTAAGTGATTTTACAGTTTATCCGGAAGGAGGTAACTTTTTCATGAAAAAACTGATAAAAAAGATCGGGGGAGGCATTAAAGGTCTTAAGCCCGGCTATACAAATGATTATGAAGGACGCTGTGGCAACTGCCATAAATATATCGGCGACCAGGCCTTCTGTCCTTACTGCGGAACCAAATCCGGAGAGGGTGCCTACGAACCCTATCCAGATGACAGTATGCAGTGCGTTTACGGTCCGCCGCCGGTAGAAAGAACCCATAAATGCGAGAACTGCGGCTATGAATATACTACCTGCCGCATGATAGATGATGAGCGTTACTGTCCCAAGTGCGGTTCCGGAAAGGTGACCATTACCTCGGATGAAGTCAGATGGATGTGACGATGAGTAAAACTGCGATAAAAATCTGCGGGATAAGAAATGCAACTGAGGCATCGTGGCTTCCCGAAGAGGTGGATTATGCGGGCTTTGTGCTTTTCTATCCTAAGAGTAAGCGAAATATTACGCCTGAGGCTGCAAAAGAGGCTTTTTCTGCGATTAAAGACGGGATAAAGAAAGTTGCTGTAACCGTTAAGCCGACACTTTCGCAGGTGCTTGAAATTGAAAAAGCAGGCTTTGACTATGTCCAGATACACGGAGAAGTGCTGCCTGAGATATTTGAAAAAACCGATATTATGGTCATAAAGGCTTTTAATGTTTCGGATCTTTCAGAGCTTGATAAATACAGCGGAAACGAGCGTATCAAAGCCTTTGTGCTCGATTCTGCGGTTCCCGGAAGCGGAAAAAGCTTTGACTGGGAGCTTGTAAACAAACTGGATACTTTGGGAAAGCCTGTCATACTTGCAGGCGGGCTTAATCCCGGAAATGTAGCTCGCGCAATAGAAACGATACATCCTTACGGCGTCGATGTTTCATCGGGCGTTGAGGGTGAAAACGGCAAGGACGAAGGCAAAATAAAGGCTTTCGTACAGGCTGTCAGAAATATTGACGGAGGAAAACTTTTTGCCGGAGAATGAAAATACAACCGAAAATAACGGCATGAAGGAAAGACTTGGCAGATTTGCCTTCTCGGTCGGACTCAGGAATTTCGGAACCTATGCCTCCAGCATATCTTTCTTCTTTTTCCTGTCCCTGATACCGATGCTGATACTGGTTTCATCGCTGCTTCCATATACGGGACTTGCGGAAGAGGACCTTATCGACGGAATCACCTCGGTAACTCCGGGCGTGGTTGACGGACTGGTATCGGACATCGTAAAAGAGGCCTATACCCATGCCGGAAGGCTGTTGCCCCTGTCCATCGTGATGCTGATCTGGGGTTCTACTTCGAGCACGCTTGCACTGATGAAGGGCATGAACGACGTGTACGGCGTGAAGGAAAAAAGAAAACCGGTCATCCTTTTCCTGCTTTCCGTGCTTTATACAGTTGTAATCCTTCTCGTCATGGTCATGATACTGGTGTTCATGTTCGGAGGAGTACTTACCGACTTCTTTGAAAAGCACATTCCGAACGCAGAGTCTGTCATCAGGTTCTGGACTAAGGGCAGGATAGGGCTTCTGGCACTGTCGGTAGTGGTAGTGTTTTCGTTGCTTTATACCCATCTGCCCTGCGGAAAGAGGAGTTTTTTCATACAGATACCCGGTGCACTTTTTACAACTGCGGTATGGGTATGTTTCTCGTTTTTCTTCGCGAAATATGTAGGCGGTGTAAATAAGTACACCCGCTTTTACGGAAGCTTCGGAACAATTGCAATCTTCATGTTCTGGCTGTTCTGCTGCTTCTATATATTTCTTGTCGGAGGCTTTTTCAACTGCCTGATAGAAAATGCAGTGAAGAGCCTGATAATGAAGATAAAGTTAAAGAAAAAACACAGAGCCCCTTCACACAAAAAAGTAAGAAACGAAGAAGTATAAGGGGAGAAAGGAAAATATGTCAGAAATAAGCAGTGCAATACAGGCACTTATCAATTACGGAAAGAAACACGGACTTTTTGAGGAGGCCGATGAAATATTTATAAGAAACCGCCTGCTCCATGCCCTCGCTCTCGATGAATTTGACGAGGAGACAGTGGCAGCTGATGATGAGCTTGAGGATATCCTTAAAACTCTTATGGATGATGCGGTTGAGAGAGGTGTGCTTTCGGATGATATCGTAAGCCGCGATCTTTTCGATACCGAGCTGATGGCTCAGATGATGCCGAGACCCTCCGAGGTGATAAAAAAGTTCGATGAACTTTATAAGGAGAGTCCGAAGAAGGCGACAGATTATTATTATGAGCTGTCAAAGGCAAGTGATTACATCCGCACATACAGGGTAAAAAAGGATATGAAGTGGCTGTGTGACACCGAATACGGTGCCCTTGATATCACTATCAATCTTTCGAAGCCTGAGAAGGATCCGAAGGCGATAGCTGCGGCGCTCAAGGCCAAGGCATCAAATTATCCGAAGTGCCTTCTTTGCAAAGAAAACGAGGGTTATCATGGTCGCGGAAACCATCCGGGCCGCGGAAACCACCGCATAATTCCCTGTGTGCTTAACGGGGAAAAATTCTTCCTGCAGTATTCACCCTATGTTTACTACAATGAACATTGCATAGTTTTCAATACTGCACATACTCCGATGAAGATCGACAGGGCAGCCTTCAATAAGCTTCTGGATTTCGTTACCGTTTTTCCTCACTATTTCATCGGTTCGAATGCGGATCTGCCGATAGTGGGAGGATCGATTTTAACCCATGATCATTTCCAGGGCGGAAATTATGAGTTCCCGATGGCAAGAGCCGGAGTGGAAACTGAGGTCGAATTTAAGGGCTATGAGGATATAAAGGCAGGAATAATCAAGTGGCCGATGTCATGTATCAGGCTTAAGGGAGCCGATAAGGACAGAGTGGCTGAGCTTTCCGAGAAAATACTTGCGGCATGGCGCGGCTATACTGATGAAGATGCATTTATCCTCGCTGAAACTGAGGGAGTGCCTCATAATACAATTACTCCCATTGCAAGAAGAAGGGGAGCGGACTATGAGCTTGATCTGGTGCTCCGCAACAATATTCAGACCGAAGAGCATCCGCTGGGCGTTTATCATCCCCACGCAGAGCACCATCATATCAAAAAGGAAAATATCGGGCTCATCGAGGTGATGGGGCTTGCGGTTCTTCCGGCAAGGCTTAAGGACGAGATGGGAGTCCTCGCGGAAGCTTTAAAGGCGGGAGACGAGACTGCTCTCACAGAAAACGAAAAGATATCAAAGCACTATGAA
>JAFRWN010000100.1 GCA_017437965.1 Lachnospiraceae bacterium
ATGCGCTTTTCACGGAAATCGGTCGCCTTTTTGATTCCCTTGATCTGGCTGACACAGACTTCCTTGTCATAGGTATCAAACTGAACATTACCACAAAGTGTAATAAACTTGTTTTCCTTCAGATTGGCACGTACTCCGTCAAGTTCTTCCGGACGCAGGAAAATCTTTCCATTAATGGTATCGGTAAAATCCGTAATCGAAAAAATGAACATGAATTTGCCGCTCTTAAGCTCACGCTCCTCAACAAAGGTGATCATGCCGGTAATTACCGCATCGTTTATTCCGTCAAAAAGCTCGCTGATCTTGTAGCTGTCGCCCGAGAAATTCCTGCCATAGAAAATATTGGGGTCGTCAGGCACACGTGGTTTGCGGTATTTGTTTTCGCCCTCCGTAGCGGCCTTCTCCCTGTCCTTTTCCTTCTTCTCTTTTTTCTTCTTCTCGATATTTTCGGCGCTCTCAAGATCCTTGGGCTTTTCAGGAGGCTTTCTTAATGTCCTGTCGGCAAAGAAATACCCGTCAACATCTCCATCATAATTATGTTCTACAACTGTCTCATGGTATTTTACAATGATTTCGACTCTGGCTTTAAACCAGATATAAAGCAGATCATTGATATCCGTATTGATGTTTGCAGCTACTTTTCTGGAAATAAAATCATCTGACAGGTCAATTATCATCTTATCGTCATCAAAACCGATAATTGCCTTCTCGAGAGCATAAGAATAAAGCTGTTCCTTTGCACAAAGGGCAAATTCGACAGCCTTTCCGTAATTTTCCCACAATTCCTGTATGGAAGTATAATTGATTTCCGGATAATAGATCTTAAATAGTGCTTTTTTGTTCTGGTCGATGAAATATGCGTTATTAATGTAGTATGCTGCCTGATCAAGAAAATGCGGATGTATAAAATTCTTCGCATGGCAGTCAATATAGGCAGCATTATCATATGGAGATATTGCCACCCTGTCTATGCATATTCCTTCGGTATTCTTCCTGATGTTATCCGGAATATTGTCTAGTTTGAATACATCATATATTTCATTCATCGTTTACACGCACATTTTTTCAAGTTCTTCTTTAAATCTGTCAAAAAGTTCTTCCTCGGGCACCTTGGCAATGATCTCACCCTTTTTGATGATGAGTCCTTCCCCTTTTCCGCCGCAGATACCGAGATCGGCATTTTTGCCTTCGCCCGGGCCGTTTACAACACAGCCCATGACAGCGACCTTAATATTATTGTTATAATGGCTGCAGAGCTCCTCAACCCTTGCAGCAAGACCGATAAGGTCAATGCTTGTACGTCCGCAGGTAGGACATGAAACGACCTCTATACCGTCATTTCTGAGACCCAGAGCCTTGAGTATAAGCTTTGCTGAGCGTATTTCCTGTACAGGTGCATCGGTAAGGGAAACGCGAATGGTATCTCCGATTCCTTCATAAAGGAGAGTTCCGATACCTATTGCGGATTTGATGTTTCCGGCAAGAAGGGATCCGGATTCAGTAATACCCACATGAAGAGGATATTCGGTTTTGTCCGAAATGATTTCATAGGCTTTGATGCTCATCAGTACATCAGATGACTTTATACTGATGACGATATCATTGAAATCATACTTTTCGAGCATCTTAACCTTGTCAAGTGCTGATTCAACAATACCTTCCGCAGTAACTCCGCCATATTTTTCGATTATGGACTTTTCAAGTGAACCGGAATTGACACCGACTCTTATCGGAACATTATATTCCTTTGCTTTTTCGACTACTGCTTTTACTCTTTCCTCGCTTCCGATGTTTCCGGGATTTATCCTAATCTTGTCGGCGCCGTTTTCGATAGCGGCAATTGCAAGCCTGTAGTCAAAATGAATATCAGCGATCAAAGGGATATGTATGCGCTTCTTGATTTCCGATAGCGCCTTTGCAGCCTCCTCTGTAGGCACAGTAACCCTGATAAGTTCACAGCCGGCTTCTTCAAGCTCAAGTATCTGCGCGACGGTTGCTTCCACATCCTCGGTCTTGGTGTTGCACATAGACTGGATAAGGACGGGATTTCCGCCTCCGAGTATCCTGTTGCCTATTCTTATTATTTTGGTATTATCTCTTTTCATATATTTACACTTTCCTTGATTTAGTCCTCATCAGTCACCCTGCGGGTGACAGCTTCTCCCCGGGGAGAAGCCTTTTTTATATTCAAAACGCGTTTAAACCTTATTACAAGAAACCAAAAATATTACTCAATTTTGGCAACATTACAAAGAATACATTTCTGATATCATTGTAAAGTATGAATACCATCAGTACCATCAGAAGTGCAAATCCGATAAGGTGTACAATTGCTTCCTTTTCCTGAGGCAGCGGTTTTCCTCTTATCAGCTCGATCAGCATGAATAACAGTCTTCCACCGTCAAGAGCAGGTATCGGAAGAAGGTTCATTACACCGAGATTGGCAGAGATCAGCACGCACATGAATAAGAGGTTAAGGATCACATATTTTGTACCATCCTGCTTGGATTCCTCAACAACATCATTTATTTCCTTGGTGATTCGTACCGCACCGCCTACATCTTCTTTGTGCACATGGCCTGTTGCCATATAGAAAAGGCCGTGGATGGTATTGTCAATCCAGAAACGGACCTCGGTAAAGCTGTAGCGTACAGTTTGTACGATATTTGCCTTCTCACGGTAGGTATTAGCATTGAAACCAAGTGAATAATTGGTTGTATATTCCGATTTGAAAGTAAGATCATGAGGCTTGGTTCCGCGGACATAGGTAACTGTAATTTCACTGCCGTCAAGCGGGTGCTCAGCCATGTAGTTCTGAAGATCCAGACCGGTTTTTATTTCGGTTCCATTGATCGCAGTAATTGTATCTCCATCGCGAAGTCCTGCCTTTTCTGCAGGATTACCTTTGATAACAGTTACATTTGCGGGATAATCATCAGCAGTATAACTGATACCCATATAATATTTCGAAACTGCAATGGGGGTTACGGTATATTTGGTTTCCTTGCCGTCACGTTTGATCTTAAGTGAAAGCGTGTCCTCATCGATTTCATGGAAATATGTGTACATAGTGAAATCACGGCCGATAACAACGTTTTTGCCGTCAATTTCAGTAATGATATCTCCCTCCTGCGGCACATACTGTTCTCCGTTGGAGTCTTTGATGTCGGCATTCTTGCTGACACTTACGATATAGGCAGGATCATAACCGCCCCATCCGATGATAATGAGTGACAGAACAAACGCCAGAATAAAATTGAAAACAGGTCCGGCAAGTACGATTGAAAATCTCTGCCACAGCTTTTTGGATGCAAAAGAGTCTTCATCCTCTCCTCCACCCTGTCCGTCTTCTCCTTTCATCATGCAGGAACCACCGATGGGAAAAGCCCTGAGACTGAATTTGGTCTCACCTATCTGTTTTGAGAAAAGTGCAGGACCCATGCCGAGAGAAAAGTCATTGACCTTTACTCCGTTGATCCTCGCCATTATAAAATGCCCGAATTCGTGGATTATGATTATCACACTGAGCATCAGAAGTGCAAGTAAAATGTTTATAAATGTGTGCATAATAGTTCTTCAGTTTCCCTTTGTACGTTTAATATTGTTTCAACATCTGGTGATGCGATGTTCTTATGCTTGTTCATTGCGAGCTCAATTCCTTTTGCTATATCAAGGAATCCGATTTCATCCGCAAGGAATTTACCTACCAGCCATTCATTTGCGGCATTGAAAACTGTAGGCATTGAACCACCTGTCTTCATTGCTTCTTCAGCAAGCGCAAGGCCTTTAAATGTTTCTTTGTCCGGTCTTTCAAAACTCATTGAACCAAGTTCAAAGAAATCAACTCTTTTCCCGCCAAGATATTTTCTTTCCGGATACGTAAGAGCATACAGTATCGGAAGCTTCATGTCCGGACAGCCCATCTGTCCGATTATTGCACCGTCTTTAAACTGAACGGCGGAATGTAGTATGCTTTGCGGATGGATCACCACTTCGATATCATCACAGCTGACACCGAAAAGCCAGCCGGCCTCCATCATTTCGAGACCCTTGTTTACAAGTGTAGCAGAATCTATGGTGATTTTTGCACCCATGGTCCAGTTCGGATGCTTGAGTGCATCAGCTTTTGTTTTATTTACCAGCTGTTCTCTCTTCATTCCTCTGAACGGACCGCCTGAGGCTGTAAGGATAATCTTGTCGACTGCAGGATTTCCGTCATGAACAGTAGTTCCTTCTGCATAAGGCAGACCTTGCAGGGACTGGAAAATTGCTGAATGCTCACTGTCGACCGGCAAAAGTTTTACACCCTTCTCTTTAATCAGCGGAATGATGATATGCCCTGCTGTAACAAGTGTTTCCTTATTTGCAAGTGCTATATCCTTTCCTGCGTTTATCGCAGCTATAGTCGGCCTGATACCTATCATTCCTACAATTGCAGTGACAACAATGTCGGCAGGCTTAACCGTTGCTACAGCAATCAGTCCGTCCATTCCGCTTGTGAGTTCGGTTCTGATATCACTATCCTTAGACTTTATTTCTTTAAGAATTACCGAGAACTCATCGGCAGCGGCTTTATCATAGACACAGACAAGCTCGGGCCTGTATTTTTCCACCTGTTCGGCAAGAAGTTTTATTTTTTTATTGACCGCAAGTGCGGATACACTGAAATCTGCGGGATTCTCGTCGACAATTTCAAGCGTCTGTTTTCCGATAGATCCCGAAGATCCAAGTATTGACAGTCTTTTCAAAACAAATACTCCGTTACATTACTTTTTCCAGAAGATTTATAAAATAAAAAATCAGTGGAGAAACAAAGATCACAGAATCAAAACGGTCCATGATTCCGCCATGCCCCGGTATCAGATTACTGTAGTCCTTGATATTGTTCTCTCTTTTTATGGCAGATGCTGCAAGATCGCCAAAAATAGAAAGTATTGAACAAACAAACACTATCAAAGCGATCGCTGGTATCGGATATTTAAATACAGTGATTTTGTCGGCAAATACAGCCGCAAAGCCGGTACCGATCACTGTTGCACCAAGTACGCCACCGATGCAGCCTTCCCAGGTCTTTTTCGGTGAAAGAACGGGAAAAGCCTTGTGTTTTCCAAGGAATACTCCCGAAAAATATGCGCAGGTGTCACAAAGCCATGACGATATGAAAATCAACCATACAAGGTAAATTCCCGAATCATTCATTCTGATTCGGTAAATATAGCTCATCAGCACGCCTGCATATACAAAAGCAAGCAGAGGTACTACTACCTCGTTAAGCTTGTATTTCGGATATTCGATCACATAGCAAACAAGTATGAAAAGGAAAAAGATCACAAGCTCTACTATGAAGTAGATTTCCTTTATCAAAACCATGCCGGCATACAGAAAAATATTAGCTGCAAAGGCAATGAACATCAGCAGGGATTTTTCCTGCTTGAATACCTTTGAAAGCTCATATATTCCTCCGCATGAAACAAGACAGAGGACTGCAAGCAATAAATTTCCGCCTATTATAAGTGTGGGGATGAGAATTGCAAAAAGCACAGCCCCGCTTATTATTCTGGTTTTCATTTAGTTCCTCCAAATCTTCTGTCACGTTTATTATAGTATTCCACGGCCTTTTCAAGTTCTTTTTTGTCAAAATCGGGCCACAGAACATCGGTAAAATAAAATTCCGAATATGCGATCTGCCAGGGCAGGAAATTTGAACTTCTGAGCTCTCCGCTTGTCCTTATCATAAGATCCGGATAAGGAAGCTCGTTTGTATCAAGGAAGGAATTGAAAGCATCCTCATCTATATTATCGATTTCAAGCTCTCCGTCTTTTACTTTTGCCGCAAGTTTTTTAACGGCACGGACAATTTCATCCCTGCCGCCGTAATTGATCGCAATTGTAAAGTTGAGTCCGGTGTTTTCTTTGGTTTTCTCCTCAAGGTTTGCAATCGATTCCTGAAGATCGGCTGCAAGCTTTGTTTTGTCTCCTATTACACGGACCCGCACATTATTCTTCGCACACTTTTCAAGACTGCTTATCATATATTTGCGGAGCAGATTCATCAACATGCCGACCTCTTCCTCCGAACGTTTCCAATTTTCGGTGGAAAAAGCATAGATTGTCAGATATTTAATCCCCAGATCCCATGCATCGTCGCAGATCTGTTCTGCAACCCTTGCACCCTGGGCATGCCCTGCGGTACGCGGAAGCAGTCTTTTCTTTGCCCAGCGTCCGTTGCCATCCATTATGATGGCAACGTGCTCTGGAATATTCAGTTCTTCAATATTGATCTTTTTTGCCATTATTACAAAAACGATATATTAAACCGTCATGATCTCCTTGGATTTATTCTCAACCATCTTGTCGATGTTCTCAATGAACTTATCGGTCATCTTCTGAACATCTGTCTCCATCTTTTTGGTCTCATCCTCTGAAATATCGTCGGTCTTTCCGGCTTTCTTGATCGCATCGTTTGCATCACGACGGATATTTCTGATCGCTACCTTTGTAGCTTCACCCTTTTTCTTGATATCCTTTACAAGCTCCTTACGTCTGTCCTCTGTGAGCTCAGGGAAAACAAGGCGGATGATCTTACCGTCGTTACCGGGAGTGATACCGAGGTCTGATGCCATGATAGCCTTCTCGATTTCCTTGATCATCTTGCTCTCCCATGGCTGGATTGCGATAACCCTTGCCTCAGGAACACTTACGTTTGCTACACTCTGAATGGGTGAAGGTGTGCCGTAATAATCTACTTTGATCTTATCAAGAAGATGAGGATTTGCACGTCCTGCACGGATGCTTGCATATTCTTCCTCCAGAGATGCAATCGATTTGTTCATTTTTACCTCAAAGGGTTCGATAACTTTGTTCATGGTTTTCCTTCTCCTTTTAATATACTATTGTTCCGGAAAGTTTGCCGGACAAATTATTAACTATTCCGTTTTCCTCGTTAAGCGAGAAAATCAAGGTATTAACCCCGTTTTCCATGCACATTACCGCGAAGGTAAGATCCACAACACCGAGTTTTTTATCAAGTAGCTCCTGATATGAAATCCTGTCATATTTTCTGGCATCGGGATTTGTTCTGGGATCGCTGTCATATACACCGTCTATGTTTTTGCCCATTACGACAACCTCGCATTCAAGCTCTATTGCACGGAGTGCTGTTGTGGTATCTGTGGAAAAATAAGGGTGGCCGGTACCTCCGGCAAGGAAGATAACCTTACCGCTTTTTAAATCGGCTACAGCTTTGTCCTTTGAAAACAGTTCGCTAACTGTTCCGCAGGCAAAGGGCGTATAGATTGATGTTTCCATTCCGCATGCGCGGCAGATCTCAGACATATATACACAGTTCATAACGGTGCCGAGCATTCCGATTGAATCGGCCTTGGTCCTGTCGATGGTTTTTGAAGTTCTTCCTCTCCAGAAATTTCCGCCGCCGGTTACAATTGCAATCTCTATTCCCTGTTCATTAAGCAACTTGATCTGCTTTGCAACTCTCATGCAGTTTTCTTCATCGAAGCCGAAGCCTTTTTCTCCGGCCATGGCCTCTCCGCTGAGTTTAAGCAATATTCTTTTGTATTCAGCCATAAATGTGAAATCCTTTCAAAAGGGCATAATATGCCTTAGTATCATATATAAGATTTTATCATAGACTAATGATTTTAGCAAGACAAAATGGAAAAAATGACTTGTGCCGAAAAACAAAAACTCCCGGAAAGAAATCCCGGGAGTCTGTTAATAAAAATAATGTGAATTACTTATTCATCTGAGCTGCAACTTCTGCTGCGAAATCCTCGTTCTTCTTCTCGAGGCCTTCACCGGTCTCAAAACGAACAAATCTCTTGATCTCGAATTTGCATCCGTTCTCTTTTGCAACATTTGAAATGTACTTAGCTACGTTTTCCTTGTCTTCAGCCTTAACATAGGTCTGGTCAACAAGGCAGATTTCCTTAAGATGCTTTGCAAAACGTCCGTCAACAAGGCCTGCGAAAATCTTGTTCTCAAGGTATTCAGCCTTGTGGCTAGCAGCAATATCTCTGAGTGCCTGAACAGCATCGGGAGAAAGGAAGTTGAAGAGGAACTTGTTGTTCTTCTGTTCTTCATAAGCTGCCTTATCCTCTGCGGACCACTTATCTGTTCCGAGTACCTCATTGAAAACTGCATTAAGTAAAGGCTTGGGAAGTGTTGCGGGATCTGCAAGTGAGCTGTCCACAACGATTTCTCTTTCCTTTGCAAGCTTCTCGGGAGAAATTTCACCTTCGTTAACATACTGAGGATTCATTGCTGCGATCTGCATTGCGATATTCTTCATTGCCTCGGTGATTCCGTCACCTGTCTTGTCGCACTCAGCCTCTACAAGAACGCCGATCTTTCCGCCCATATGGATGTAGGAAACGATAGCATCACCGGAGATTTTCTCGAAACGTCTGATAGTAAGGTTCTCGCCGATCTTTGCAACCATTGCCTTATGATGCTCTTCTACGGTTGCTGTGGGATCAATATCAGACTTTGCAGCGGTAAAAGCAGCAAGATCAGCATAGTCATTATTAAGGATCTGGGTTGCAAGAGCGGTAACATATTCCTGGAATACAGCGTTCTTTGCAACGAAATCTGTCTCTGAATTTACTTCGATGATAACTGCATTCTTACCGTCTGCTGAAACAACAGTTGAAACGATACCTTCTGCAGCAATTCTTCCTGCCTTCTTCTCAGCGGTAGCAAGACCCTTCTTTCTAAGGAACTCGATAGCTCCGTCGAAATCTCCGTCGGTCTCGGTAAGTGCCTTCTTGCAGTCCATCATTCCGGCACCGGTCATTTCTCTAAGCTTTTTTACATCAGCTGCTGAAATAGCCATATATTTAATCCTCCGTTATTTACTCTTCTGTTGCCTCGGTAGCTTCGGTAGCTTCCTCAGCCTCTGTATTCTCTTCTGCAACGTCGTTAGCTTCACCCTCTCTTGCCTCGATAAATGCATCAGCCATCTTGGAAACGATGAGTTTAACTGCACGGATTGCATCGTCATTACCGGGAATTACATAATCAAGTTCGTCAGGATCGCAGTTTGTATCAGCGATACCGATGATCGGGATACCAAGTGAATGAGCTTCCTGGATGCAGATTCTTTCCTTCTTGGGATCTACTACGAAAATAGCATCTGGGATCTTCTTCATTTCTTTGATACCGCCAAGGTTCTTCTGAAGCTTCTCGAGTTCCTTCTGAAGAATAGCAACTTCCTTCTTGGGAAGTACATCAAAGGTTCCGTCCTCAGCCATCTTCTCGATGTCCTTGAGCTTCTTGATTCTTGTCTGGATGGTCTTGAAGTTGGTAAGCATACCACCGAGCCATCTCTCGTTTACGAAGAACATACCGCAACGCTCAGCCTCGCTCTTTACAGAGTCCTGTGCCTGCTTCTTTGTTCCTACGAAAAGAATGTTGCCGCCTTCTGCTGCAATATCCTTTACTGCATTGTAAGCTTCATCAACCTTGCCAACAGATTTCTGAAGGTCGATAATGTGGATACCGTTTCTCTCGGTATAGATGTAAGGAGCCATCTTAGGGTTCCATCTTCTTGTCTGGTGTCCGAAATGTACACCTGCTTCGAGCAATTGTTTCATTGAAATTACGCTCATTGTTTTTCCTCCATTTTTGTGGTTTTTTTCTTCCATATCATACCTGAGTTTTTAAACAAACCGGATACCCGGCACCATAAAACCATATGATATGTGCTTTGTCACGCCGAAACATCATAACACAAAACATAAAAAAAGGCAAGCATTATTTTGCCTGCCTTAAAAGTTTTTTATTATATTGCTTTTTTATTTGCCTTTGTTTAGCTCATCGTAGATATATTCATTGGTAATCCTGATAAATGTTCCTTTCATTCCGGATGAATGTGAATATATCAGACCCGCACTTTCGAATTTTCTAAGAGCATTTACGATTATCGACCTTGTGATTCCGATCTGGTCTGCAATCCTTGATGCAACAACAATTCCTTCGCGGCTTTCTCCGAGGGAATCGATTATGTGCCTGATCGCATCCATCTCAGAAGTTGACATTGAGGAAATTGCAAGCTCAACATTTGCCCTCTTGGAATTTTCAAGATCGACCTCCTCTTTCTCTGAACGCATGGTCTCGAGACCGATGACTGCAGAACCATATTCCGCAAGAATAATATCATCAATAGAGAAGAAATTATTGTTTCTGTAAATGAACAGGTGTCCGAGCCTTTTACCCGAAATAAGAATAGGAGCAACAACAGCGGTTATTGAACGTACCTCATTTGAGTTAAAGCCAAGGGTTTCAAGATTTACGTTTTCCTTTGTTGAAAGAATGTTGGTAAGTCTTTCATTTAAATGTGTATCGATAAAACCACCCACCTGTTTTGAGAGCAGGTTTTCGATCAGAGACACTTCCGGATCAAAATAAAGACCAAGGACTTTGCCTTTTTTACTGATCACATAAATATTGGCATTGAGTTCTTCACTAAGAATTTTGCACAGGTCATTGAAAATAATTCTGTTTTTGTCTGACTTATCCTGCAAAAGTCTATTAAGTCGTCTGGTTTTGTCTAATAATTCAACACTCATGTTACTTTTCTCCTTTCTTTTTTCTGTAAAATAAACGATATCAATTCTATTCTAACAGACATTTGGAGAAAACACAAGTAATATTTTTAAATATTTTCAGACATTTTCTTTTGGTTTCTGCCAGCTCATGAAATCACATTCAGGGTAATTTTCACAGCCGAAATATCTTCTTCCTTTGGGAGTACGTCTGATCACAAGCTCTGCTCCGCATTTAGGACAGGCAATTCCGGTCTTTTCAAGGAAAGGCTTGGTATTTCTGCACTCGGGGAATCCGGGACAACCCAGGAATTTACCATGAGGGCCATATTTGATCACCATCATCCTGCCACATTTATCACACTGAACATCGCTGACCTCATCGGCAATCTTTATCTCTCCTACTTCCTTGTTGGCAATTTCAAGAGCCTCCTCAAGATCCGGATAGAAATTGGCAATGATTTCCTTCCAGCGTACAGTACCTTCTTCAACACCGTCAAGCAGTGTTTCCATATTGGCTGTGAAGTCTACCTCGACTATGCTAGGGAAATATTGCTTCATTATATTATTTACTGCTTCTCCGGTCTCTGTAATAAAGAGATTCTTGCCCTCTTTTGCCACATAATGTCTTGAAAGCAGGGTTGAGATCGTAGGAGCATATGTACTGGGACGTCCGATACCCATTTCTTCCATCATCTTAAACATCGATGCTTCTGTAAAATGAGGAGGTGCCTGGGTAAAATGCTGTTCGCCCTTGATATCCTTTACATTGAAAACATTACCCTTCTGAGGAATAATGAGTCTGGTCTGGGTCTTTTCGTTCTCGTCAGCCTCAGCATATACCGAAAGATAACCATTGAATTTGAGCATCGATTCTGAAGCATGGAACTCATAACCATTTGAAAGGAAGCTTATATTAACATTTTCATAGACAGCAGCCTTCATTCTTGAAGCGATGAAACGCTTCCAGATCAGCTGATAAAGCCTGAACTGGTCCTTGCTGAGATCATCCTTTACTGCCGCGGGAGTAAGATCGATATAGGTAGGACGTATTGCTTCATGTGCGTCCTGGATCTTCTTACCGCTGTCACCGCTTCTGGTAACATTTCCGACATAATCATCACCATAGTTATCCTTTATGAAACCGATGGCGGCGATATGAGCCTCGTCCGAAACACGAGTCGAATCAGTTCTGAGATACGTGATCAGACCAATGCTTCCATGTCCCTTTACAGAGACTCCTTCATAAAGCTGCTGGGCAATTCTCATGGTTTTAACTGTAGAGAAATTGAGAGCCTTTGAAGCCTCCTGCTGAAGTTTACTGGTTGTAAAAGGATTCGGAGCATTCTTGATCTTTTCGCTGCTCTTTATATCATTTACAATAAAGTCATTGTTATTAACTGCTTTTATGATGGCATCGGTTCTTTTCTGATCCTTGAGATCTTCCTTTTTGCCATCATGGCCATAATATTTTGCTTCGATGGTCTTTGTAAGCGAGGTGGTTTTGAGATTGGCTGTCAGAGTCCAGTATTCTTCCGGAATAAAAGCATTGATCTCCTCTTCCCTGTCAGCAATAAGTCTTAAAACTACCGACTGCACACGGCCAGCACTTAAACCGCGCTTTATTTTCTTCCAGAGAAGCGGGCTGATCTGGTAACCTACAAGACGGTCAAGCACACGTCTTGCCTGCTGGGCATTGACGACATTCATGTCGATATCCCTTGCATTTCCGATAGCATTCTTTACGGCATTCTTTGTTATTTCGTTAAAAGTAATACGGAAAGTATTCTTTTCATCAAGCTTGAGAAGCTTCTCAAGATGCCATGAAATAGCTTCTCCCTCACGGTCGGGGTCCGTTGCTAGATAAATCTTTTTGGCTTTCTTGACCTTCTTACGAAGATCCGCAAGCTGATCCCCCTTGCCACGTATTGTTATATACTTAGGCTCAAAGCTTCCGCCTTCCACATCAATACCGAGCTGACTCTTGGGAAGATCCCTTACATGTCCGCCGCTTGCGGTAACCTCATACTTTGAACCAAGAAATTTCTGGATTGTCTTTGCTTTTGAAGGTGACTCCACTATCACAAGATTATCTGCCATTTCTTCACCGTTCCTTCTTCTTAAGTGTTTTGATGTACTTATCATCGACTTAAAAGCATACAACAAGTTTAAATTTATTGCAAGAGGAAATTTTATTTTGTTTGAAGTCGGTCAGATATTCAGTGCCTTACATATCCTCCCACTATCAGCATCTTTAATGATTCCTTTCCCTTTCATTCCTTCGATAATTTCAAACGCTGTAAAGTAATCAAGGTCTGATTTCATTACCAGTTCATCAAAATAAACCGGGGCTGCGCCAAGCAGTTCTATTATCTTTTTTTCATTTTCAGTTAAATCTATCAAGTTTAGTTTGATTTGATTTTTGCTTGTTGAGTTATTGTAAGTTCCGGCAGGAGCAAAACTGTACTGTGAATCCGCATCTTTACGGTATACCACATAATCCGGATACTTTTCCTTCAAGGCAAAGGCAATATCATTCACATCGGTTACCAGCTGGGCTCCCTTCTTTATCAGCTCAAGGCAGCCTTCCGAAAGCGGATCACCGATGCGCCCGGGAATCACAAAAACATCCTTCCCCTGCTCAAGAGTCCGGTTCACTGTGATCATGGTCCCGCTTTTCTTCCTCGCTTCAACCACCAACAGTCCGTCCGATAGTCCCGCGATCAGCCTGTTTCTTTCGGGAAAATGCGTTTTTATTCCCTGGCTTCCAATATAATACTCTGAAATCACTCCGCCTGTCTTTAATATTCCATTATATATCAGGCTATTCTCCCTTGGATATATCGTTCCGATGCCGTTGCCCATCACAGCGAAGGTTTTACCTCCTGCATCAAGACATGCCTTGTGCGAAACACCGTCTATTCCTAACGCCATTCCGCTTATTATCTGCACTCCTGCAGCCGCGAGTTCTCCTGCAAAGCTTTTGCAGATATTTACTCCGTATTCCGAACATGCTCTTGCACCTACAACCGCAACCGACGGCTTATAATCATCAGGGAGTTTTCCGATAGCAAAAAAACCTATGGGTGGTCTGTCAATTTCATAAAATCTTGTGGGATACTTCTCCGATTTACATGATATAAACTCTGCTTCCTTTTTCCAAAGCTCATTTCTTACTTTTTCCTCCGAAAAACTATCGGCTGAAGTTTTAAGTATTTCACGCACTCTTAAAGTAAAGGCTTCATTTATTTTATCATGTCTTGAAAAATCAAATATTTCATCAACAGACTCATATTTTTCTAGCAAGGAAAACTTTTCCGACAGTTCAAGGGCGTTTATGCTGCATAGCCATAAAAGATTTGATTCTTCCGAACGCAGGGCTTTTTCAATATATATATTCATTTACTGCTCCTTGAGATTGATTATTTTGAACATCAGAGCTTCGCTTACATGCTTGTCAAGTATGATCTCCGAGCCTTCAAGATCGGCTATTGTTCTTGCAGTCTTAAGTATCCTGTAGTATGATCTAGCCGAAAACTCCTGTTTGTCGAACATTTCCTTAAGCCTTTGTTTTGAGGCCTCCGATATTTTGCAGTAATATTCAGCCTGCTTTCCCGTTATCCTTGAATTGAACATTGCTCCGTTACCTTTATATCTTTTTTCCTGCATTTTCCTGGCCCTCATAACCCTTCTTTTTATTGATTCTGAGCTTTCATTTACGGTTTTCACATCAAAATCCTCAAATTTGATCGCAGGCATATCAACCTTAAGATCGATACGGTCCAGTATCGGCTGTGAAATCCTGGAAATATATCTTGATATCTCGTTTGGCATGCACTTACACCTGTTTCTGTCCGGAAAATATCCACAGGGGCAGCGGTTCATCGCCGCAACCAAAGTGAATTTGGCAGGATACCTGATACTTCCCGATATTCTGTTTATTACTATTTTCCCTGATTCCAGAGGCTCCCGTAGAAGATCCAGCAGTTCCCTTTTATGCTCCGAAAACTCATCCATGAACAATATTCCAAGATGTGCAAAACTGATTTCACCGGGCATCGGATAATTTCCACCGCCGATCAGTCCGCCTTTGCTGATTGAATGATGTGGATCCCTGAAGGGTCTTTCTTTTATCAGTCCTGAAGAATTAAGCTTTCCGGCAACCGAATATATCCTTGTCAGCTCAATCTGTTCTTCATAGGTAAGAGGAGGCATGATAGTCGGTATCCTTCTTGCTATCATTGTTTTACCGGCACCGGGAGGCCCGGCCATCAGCAGATTATGCATACCCGCAGCACATATTTCAGCGGCTCTTTTTGCCAGATATTGTCCTTTAACATCAGAAAAATCAAGCACCTCATAGTTATCAGTATAATCTTCACTTTCTTTTTCAGCTTTGACAGAATACCTTGTTCCCTTTGTAAAATAGTCAAAAGCCTGCAAAAGATCTGCTACCGGTATGATTTCAATATCACTTATCAATGCTGCTTCATTGTAATTCTCAGCCGGAACCATAACCTTTTTAAGCCCGTTTTCCTTAGCTGAGATTACACATGACAAAATACCTTTTACCGCAGAAACATTTCCGTTGAAAGCGAGTTCGCCGAAAATCGCGATATCTCCGATCCTGTCCTGCTTATAAGCTCCCATGCAGCAAAGGATCCCGCTTGCAATTGCAAGGTCATACTGGGTTCCGTTTTTCTTTATATCTGCGGGTGACATATTCACAGTTATTTTCCTGTTGGGATATTCAAAGCCTGAATTTTTAAGGGCGATTTTTACTCTCTCTTTGGATTCTTTCGCTTCCGATGAAAGCTGTCCGACCATTTCCATTCCCGGCAGCCCGTTATTGATATCGATTTCAACCTTTACAGTTATTGCTTCTATGCCGTAGACAGCGGCAGAATATGTAATACTTAACATTTTCCCTCCGGGCAGTCCTTTTTTAAGGACAGTATTTTTGATCTGCAATATATTAAATCACAAAAAAGACCATGATATCTATTAGCGAAATAAACAAAAACATTAGAAATTTCATGTTGAGATTAACGGAGAGAAAAAATAAAAACGGCAGTTTTATCGTCATTTTCAACGATTTTACTGCCGTGTTTTTGTAGGGTTTTAACAATAAATCCGGGCTCTGAAATTTCAGAAGCCCTTATTTTATTAGGTTTTTAGTAAAAAACAGCCTTTTTTACTTTTCTTTCTTAAGAAGGCTACGAAGTTCATCCATGAAAGTATTGACATCCTTGAATTCACGATATACCGATGCAAATCTTACATATGCAACATCATCAAGTTCTTTAAGCTTGTCCATTACGATCTCACCGATAACAGAACTCTTCACTTCTTTTTCTTCAAGGTTGAAAACTGCAGTTTCAACAGAGTCCACAAGATCATTGATCTGCTCAACGGAAATCGGACGTTTGATACATGCGCGGAAAACACCCTTCTCAATCTTTGAACGATCATAAGGTTCCCTGATATTATCCTTTTTGATTATCACAAGGGGAATCGACTCAATTTTTTCATAGGTAGTAAATCTTTTACCGCAGGTATCACACTGACGTCTTCTTCTGATGGATGCATTATCATCAGCTGGTCTTGAATCGATTACCTTTGTATTTTCATCACCGCAAAACGGACATTTCATTTTTGTTCTCCTCCTATATCAAACCGGCAATATCAATATTTTCGCCGCTGATTCCAATTACCGCACCGTTCTTTGCTTCAGGAGCATCAGCATGGGCAATAAGCCATTTGTTGCTCGCAAAAAGCCTTCTGTCATCTTCATTCTTAATTTCAATCTTCGGTGCATCATAATTCGTACCTTTCGGAAGTATGATAACAACCCTGAAAGAAGCACCAAGCTTAGCGGAACATGGAGCATAATGAAGTGTTGTGGCATAGAGCTCAACCGCAGTTCCTGCCGGGCAGAAAAAAGCTTCAACAAGTGAAGAATCAAGGATCTTACCATCTGCGGCATCCTGCTGTCTCGCAAGAAGAAGCACGCAGTCGCTTGCAGCAATATCGATCTCGGAATCCCTGTGATACTCAAGGCAGTTAAGCAAGGTATTGGTACCATTGCAATAACCAATCTGAATAGGCATACCACCGTAACAGTTATCTGTAAATTCCTTCATTGCGGGAGTTGCTTCAAGTACAGCATCCGAAGGAACATAAACAACCGAATCAGCAGGTGCTGGAGTTGTTTCAACAAGCTTTTCAAGCAGTTCCTTTGTGTCATAGCCTTCTACTATGCGTCCATAGGTCCCGAATTCGGGGTCAGTCACATTTTTTATTTTGAGACTCATGAAATACCTCCAATTGTATATACAATTTAAAATACATGTTCAATACAATATCTAGTAATAATACACATTACTGTCAGTAAGTATAGCATAGCATCTCAATTGTTTCAATAAATTTTTTTCTATTTACACACAATTTTTTCTTGTTATTATCACTCAAGTGTTATATAATAAAAAAAATCAATTCAGGAGGGTATAATGAAACATCTACTCAGTCCCCTGGATTTTTCTCTTGAGGAAGTAAGCCATATGCTTAAGCTTGCCCAGGACATAATGAAAAACCAGGAAAAATATTCTCATGTATGTGATGGTAAAAAGCTTGCCACACTCTTCTATGAGCCAAGTACTCGTACCAGACTCAGTTTTGAAGCCGCAATGCTTAATCTTGGCGGCAAGACCTTAGGTTTTCAGTCGGCCGATTCTTCATCCGCTTCGAAAGGTGAAAGCGTTGCCGATACTATCCGCGTTGTTTCCTGTTACGCTGATATATGTGCCATGAGGCATCCTAAAGAAGGTGCTCCGATGGTAGCATCCCAGTATTCACGTATTCCTGTCATCAATGCCGGTGACGGAGGTCATAATCATCCTACTCAGACATTTACCGATCTTTTTACAATTCTTGAATTAAAAGGACGCCTTGACAATATGACAATCGGTCTCTGCGGCGATCTTAAATTCGGACGAACCGTTCACTCTCTTGTGAATGCAATGAAACGATATCCAAATGTAAAATTCATTTTTGTTTCCCCTGATGAACTTAAAATACCTCAGTATCTTCGTGAAGAGCTCACAAACGAGGGCTATGAATTTGAAGAAGTACGTCAGCTTGAGGATGTTATCGGAAATCTTGACATTCTTTACATGACAAGAGTTCAGAAGGAACGTTTCTTCAATGAGGATGAATATATCAGACTCAAGAACAGTTTTATCCTTGACGAGAGAAAGCTTTCACTTGCAAAGCCTGACTGCTATGTGCTTCATCCCCTTCCCCGTGTAAATGAAATATCCGTAGAAGTTGACAATGATCCGAGAGCGGCTTACTTCAAGCAGGTTCAGAACGGTGTTTATGTAAGAATGGCTCTTATACTTATTCTTCTCGGACTTGACAAACAGTTCGATATTTAAGGGAGGTAATTATGTTAAATATAGGCGGATTACATGAAGGCGTTGTCATCGACCATATAAAAGCCGGCGGCGCCATGAAGATTTACAACTATCTGAATATGGAAAAATGGGACACTGAAATTGCGATAATCAAGAATGCTTCAAGCAACAAGATGGGCCGCAAAGACATCATCAAGTTTGAAGGCAAGCCCGTTGTTGACCTTGATATGCTCGGCGTATTCGACCCGAACATCACCTTCAACATCATTCAGAATAATGAAATAGTTGAAAAAAGGAAGGTCCGTATGCCCGAGGTGGTTGAGAATATCATGCAGTGCGTAAATCCTCGTTGCATTACCTCCATCGAGCAGGAGCTTCCTCATAAATTCGTTCTTTCAGACAGAACCAACCTGGTTTACAGATGTGTATATTGCGAGCAGAGATTCAAGGGTTTTAAATAATCAAGGCTTGGTAATGACAATTTTATCACCTTCAAGCTCAACTCTTACCTGATTGCCGGTAATTCCGGCCGCAGTAAGCATTTCCCTCGGAAGCTGAAGTCTTCCTACTCTGTCAAGTATCATAAATTCATCATGTTCTTTGACATCAGAACCGGCAGCAGAAGTTTTAACAACTCTCTCGCTGCTGGTTTTTCCGTCTTTGATCATTATTACACGATCTACCTTTTTTGCAAGGTTGATATCGTGGGTAACTATTACGATTGTTGTACCAAGTTCTTTATTAAGTTTATTGAATACTTCAAGCAGCTGGTTCGAAGTCTTCTGGTCTACAGAGCCTGTGGGCTCATCGGCAAGAAGGAGCTTTGGATTATTTGCAAGTGCGATTGCAATCGCAATTCTCTGCTGCTCACCACCGGACAATTGGTTCAGCTTTGAATCTTTGCGGTGGGTCATCCCGACTAGTTCAAGAAGCTCCATTGCCCTTTTCTTTTTATCATTATGGCTTTTTGAAAACAGCATCGGAAGCATTACATTCTGTACTGCTGTCAGATAAGGGAAAAGGTTCCTTGCATTATTCTGCCATACGAAACCGACAATATCCTGTTTATAGGCAACATATTCCTTTTCATTCATTTTGAAAAGGTCTTTACCATCAACGTACAATTTTCCGGCTGAAGGTCTGTCAAGTCCACCGATAAGGTTGAGAAAGGTGGATTTTCCTGAACCCGAACTACCGATGATCGCAACCAGTTCGCCCTTGTTAACTTTAAGCTCAAGGCCCTGCAGTGCAAGAACTTCTGTATCGGCTGTTTTATATATTTTAACAAGATTCTCGCAGAGTATCATCACATCATCGTTTAAGTAGTCTTCAAGCTCCTTATCCGTTGATGCGGCATAGGCTGATAATAATCCGTTCTTGTTTTCAGGACTTTCGCTCATAACGTTTCCTCTTAAGTGTTATTCGTTGAATCTTTCTTTGTGTTATCGGTAACCGAGATTATCTCTCCGTCAAGTATTTCATATACCATATCGCCATATTCCATCATTTTGGGATCGTGGGTAGTCATAACTATAGTAATTCCTTCCCTTGCGATAAGTTCCTTAAAAAGCGTAATAACCTTGATACTGGTTGCTGAATCAAGCTCTCCGGTCGGCTCATCCGCAAAGATTACCTTAGGCTTATGTACGATAGACCTTGCAATCGCAACTCTCTGCTGTTCGCCGCCGGATAGTTCCTCAGGCATATGGGTTGCTCTTTTTGAAAGGCCGACCATGTCAAGACATTCCTTTACTCTTTCATCCCAGTTACCCTCATAACCTGACAGCCTTAAAGAGAATTCAATATTCTGGTAGGCATTCATTACCGGTATCAGCGCCACTGACTGAAAAATATAACCAAGTTTTTCGCGTCTCAGTTTCTCAAGCTTTTTATCATCTGCATCACTGATGTCCTCGCCATCAAGAATCAGGTTTCCTTCACTCGGATGGTCAAGACAGCCGATGATGTTCAGCAAGGTGGTTTTTCCGGAACCGGACCTGCCCTTAAGTATAGTCAGTGAAGATTTCGGCACTGTAATATCTATGCCCTTAAGAGCATAGAAGTCTCCGTCAGCAACCGTAAAGCAGCGCTTGATTCCACTTGTTTTTATCATTTCATCCATGCTGCCTCCTAATCTTCACCGAGCTTCAGTGCCTGGGTGATCTTCATATTCTTAAGTATCCTGCTGATGACTATGAAGCAGGTAATAGAATCACGCCATGGGCATCGCCAGCTTTCGTATATGAAGGAACTGGGGATGGGAAACAACAGGTATGTTTTGATCGA
Organism: Lachnospiraceae bacterium; assembly: GCA_017437965.1. Lineage (GTDB taxonomy): Bacteria > Bacillota > Clostridia > Lachnospirales > Lachnospiraceae > UBA3775. The sequence continues at coordinate 20,264 of JAFRWN010000100.1, forward strand.
CACTGATAATGGAGATGTCAGGATGACAGCAGAAGATGCAGTTG
>JAFRWN010000101.1 GCA_017437965.1 Lachnospiraceae bacterium
CAAAAGCTTAAGTATTCCGGGAATATCCTTCTTCATCGCACGACGGATAATGCTTCCGGTTTCTTCGTTACGTATTTTTAAAAGCAACTTCTTTTTCAGGTACTCGTAACGTTCAAATTTTTCCTGCTTGGCAAAATGGACCTCACGGAACTGTTCCGGATTGTCGGAATAATCAAGCACTTCTCCTCCGAACTGCTCGCTGGTCAGGTCAAAAACGCAGTCTCCGATAACATTGTAACAGTGGTAATTACCGCCGGGACGCAGTATCCCATATACCTTTCCGCCAAAAATATCCTGGGCAAGAAATGCTGTTATCGAGCACTGGCCAAGAGTAATATTCTCTTTACTCCAGCCCTCACGAAGCCTTGGTGCACAGGTATATTCACACCATATTCCGCAAAGAATATCGTATAGTTTTCTTGGATTTTCTATCTTTTTATATTCTTCGGAAGCGGGCAGAACATCTGCCGTTTCCCAGCCGTAAAATTTATATTCCATACTTCCCTCTTTTTCAGTTTTTTTCTTACAAGCGAACTGATCATTTGATTTTGAGTGTTTTCAGATATGCCTTTTGTTCATCCGTTATGCGATAGCTTTCCACTGCCTTCTGTATTGCTTTATTGTTCGTCCATTTATCAAGGCGGTGTTCTTCTATAAACGGAAGAACTGCATCATACTGCTTTGCAAGCGCAGTCGCAAAATACCATGCAATCATCATGTTTACATAGTACTCTTCCGATCTTTCTTTTGCCACCATCTCAGGATATTCGGGTTTGAATTTTTCATCAAGAAAGTACTGCATCAGCATTCCGATGCCAAATCTCTTAGTATAGGTTTCATCAGATGCCATCCATTTTTTGATCTGATCCAGTAATTCAGCAGGATATTTTCTGAAAACTTTAGGTGAAAGTTGATCACATGTTGCCCAATTATCCACATATGGCAGAAATTGATTGACTTTTTCAAGGCATTTTTCAAAATCCTTATATTCTGAAATAATGAATGCATGGAGCTGGTTTTCATCAAAAAACTTATGGGGCAGATCACTTAGGAAGCTTTCGATTTTGGCATCCTTTGAAAGCTCCTTCGCAAGTTTTTTAAGCTCGGGAGTCCTTACACCTATCATGGTCTCAGCATCATAGCCCGGTATCAGTTTTGCCTGGAAATCCCGGTATTTTTCATCCTGGAGTTCAAATAATTTTTCCCTGATTTTTTCTCTCATTGTTTGTGCCCTTATTATATGTATATTACGGTTTTCACCTGCTTTTCGATGTTACTTTTATGGTAGCTCATTAAATGCCTGAGTGTCAATACTTTTCCAAAAAAATATATGGAAATCACAGCACTTTTATAGTAAAATTAAATTGGTTGGCAGTTTTCACCCGAAACGGAGGTTTTTATGAGAAATATAATTTATCTTTTGCTTGCTCTTATCATCGGTGTTGTGATCTTCTTTGCACTAAAGAAAAACAGCAGTGAAAAAAAGGAAGATAATACAGCCTCTGACTATCAGAAAATCGAAACTGTAAAGAAGGCTTTAGATGAGCTTTCCGGCACTTCCGCGATCAAAACGGCAGGTTCGGATCAGGGGCAATGGTACATTTTTGACATGCGCCTCATTGACGAAAAAACCGAAGCTTTTTATGTTCAGTTAAAAACCAAGCTTGGTAAAGATTTCAATTCAAAACTTTCAAACGGCGATTATCTTTTTATCGGAGTTTTTCCGCTCAGGGGAAGTTACAGGATATATGCAGGCGATCCCGCCGATTCCAACAACATGCTTTACCCTGACTGGAAATACACTAAACTCGAAAAGAAATAAGCTAACCAAAGAAAAGAAATGTACAGGAGGTATTAATCAATGGGACTTTTTGATCAGGCAATGTCCGGACAGCAGGGAAACAATGCTCTCAACAAAGATTTTGCCACAGACAGACTTATCACTCTTTCAAAGGAACCGAATAACCTTGAGGAGCTTAAGGCAGCAGTTGACGTCACGGATCCGGGAAGCGTTGCGGCATATTTCGTATATGCGGTAACATGTCTTACTGCGGATTACGACATCGGCATGAGCATGATGAAATATCTTTTCGCAGACATTGAGCCCTTCGGACGCGGTTTTACCGAAGGCGGTGTTTCCGGCAAGGCAGGCTGGGACACATATTTCAACGAAAGGCTGAAAAGCAATGATTACCGCTGGCTTCCGAGAGCATATTTTGAAGGCTCGGTTGCTTCAAATGGTTTCAACCCTCCGAAACCGCTTCAGGTTTCGCTTCACTATAATGAGCCTAACACCGATACCATCAACAAACAGTCGCTTGAACAGCTCGGCCGCCTGAATGTCGTTTATTATGTTCAGAGCAGTGCAGCCGGAAACAAAGCAAACATTACCCTCAGCAAGTTTGACGGCAGTGACCGCTGGTATGTAACAAGCGGTACCACCTCGGCAGCGCTCTTCTATGACCAGAGAGCAGGCCTTACTGCTGAAGCAAAGGCAAAGCTGTATCAGTAAAATACTTTTTTAGGTTTATTATTTCGTTACCCGCACATTCCGTTTAGCGATTGTGCGGGTTTTTTGAAGCTTCGCTTACACTCAAAACAGATTTCCGTTACCCACAAGATAGATAACAAAAAGCACAAGAAGCAAAAACGAAATAACCGAAATTAAAAATTTTCTCATATTTACACCATATAACAGGCTTGATACCTGTCCTTTCTTACAATTTAAAACACTTTAATATCTTCGGCTTTTTCCGGTTTTTCAAAAATCGCCTGGAACTTCTTTGCCAGACCATCATCCACATAATATGCATCGGTCTTTTTTGCAAGAACATCCTCATTTCTTTTCGCAAGCCTGCGGTACCATTCCTCATCACTTATATCGATGTAATGGAACTCGTATTCAACACCATGCGAACCGTAAAATTCTCTTGCAAGATCTCTTTCCGCTCTTGTCCAGTATCCCCAGTCAAGAACAACATTCACTCCAGCCTCAAGTATCTCCAGTGATTTCTTATAGAGATACTCCTTCAACTTTTCAACATAGTAATCATGTTTTTCTCCGGCGTCCTGTCCGAAGAGTGCAAGTGTGATTTCATCCACAGATAATATCACCGCGTTGTATTCTTTTCTCAGCTTTTCTGCATGGGTAGATTTTCCGCTGCAGATTTTTCCGCACATTAAAAAAATTTTTGCCAAGCTTGTTCTCCTTTTTATCAACATATTGATTTTTAGATGTCTTCAACACGAATCTATATTTTGAGTTTTAAATTTCATGTATTTATCGTTGTATTTTACGTTTTTATGCCAAAATCATACAAAATATGCTATTTTGATGTTTGAAAACACCCTATATATAGGTAGCTCAAAGCCTTATGGTGCAAGGCTTTGCGACTGTTTTTGTCAGTTTTTACCGCAAGATATTGTTTTTGATATCTGTATACTTGGCCATTTTACAACACAATATCTTGTGGTTTAAAATGTTTCACGTGAAACATTTTTCAGTTTTTCTCGCAGAATAACTCTATCTCTTCTCCCAGCGGTCCGATCAAAAAAGCGATCCTTGCAGGAAGCTCCGGAACTGAATTAATCACTATGTCCTTAGGTCCGAGAAATACCTTGTAGCCGGCAGCCTCAACTTTTTCCACCAAGTTATCAACATTATCCACCGAAAAGGCAAAATGTCTGACTGCACCTTTTTCCTTAACTCCTGCTCCGTCACTGAAGATTTCAATCAGGCAGTTTCCTGCATCGATCATTATTCCCTCAGACCATTCTCTTTTTATTTTCAGTCCGAGGAGCTCTATGTAAAATTTCTTTATCTTTTCAAATTCTGCAGCTGTGCCGCATTTCAAGGACACATGATGTATACCTGTTATGTTCATGTTTCACGTGGAACCTTTCTATATTATTTTTCGTTTTACGTTCCAGTGTTTCACGTGGAACATCATTCTCTGCAATTCACATTATACTCGTTGACGTTTCACGTGGAACATTTTTGTCAGCTATCGACATTGACAACGTCAAAGTTTCACGTGGAACATTTCAGTAAGATTGTATCAATCTTTTTGATATCATTTTTAGTCAATGATTGCAAATGTCATTTTTACTACTTTCAAGTTTCACGTGGAACATCTTATCTTGTTATCGGCATTTACAGAATCAAGATTTCATCCGGAACATTCATGGAGGATTATATCTGACATTCAATTTTCAAATTACAGTTTTAAGCAAGATTATCTGCAATTATTATTAGTAATTATCATCCTCTGATAAATTCGCGAGAAAAACATTCGTACAAGCTAAATTTTAATTTCAATGTTTCACGTGGAACCTTACCCAGCCACAAGATGTAGTATATAGGAGGAGAGCAGCAGTTTAGTTGCCTTCCCCCATATATAGTTTCATCCGTTTACAATATCTGCTTTTATCAAATACCAAATATATCATCATTTCCTACATTTAGCATCTGATCATCATAAAAAGCAGTAAATCTAGGTCTAACCCAACATTCAAAAAATCCAAGCAGAATTAACATTCTACTAAATATAGTTCCAGATCAAATCTACTCAAAACCCAACATCTAGATTTCCTTAAAATCCGATTTTTTTCTTTATATCAAGCTTTTCGCTGAATTCTTTTTCCTGGCTGGCTGCGATAAAATCATCCTTTTTTAGCTCGATTGTTCTTTGTCCTGAAAGTGAAGCACGAAGTGCACCCTTTGACCATGTTCTTTCGTAGAGGTTTCGTACAAATCTTGCATTCGCAAATTCCTTGGATGAGAGCATTTCATCGGAGAGCGCGGTAAAATATCTCTTAGCCTCAGCTTCAAGATCCTCGGTATACTTGAAATGCTTCCTTACCATCAGCATGAAAATGTCAAAGAGTTGGTCTCTTGAGTAGTTCGGGAAATCGATAATATAGGGCATACGGCTACGTAGACCCGGATTTGCTTTCATCAGTGTATCCATCTCATCGGTATAACCTGCCATTACAACAAGCATGTCATCCCTGTGATTTTCCATCTCGGAAACAAGAGTGGCAATTGCTTCCTTACCGAAATCGTTTGTATTATGTTCTGAATCATAGAGCGAATATGCCTCGTCGATGAAAAGGACAGAACCGTAGGAATCACGGCAGATCGAACTGGTCTTTACCGAAGTCTGTCCTACATATTCCGCACAAAGATCCCTTCCCGTATATTCAAGGAAAGCACCTTTTCTGAGAATTCCTTCATCCTTCATTATCTGACCGAGTATTCTTGCAACCGTTGTTTTACCGGTACCCGGAGCACCCGTAAAGCGCATATGGATACATGGTCTTTCAAGTTTTTCATCAGCCATCGAAAGCTTGACCTGAGCAATGATCTCGCGGATTTTCTCCGTGATTTTCTCCATTCCTATCATTTCATCAAGCGATGCATAGCCCTTGATTTCAAAAGCACTTACATCAACAAAGCCTTCAAGGTCTTCGGGTTTGATATACCTTTTGTCAGCCTCAAGACCTTCGCTTTCCTGGGAAATGACACTCTGCATCTTCTTAATGATCACTTCGTTTGCAATCTTTTCGAGAGTTTTGAAACCGTAGAAACGTCCGTCGGTCTTTTCCTGCCTTATCTTATCGAGTATAAGGTCGAATGTTTTTACATCCGGTTCGAGATTTCTTTCGGTCAGTATATTCCAGTAATTTTCCATCAGCACACATTCATGAAGCGGAGGTATCTGCACAAGTCTTACAGGCATGATGTCAGAAAGCAGGCCCATGGTTTCGTCCATTGCTTTCTTCTCCATGAAAGGAATCCTGAAAACGAAAACATATTTATCCTGATAAAAACCGAGTCTTCTGATGAAATTCCGTAGTTCATCCTGTTTGCTTTTTTCAAGATAGTAGGAAACATCCAGGCCGATGATATTGTAAACCTTTTGTTCAAGATCATCGCTTAATATGGAAATCACGGTGTCAAATTCGTTCTTACCGTTCTCATCATTCGGACCGAGCTCAAATTTATAGTACTTGAGGTGGGAATCATATTCCTCATCCGGGTAAAATCTCATCTTATGGATATAGTCACCAAAAGAGGACAGAAGAGTAGTGTAGCCGCAGCCATGATCGACAGCGAAAACATAATTGGTTTTTCTGACAACGTCAAGGGCTTCCTTTTCCTTTAGTATCGGAATGGCCTCATTCAACTCGGTAATCAAAGAAAGATACTCGTCGGCACCATATAAATTATTATATATTGACCTCGTCAGATCGCTGGCAACTTCACCCTCGGTATACTTGCTTACAAGTATTTCGGAAATTGCATTGATTTCTTTTGTGTTATTTTCATTATCCGAGAGTGTAATTTCTTTCTCGGTTCCCTCAGGGGTACACAGAACAATCTGAGGTCCCTTATAATAATCTTCCCAAGCCTGATTTATTACCTTCTTACATTCGGCGGGATTTTCTGCATCCATAACAATATTGCAGAAAGTAAAGCGGGACATCCTAAGCGTTGCATTATATTCTTTCGGAATTTTATCGACAAACAACCTGAAAAAGCCCCCTAGGTCGTCAAGCTTTTCACTTGCGAAATCATATTTCACTGCCACATGTGCAATATAAGTGTTCATTATTCTACCTCTCTGTTCTTAAATAATTTCATCATTTCATTGGTAAGGCTGTAGTCGGAGGGCTGCAGTTCGATATCCTCACGCTTTACCCACTCGGCATATTTAAGCTCCGACTCATCCATTTTTATTTCAGTATTCCCGTCAACCTCGCAGAAAAATCCGGCAAGAAGATCAAGTGCCATGCCCCAGGGCTGAGACTTATAGTAGTGTATGTTCTTCACATGAAGACCTACTTCCTCCATTACCTCGCGCTCTACAGTCTGCTCAAGCGTTTCTCCGATTTCGGTAAAGCCTGCGATCAGCGCATTGTTTGCATAGCCTCTCCGGTATCTTGTGATTACCATTTTATCTCCGTTTGTCACTCCGATGATTACGGCCGGATTGATTCTCGGATATATTTTATTGTTGCAGGCTTTGCAGAAGAGTGCACGCTCGGGAAGTTTTCCCTGAGATATTTCGGAATTATCATGAACGAGCTTTTCCCCACACTTTCCACAGTACCTGTTGTCGCTGTACCATTTCCAGAGATGGAAAGCAGTATAGGCTGCAAAAACCTTGTCCTTTGACATGGTTTTCAATGCCCTGATTTCACGGAGAGTAAGAGCTTCGTATTCTCTTAGTTTTTCCGCGGCAAAATTGTTTTCGCTTCTTTCGGTATTCTCATTTTTAAGAAAGTATTTTTCATCATCAATCGAGAAAAGATAGGTAAGATTGTCCGTAAAATTTTCCACCGTTTCACCAAGACTTCTTGCCGTCGGAAAAATAATTTCACCACTTGTCTCATCAAATTTCAGAAAAAGCCTGCCCTCATCAAATACCATCATATTATCGTCTGGCAGCGCTTTTTCTTCTCTATAGGAATTGTTAAGCTTTTTGGGAAATATATCCTGTATCATTTAAAACACCCCAAGTTTCTTTCCGTTCCTCGGATATTTTCCGGGAGTGGAAGTTATTTTTCTGATCACCGGCATCGTTCTTTCAAGCTCCGTACCGGGAAGTTTAAATTTATAAACTGCAAGCAGTTTTCCACCCATAACCGAAACAGCCTTTTCCGCTGCCTTTATTTCTTCTTCGCTACCGCCTGCCTTATAAGGAACAAAGTGTCCTCCGGGCTTTACAAAACCAAGGCAGAGTTCAGAAAGCAGTGAGAGATTTGCAACCGCCCGGCTTACCACTAGATCATACTGTTCTCGGTAATCCGGTTTTAGTGCAAACTCCTCGGCTCTGGCATGAACCGTTTTTATATTCTTAAGCCCGAGATCAGCTATCACTTCATCAAGGAAAACCAGCCTTTTGTTAAGTGAATCCATCAGAGTGATTTTCAGATTCGGAAAAAGTATTTTCAAAGGTATACCGGGGAAACCTGCGCCGGTACCGAGATCCAGCACCCTGCATCCTGATGAGAGAAGCTTTACAATTTTTTCTTCACCGAGTTTTCCGAGCATCACGATCGAGGCGCTGTCCATAAAATGCTTCGTGACCACATCCTCAAATTCCGTGATCGCGGTAAGGTTCATGACCTTGTTTTTTTCCACAAGCATTTCATAGAAGCGCAAAAGCTTTTCACACTGTTCATCACTGACGCTGATTCCTAGTGTTTCGATTTTTTCTTTTATATAATCTGTCTGATCCATTTTTATTTTCCGTTCTGCTTGAGCCAGACTAAAAGCACGCTAATATCTGCAGGCGAAACGCCAGAGATTCTGCTGGCCTGACCGACGCTTTCAGGTTTGATTTTGTTTAATTTCTGTCTTGCCTCAAGGCGCAGGGATTCTATTTTATCATAGTCCACATCCGCAGGTATCCTGTGGTTTTCAAGCTTTTTGAAATGCTCGACCTGCTGGTTCTGCCTTTCGATATAACCCTTATATTTAATCTCGATTTCTACCTGGGTGCATACATCCTCGGAAAGATCCTCTCTTTCGGGATCCAGCTCCGCGATGGAGTAGTAGCTAAGCTCGGGACGGCGGATAAGTTCTGCAAGGCTGGTTCCGGTAACGATAGGGTTAGTACCAATACGTACTAAGGTGTCATTTACCTTCGCACTTGCACCAACTGAAATACTGTTAAGTCTTTCTATTTCGGCATTTATCTGCTCACGTTTTTTGCAGAATGCTGCATATCTTTCATCATCTATCAACCCGATTTCATGACCGATATCTGTAAGACGAAGGTCTGCATTATCCTGTCTTAAGAGAAGACGATACTCTGCACGGCTTGTCATCATACGGTAAGGCTCTGCGGTTTCCTTGGTCACAAGGTCATCGATCAGCACTCCGATATAGCCCTGGGAACGGTCAATGATGATGGCGTCCTTTTCCTCAAGAAGCCTTGCAGCATTTATTCCTGCGATAAGTCCCTGGGCAGCTGCCTCTTCATAGCCCGACGAACCATTAGACTGTCCTGCCGAGAAAAAGCCGGTGACAAATTTGCACTCAAGGCTTTCCTTAAGCTCGGTAGCGTTAAGGCAGTCATATTCAATAGCATAGGCATTTCTTACTATGTCAGCATTTTCAAGTCCCTTGATCGAACGATATACCCTGATCTGCACCTCCTCGGGAAGAGAAGAGGAGAGACCTGAAAGATATATTTCGTTGGTATATTCTCCCTCGGGTTCAAGGAAAAACTGATGTCTCGGTTTCTCGGAAAACTTTACTACCTTATCCTCAATAGAAGGGCAGTACCTCGGACCTGTACCCTTTATGTTTCCTGAAAAGAGCGGGCTGCGGTCAATGTTTTCGCGGATGATCCTGTGGGTTTCCTCGTTTGTATAACCAAGGAAGCAGTCCACCTGTTCCCTTTCTATTTTCTCGCGGGTATTGGTGAAAGAGAAGGGGGTGATTTTTTCATCTCCCGGCTGTCTTTCAAATTTAGAAAAATCTATCGTTCTTTTATCAATTCTTGCGGGAGTTCCTGTCTTGAAACGTCTGACCTCAAGTCCCATGTTCATGATTGACTGTGTAAGATGGGTTGCGGCCGGAAGTCCGTTCGGACCTGTATACTGGCTGACCTCACCAAAAATGCAGCGCGCATTCAGGTATACGCCGGATGCAAGCACAACTGTTTTTACATGGTAGATTGCACCCGAAACTGTCATAACACCAGTGACACGTTTTTTTCTTTTCTCCTCAAGGCTTTGGCTTTCTTTATCCTCCTCGTCATACTCCCAGAGTATCTCTGCTACTTCAGCCTGCTTAAGCGTCAGCTTGTCGGTATTTTCCATCACCTTTCGCATTTCACCCGAATACCTTTGCTTGTCAGCCTGGGCACGGAGAGAGTGAACAGCGGGACCCTTTGAAGTATTGAGCATCTTCGACTGGATATAGGTCTTGTCTATGTTTTTGCCCATTTCACCGCCGAGGGCGTCAAGTTCCTTTACAAGATGACCCTTGCTGGTTCCTCCGATGTTCGGGTTGCAGGGCATCATGGCAATGGTATCGGTTGAAACCATGAAGCATATGGTTTTGTGCCCTAGCCTTGCAAGTGCAAGTGCCGCCTCACAGCCTGCATGTCCGGCTCCGATTACTGCAGCTTCATATGTGCCCGCATCAAATTTTATAATGTCTGTGTTCATAAAAACTATCTTTTACCTCTTTACTCTTTATTTTCCCATACAGAAATCCTTGAATATCCTGTCGATAAGATCCTCGTCCGTGTCTTCTCCGATTATCTGTCCGAGGAACATATATGCATTCATCATGTCTGCGGCGAAAAAATCCTCGGACATACCCATATCTATCGAAGAGATCAATGCTTCCACCGATTTCTTTGCGTCTACAAGACATTCTTTGTGGCGGAGAGAAGTGATATATACCTCGTCATTTGGCATGAGTCCGCCTTCAAAGAACATGTCCTTTATCAGATTTCCGAGCTCCTCAATGCCGTTACCGTATTTTGCGGATATGTCCATGAACTTGGGTAACTTATCCACCGTCATATCACCAAACTTATCCACTATCCACTGCCTGAAATCAGTCTCGTCTTCGTCACTCTTTGGATAAGTATCACTTACATCACTCTTATTAAACAGTACAATTACCTTTTTATCCTTTATCCTTTGGATAATTTTCTCATCATCCCCATCCGGTCTGTCAGATTTATCCACGACATACAGAACAAGGTCGGCGTTATCAACTGCCGCAAGAGCCCTGTCAACTCCGATGCGCTCGATAATGTCATCAGATTCCCTGATTCCTGCAGTATCTATTATGTTAAGTGAGATTCCGGAAATACTGATGCTTTCCTCAAGAGTATCTCTTGTGGTTCCTGCGATTTCAGTTACTATAGCCCTTTCGGAACCGACCATTGCATTAAGCAAGGTTGACTTTCCTGCATTCGGTTTTCCGACGATAACAGTATTGATTCCTTCCGAAATCAGCCTTCCGTTACCTGCGGAATTTATCATTTTATCGATTTCAGATTTCCAGCCCTGTGCATTGATCCTTAGTTTTTCTGAAAAATCATCAAGTTCATAATGTTCCGGATCGTCAAGCGCTGCTTCTATATAGGCGGTATCATGTAAAATCCTGTCACGAAGATCCTTTATCCTGTTAAGCTCGACTCCGCCCAGCTGTTTCATGGAATTGGTAAGAGCCATGGAATTCTTCGCATTTATCACTCCTGCAACAGCCTCGGCCTGGGAAAGATCGATACGTCCGTTAAGGAATGCTCTCTTTGTAAATTCTCCCGGATCTGCAGTACGGACATTACATTCCAGCACCCTTTCAAGCACTGCCTTGGTTACCGTTATTCCGCCGTGGCAGTCAATTTCAACTGTATCCTCTCTTGTGAAAGTATTGGGAGAGCGCAGAAGTAAAAGCATTACCTCATCAACAGGACTGATGTTTCCGCTGGCATCGGTATCAACAATAAAACCGTAGTGCACAGTGTGACTGTCAGCGCCATCAGCATCAAATTTTACAAAGCTTCCGTTTTTCTTCTTCATGAAAATTTTTTCCGCAACCGAAAAGCTTTCCGGTCCGCTGATCCTTATGATTGAAATTCCGGAATTGGTAAGCCCTGTTGCTATGGCGGCAATGGTATCATTTGTTTTAAGATAAGTATTATTCATCATAACCTTCTTTAAATTTATAACAATACAAACTGTATCATTTTATCATACCATAACTTAGCTTTAAAATCAAACATAAAAAAGACCTGCCAGAGATTCTGACAGGTCTTGAAACTATTGATCGTTTTTTAGAACAAACTGCTTCCGCTGTTGTTATCTGAGTTCTGTGCTGCTGCACGCTCCTGAGCTTTCTGCTCGAGATATGCAGCGTAATCAGCCTTGTAATCCTCGCTGTAATCCTCGCTCTGCTCATTATGACGGGGATAGAATTTCTTCTTTCCGTAATTGTTGTTATTGCGGTAACCACCCTTGTTGTTGTTACGGTTGCCATAACCACCACGGTTGTTACCATAACCGCCACGATTGTTTCCGTAATTGTTCTTACGATAACGGAAATCTCTCGGAGCATCCTTCTTAAGAGTGATGACAACTCTTCTGTAAGGCTCTTCACCCTCTGAATGAGTTTCTACATACTTGTCACCCTGAAGCATTGAATGGATGATCCTTCTTTCATAGGGATTCATAGGCTCGAGAGTAGCAGGCCTTCTGGTCTTTCTTACCTTGCTTGCGATATTTCTTGCAAGATTCTCAAGAGTATCTTTTCTTCTTGCACGGTAATTCTCGGTATCAAGCTTAACCTTCATGTAAGGAGCATCGGAGCTGCGGTTTACAACAAGGCTTGTAAGATACTGAAGAGCATCAAGTGTCTGTCCGCGCTTTCCGATCAGTACACCCATGTCGGGTCCCTGGATATTTACATATACGGTTTCTTCTTCTGTAACATTTTCAGCATCAACAACTGCTTCAATGCCCATTCCTTCAAGTACTCTTGAAACGAAATCACAGGCAATTTCCTCAGCGGGCTTGTCGCTCTTGGGGAAAAGGCTCATGGGATTGATCGCATCAGCAACTGCCTCTGAAAAATCAACCTTTTCTTCAAAAACAGGAGCAGCCTCAACAGGTGTTTCGAAAGCAACAGGTGCCGAAACTTCCTCAACAGGCGCTGCAACAGGTTCTGCTACAGGCTCTTCCTTCTTTTCAGGTACCGTAACAAGTATCTTTACCTTCTTTGCGAAAAGAATTCCGTTTTCGCTTATCTTCTGGTATTTTAACTGTTCTTCAGGAACTCCAAATTCTGTACTTGCAGCAGCGAGAGCTTCCTCAAGACTCTTTGCAACATATTCTTTCTGCATTATTCTTCTCCATTATTTTCTTTTGCACCGGCATCTTCATTATTTACAGCCTCTGTATTTACATCGTCCTCTTCATCTTCTTTGTAAATATTTGCAATGGCTGCAATGCTCTTGGCCGAAAGATGTCTCTTTTCTTCGGAAATCTTTATATTCTTTGCTTTTCCGGACTTATCCTTCTTATCATTCTTGCTTCCGGTACCGGAAGATGCATAACTTGCTATTGATTTGGTGCTGGTCTTTGCAACAGAAGCCATCTGGCCGTTGTTCTCATTATGAACACCATATTTTTCCAGCTGCTTCTTATTCTTTTCAGTTGATTCTTCAACGAATACGCTGACATCCATATCCTTAAGCTTGGCATTGATAATTACCTGAAGGATAATTGAAACAACACTTGAAACAATCCAGTATATGCCTACACCGATAGGAAGAGTGAAACAGATAATACCTGAGAATACAGGCATTATGTAATTCATGGTCTTCATTGAATCCATCGGACTCGGTTCGGTATTTTTCTTTTTCTTCTTTTTGTCGTCAGTCTTGTTGAGTGCCATTGAAAGCTGACTCTGAAGGAACTGAAGCAAAGCAGCAAGAAGAGGAATCAGAATGGTTATGGATTTGAATCCAGGCTTATCGAAGATATTAACACCAAAAATGGTATTGATATCGATTATCTTTTCCTTAACATTAACGGGATCAATGGTATCACCATCTTTTGTATATTCCTTATTAAGAACCTCGCTTATGTAAGGAGCATAAAGATTCCATGCGTTTGTCTTGTCTGTTTCAATCTTTGTTCCGTCAAAGAAATCATCCCAGCTTTTCTCCGAAAAACCTGCCATGATGGCAACAAGGTTTTTCTCTGAATATACTGTACTGCCTTTTTTGAATTTGGGAGCCTTTCTTACATATACACCCTTGTTGTTATAGAAAACATTGACAGCTTCGGAAAAGGTATAGGATGTAATCTCATCTGATGAAACCTCATTTCCGTCAGCATCGGTGTAAAATACTTCCTGGCTTCCATCTTCTTTTTCAACTACTTTTCTGCTAAGAACATTTCCGTTCTCATCTACACTGATGGTTTTGGGAATTCCATTGTTCTCAGCAAGTAACGGATCGATGATCTTTACATAATGTGCCTGCACATCCTTTACATAGGTAGGGATGGAGTACACTACAGGATAGAGGGCAAAGAGTATGATCATCAGTATTATCAAAGGAAGACATCCGCTCATCGGAGAAGAACCGTACTTTCTGTATACGGCCTGCTGCTCCGCCTGCATCTTCATCATTGATTCCTGATCTCTTCTACCCTTGTACTTTTCGGAAATAGCCTGTATTTCCGGATTCATTTTTGCCGATACTTTTGAAAATTTCTGCTGCTTATAGGTCAGCGGAAGAGTGAGAAGCTTGATTGCGATAGTAAAGAGAACAATACATATGGCAATCTTCTCGATACCGAATACCAGCATCAGCTTGTAGATATAGTTGATGATTATACCCATCAGCTTGATGAAAGGATCGGTAATGAAATTAAGCACCGGCAATCCGATATTTAAGCTCAATTATTTCCTCCTTTTTATATACGGTGTCAGGGTACCGGATCATAACCTCCCTTATGGAAAGGATGGCAGCGTAGTATTCTTCTTACTGCCAGGTAGGATCCTTTAAGTGCACCGTACTTCTCTAGTGCTTCAATTGCATACTGGGAACAGGTGGGATAATAAATACAAGTAGGCTTACCCTTTAATTTCGATAGATGGCGCCTGTAAAATTTTATTATTGCAATAAGAATTCTTTTCATTATCCTTCTCCGGACTGATTAACCAGAATTTTGTGTTTTTCTGCAAGATGCTTTACCGCAGAATCTATTTTCCAGAAATCCTTGCCATAGGCCTCCCTTTTTGCAATTACGACAATATCTAACCCGTTGTTAAATAAATTGCCGCCAAGACGTAAGCTTTCTTTTATCAGTCTTTTTATCCTGTGCCTTACAACACTGTTTCCGACCTTCTTGCTTACGCTTATACCTATTCTGTTGTAATCTTCGTCATTTTTTAATACATACATGACGAGCAGTCTGTTACCGAACGCTTTTCCGTTCTCATAGACTGATTTAAACTGTTGATTTTTTAAAGAAATCATTTAAAACTCTCCCTTATAAAGGAAAAAGGTCACATAAATGCGACCTATGCAGAAATCTGATGTCTACCTTTAGCTCTTCTGGCAGAAAGCACTTTTCTTCCGTTAGCGGTCAACATTCTTTTTCTGAAGCCGTGAACTTTTGCATGGCTCTTGTTCTTGGGCTGGAATGTCATCTTCATAAGTCTTATTCCTCCTTTCTTTATGAATAGTTACCCTATTTTTTAAGTAGCATCGTCCATTATAATAAGGAAATAACATAAAGTCAAGAAAATATTTCATAATCCACCAAAAAAAATGATTTATAAACAGCTTATCCACAGTTTATACACTTGTTTTTTTTTTACTTTTATAGTATAATGTATTTGTGCGATTTTCGTTTTAAGGGCTCTAAAACGCCGAAATTTGAATTTTTGCATAAAATAAGACAAATAAGGAAATTAGTATAAATCGATGAAACAAGAAATACAGGAACGTTGGGGCGAAATTTTGGCCTATATGAAAACCGAGTATAACATCTCAGATGTTTCCTACAGAACCTGGCTCAAGGACCTGACCTGTTATGATGTCGATGACAATATAGTTACAATAATAATAGACGACAACAAGATAGGAGAGAACGCCCTCGAATTCATACGCAATAAATACGGCATATTCATTAAAACAGCAATTGCCGAGATAACAAATGAGGATTATGAAATCAATTTTGTCCTCAAATCCTTCATTATCGAACAGGAAAAGAAGGAAAAAAGCAAGGAAAACGAAGAAAACAGTTTCAATAAGGTAAATTATCTCAATCCTAAGTATACTTTTGATAATTTCGTAGTCGGTGACAACAACAATGCTGCCCAGGCTGCTTCTCTTGCTGTTGCCGAATCACCCGGAAATACCTTTAATCCTCTGTTTATCTATGGAGGAGCCGGACTCGGAAAGACCCACCTGATGTATGCAATCGCAAATTATCTTGTTGAGCACAGACCGGAACTCAAGGTTCTTTATGTATCAAGTGAAACCTTTACAAACGACCTGATCAAACTGATAAGACCCGGCAGCTATAACAGTGATACAGAGGAATTCCGTCATAAATACAGGGACAATGATGTCCTTCTTATCGATGACATACAATTTATAATAGGAAAGGAAAGAACTCAGGAAGAGTTTTTCCACACCTTCAACGAAATGCGTGAAACCAACCGTCAGATAGTAATTTCCTCGGATAAGCCCCCGAGAGACATGCAGATACTTGACGAACGCTTCCGTTCACGCTTCCAGTCCGGACTTACAGTTGATATCCAGCCTCCTGCCTTTGAAACAAGGATGGCAATCCTAAAAAGGAAGAGTTCAATGGATAACCTATATATAAAGGAAGGAGTTCTTGAATATATAGCGGAAAACATCAAGTCAAACATAAGGGAACTTGAAGGTGCGCTTACCAAGGTTGTTGCAATGGGAAGGCTCCAGAAGAGAGAAATCAACATCGATCTTGCTGTTGAAGCACTTAAGGACATCATTTCACCGGATGAAAGGAAAACCATTACTCCGGAATTCATCCTTAATGTTGTTGCTGAGCACTACAACCTTACTCCTTCGATGCTGACAAACAAGAACAGAAGCAGGGATGTTGCATATCCGAGGCAGATCTGCATGTACCTTTGCAAGAAGCTTACTTCTTCATCGCTTGCAGACATCGGAAAAATTCTTGAAAAGGATCATACAACAATACTTCATGGCTATAACAAGATAATAGCCGACCTGGAGAACGATGAATCTTTGAAAAATACGATAAATATTTTAATAAAGAAGATAAATCCTCCGGAATAATGAAGGGATGTTTAGTAAGTTATTGAATAAGTATGGGATAAGCTGTTGATAATTGTTGATTCCGGAAATCATAAAAATTTTAATGATTTTTCCGGGTGTTCATAAAAAGGATGAAGGGACAGTTTATCAAAACACTATTCAATACGCAGAAGGCAAATAAAATAAAGCTTTCTCCGGCTTATCAACATAATAACAGCCCCTATTAATACTACTTAGATTTATTTATATTATAATAAACGGCGACGCCGTAAAGGAGATCTAATGAAAATCGTGTGTAAAAATGATGAACTGATTTCTGCAATAAACATTGCGCTCAGAGCAGTTTCATCAAAAACAACAATGGCAGTACTTGAATGCTTCCTTATTGAAGCAAAGGAAGGCAGGATTTTAATAACAAGTAACAATATGGAGCTGGGAATAAAGACTGAGCTTCCCGGAAGGATAGAAGAAGAAGGCCAGGTTGCCGTAAATGCAAAGCTTTTTTCTGATATTGCAAGAAAGCTTCCGGTCGGAAGCGTAAATATTTCCGTGGACGCAAACTACAGCATGCTTATTACCTGCGGAAAAGCAAAATTCAATATTGCTGCCCAGAGCGGTAATGATTTTCCTGTTCTTCCTGAAATAAAGAAGGATAATTTCATTACTATAAGTGAATTTGCCCTTAAGGAAATCATCAGGCAGACCATCTTTGCAGTTTCTGACAATGAAGCTACGAAGATAATGACAGGTGAATATTTTGAAATAAGTGGTAACAAACTTACAGTCACAGCCCTTGACGGTCACAGGATTGCAATCAGGAACATCGAACTCAAAAAAGTTTTTGATGACAGGGATGTGATCATTCCCGGAAAGACCCTCAATGAAATTTCAAAAATCATTGAAGGAGACGCAGAAAAGGATATACTTGTATACTTCAGCCAGAACAATATAATGTTCGAGCTTGAGAATACCATAGTTCTTTCAAGACTGATCGAAGGAAAGTATCTGAACGTAAAGCAGATGATTTCTACTGATTATTCCACAAAAGTCAAAATCAACAAAAAAGAACTTACAGACTGTATAGACCGTGCAACACTTTTGGTAAAGGAAAGTGACAAGAAGCCTATCATCATAAATATTGAAGACAACAGTATTAGACTCAGCATGAACACCAGCATAGGCAGCATGGATGAGGAAATAGACATTGAAAAGGATGGAAACAATCTTCTGATAGGTTTCAATCCTAAGTTTGTCATGGATGTGCTCAAGGTAATTGATGAAGATGATATCACTCTTTATCTTACCAATTCAAAGGCACCCTGCTTCATAAGGGATGAAAATGCAAGCTATAATTACCTGATTCTTCCCGTAAACTTCAGCTCTGCAAGATAAGGGCAATAGTAAAGGCATGGTATATTAAATGACTGAAATAAAGATAAGAGATGAGTATATAAAACTCTGCCAGTTACTTAAGCTTGCAGGTCTTGTCGAGTCCGGAGCGGAAGCGAAGGAGGAGATACTTGCGCTTAAGGTAAAGGTAAACGGCACGGCAGACGAAAGAATAAGAAGAAAAGTTTACGCAGGTGATGTCGTGGAATATGGCGGCGAAAGCGTAAAAGTCGTGAACTGAACATGATAATCGAAGGTATGAGGCTTAAGGATTTTCGGAATTACGAAAATCTTGATATTACTTTTTCCGACGGCATAAACATTTTTTATGGTGACAACGCCCAGGGAAAAACAAATCTGCTCGAAGCCATCTTTCTTGCCGCGACTACAAAGTCGCAAAGAGGCAGCAAGGAAAGGGAAATGATAAGGCTCGGATGTGAGGAAGCTCACATCAGGCTTTACATGACCAGGCAGAATACCGGCCATAAGATTGACATGCACCTTAAGAAAAATAATCCTAAGGGTGCGGCGATTGACGGTATCAGGATAAAAAAGAGCACTGAACTCTATGGTATGTTACATGTTATATCTTTTTCACCCGAGGATCTTCAGGTAATAAAGATGGGTCCTTCGGAAAGAAGAAGATTTATGGACATGGAACTCTGTCAGCTTGACAGGATATACACAAGCAACCTTCAGAGCTATAATCGTGCCCTTTTCCAGAGAAACAACCTCCTTCGTCAGCTTTCATTCGACAAAAGCCTTGAAGGAACGCTTGAAATATGGAATGAGCAGCTCGCAGGCTTCGGGCGGGAAATTATAAATACAAGAAAAAGATTTATAGAGGAAATTTCCGGGATACTTGAAAAAAAGCATGAAGGAATTTCCGGAGGTAAAGAAAAGCTTGAGATTAAATACCTTCCGAATGTGACTCCCGAAAATTTCAAGGAAAAGCTTTCGGAAAATGTGGAAAGGGAAATTGCCATGAAGCAGACCCTTTTCGGACCTCATAAAGATGACCTGGGATTTTTCATAAACGGCGATGCTGTAAGAATATATGGTTCCCAGGGCCAGCAGAGGTCGGTAGCGCTTTCACTTAAGCTTGCCGAAATTGAACTTGTTAAAGGAAAAATAAATGATAAACCGGTACTTCTTTTAGATGATGTGCTTTCCGAACTTGACAGAAAGAGAAGTCTGAGCCTTTTTAAAGAAATACAGGATGTGCAGACTTTCATCACCTGTACCGGACTTGAAGAATTTATCGAAAAAGAAAGAGAAAGTAAAAAAGTTTTCCATGTTACAAACGGAACAATAGATTCCGCAAACAATGGACAGTAAGAGAAACGGAGAGATATATGGATATCGAAAACACAAAGGTTGAGCACGAATATGGTGCCGACCAGATTCAGGTTCTTGAAGGACTTGAGGCCGTAAGAAAAAGACCCGGTATGTACATCGGTACAACCTCGCTTCGCGGCCTTCACCATCTTGTCTATGAAATAGTCGATAATTCGGTTGATGAGGCACTTGCCGGATACTGTACCGAAATCGACGTCAGCATCAATCCCGATAATTCAATCACGGTAATCGATAACGGACGAGGAATACCTGTTGATATCAACCATCAGACCGGTGTTTCCGCGCTTGAGCTTGTATTTACCAAGCTTCATGCGGGCGGAAAGTTCGGCGGTGGCGGATACAAGGTATCGGGCGGACTTCACGGTGTAGGTGCGTCCGTAGTTAATGCGCTTTCAACCTGGCTTGAAGTAATAGTAAAGCATGAGGGAAAGAAGTATTTCCAGCATTATGACCGCGGAACCGCAGCAGGCGAGATCAAAACCATCGGTGAAGCAGAGGGAACAGGTACCGAGGTTACCTTCCTTCCTGATCCCGAGATTTTTGAGGAAACAGTTTTTGACTATGATACCTTAAAGAGAAGGCTTCGCGAGATGGCTTTTCTTACAAAGGGACTTAAAATAAATCTTCATGATAAGCGTGAGGGTCAGGAAAGAAACAATGAATTCCACTATGCCGGCGGTATCATTGAATATGTAAAATATCTCAATAAGGCAAATTCTGCCCTTTATCCCGAGATTTTCTACTGCGAAGGCCAGGTAGGAGAAATTACCGTTGAAGTTGCTATGCAGCATAACGATGGATATAACGAGTCGGTAAACGGTTTCGTCAACAATATCATCACTCCCGAGGGTGGTACCCATATCGTTGGCTTCCGTTCCGCGCTTACAAAAACCTTCAATGATTACGGAAAGAAAAACAAGCTGATAAAGGATAACGAGGAAAATCTTTCGGGTGAGGATATCCGTGAAGGTCTTACTGCAATTGTCAGCATCAAGATCCCTGAGCCTCAGTTTGAAGGCCAGACCAAGCAGAAGCTTGGTAATTCCGAAGCCAAGGGTGCGGTTGAAAGCGTGCTTTCACAGAAGCTGGTTTACTTCCTTGAGCAGAATCCTTCCTTCGGCAAGCTGATAATCGAAAAGTCACTTCTTGCCCAGCGTGCAAGAGAGGCTGCAAGAAAGGCTAAGGAACTAACAAGAAGAAAGACTGCGCTTGACGGCATGAGTCTGCCCGGAAAACTTGCAGACTGCTCGGACAAGAATCCCGAGAACTGCGAGATTTTCATCGTAGAGGGAGATTCCGCAGGCGGTTCAGCAAAGACCGCACGTTCACGTGCAACCCAGGCAATACTTCCCTTAAGAGGTAAGATACTCAATGTCGAGAAGGCAAGGCTTGACCATATTTTGTCAAATGCCGAGATAAGGGCGATGATCACAGCCTTTGGTACAGGTATCCATGAGGATTTCGATATTTCGAAGCTTCGCTACCATAAGATCATCATCATGACCGATGCCGATGTCGATGGTGCACATATTGCGACCCTTCTTCTTACCTTCTTCTACCGTTTCATGCCAGAGCTCATCAAGCAGGGCTATGTTTACCTTGCAATGCCTCCGCTCTACAAGGTTGAGAAGAACAAAAATGTATGGTATGCCTACAATGACGATGAGCTCAATAAGATAATGCTTGAAATCGGACGTGACCAGAACAACAAGGTTCAGCGTTACAAAGGTCTCGGAGAGATGGATCCCGAGCAGCTCTGGGAAACCACCATGGATCCCGAGAAGAGAATTTTAAAGAAGGTCAACATGGATGATGATGCACTTTCCGAACTCGACCTTACCTTCAAAATCCTGATGGGTGACGAAGTGGAGCCCAGACGTGAGTTCATTGAGAACAATGCAAAGTTTGTTGAGAATTTAGATATTTAAAAGAGAGAGGGAAAATATGGACGAACATATTTTTGACCAGATTAATGACGTCGATCTGAAAAAGACGATGGAAAAATCATATATCGAGTACGCCATGTCGGTTATTGCCGCACGTGCGCTTCCCGATGCCAGGGACGGTTTAAAGCCCGTACAGAGAAGAATACTCTATGCGATGATAGAGCTCGGTAACTCACCAGATAAGCCGCACCGTAAATGTGCGCGTATCGTCGGTGATACAATGGGTAAATATCATCCTCATGGAGACTCTTCAATCTACGGCGCACTTGTAAATCTTGCACAGGAGTGGTCGACAAGATATCCGCTTGTTGACGGACATGGTAACTTCGGTTCGGTCGACGGCGACGGCGCAGCAGCAATGCGTTACACAGAGGCAAGGCTTTCAAAGATTTCCATGGAAATGCTTGCCGACATCAACAAGGATACAGTTGATTTCGTACCGAACTTCGACGAAACCGAAAAAGAGCCTGTTGTACTTCCCTCAAGAATACCGAATCTTCTTGTAAACGGAACATCCGGTATTGCAGTCGGAATGGCAACCAACATTCCTCCCCACAATCTCGGAGAGGTTGTAAAGGCAGTAGTTAAAATAATCGACAACAAGCTTATCGATGCCGAAACAACGATTGATGAAGTAATGTCGATCGTAAAGGGTCCTGATTTTCCGACAGGAGCCCAGATACTCGGAACCCGCGGAATCGAAGAAGCCTACAGAACCGGTCGCGGTAAAATCAGGATCCGCGCCGTAACCGATATCGAGGCAATGGCAAACGGTAAGAACAGGATAGTTGTTACCGAGCTTCCCTATGCCGTAAACAAGGCAAAGCTTCTCGAAAAGATTGCCGAGATGGTAAGGGACAAGAGAATAGACGGAATCACGGATCTCCGTGACGAAAGTAACCGCGAAGGCATGAGAATGGTTATAGAGCTTCGCCGCGATGCAAATCCCCAGGTAGTTCTCAACCACCTCTATAAGCATACTCAGCTGCAGGATACCTTCGGTGTTATCATGCTTGCGCTTGTCGGTGGCGAGCCCAAGGTGCTGACGCTTCTTGACATGCTGAACGTTTACCTCACCCATCAGGAAGAGGTTGTACGCCGCAGGACCCAGTATGATCTTGCCAAGGCTGAGGAAAGGGCTCATATCTTAGAGGCGCTTTTAAAGGCACTTGATTTCATCGATGAAGTAATCAAGATAATCAGAGGTTCGAAGACCACGCCACTTGCAAAGCAAGGACTCATGGAACGCTTCGGCTTTGACGATGTTCAGGCCCAGGCCATCGTTGACATGCGTCTTCGCCAGCTTACCGGTCTCGAAAAAGAGAAAATCCAGGATGAATTTGGCGAACTCCAGAGAATGATCGCTGAATTTAAGGAAATTCTTGCAAACGAGAAAAAGCTTCTGGAGGTTGTAAAGAAGGAACTTATTGCCATCAGCGATAAATATACCGACGACAGAAGAACCGAGATCGTTTTCGACGAGTCCGAAATGAGCATGGAAGACTTCGTGCCCGACGACAAGACCGTCATCACGATGACAAGGCGCGGTTACATCAAGCGTATGTCACCCGACAATTTCAGAACCCAGAACCGTGGCGGCAAGGGTATCAAAGGCATGCAGACCATTGAGGACGATGTGATCGAGAGGATGCTGACCACAACGAACCATAAGCTTCTGCTGTTCTTTACCGATAAGGGAAGGGTATATAAGCTTAAGGTCTTCAATATCCCCGAGGCATCGCGTACCTCAAGAGGAATTGCGATAGTAAACCTTCTGATGCTTCAGCCCGAGGAAAAGATTTCGGCCATCATACCGATCGACAGCCTTGATATCGACGGAAACCTTATCATGGCAACCGCAGGCGGAACGATAAAGAAGACTCCAGTAAGAGAATATGCAAACATCCGTAAGATAGGCATACAGGCAATCACGCTCCGTGACGATGACAGGCTTATCGAAGTAAATGTTTCAAGCGGCAAGGACATAATCACTATGGCAACCGCAAACGGCCTTTCCATCACCTTTGACGAAGAGGATGTGAGAGAGACCGGAAGAAGCGCGATGGGCGTAAGAGGCATCAGGCTCACCGAGGGTGATGAGGTGATAGGCATGCAGATCGCAAATGCCGGACCTTACTTCCTGTTCATAACCGAAAACGGAATGGGCAAACGAAGCAGAGTTGAAGACTTCAGAAGCCAGAACCGCGGCGGAAAGGGACTTATCTGCTACAAGCTTACCGAAAAAACCGGAAAGCTCGTTGCAATGAAGGCAGTGAACGAAGAAAATGACGTTATCATGATAACCAACGAGGGCATCATCGTAAGGACCGAGGTTTCCGGAATCTCCGTTATCGGAAGAAATACTTCGGGCGTTAAATGCATGAACCTCGGAGACGAAAATGTCAAAGTAGCCGGAATCGCTATAACCGATAAGGAAGAGGAAATACCCGAGGAAGTTTCCGTAGAAGAAGCAGCACAGAATGCCGAAGGTAACGAAAGCGAAACGGAAGATAAATAAGCAGAAAGCTAAAAGACGAACCGGTACAGGCACAAAACCTGTACCGGATTTTTTTCTTCTTTTTATCGGTTTTTGTCAGATTTTGGTGCACTTTTGATGCACTTTATGTAGTATTATGTTGATAATATATTTCGTGAATAAATCATGATAAAAAAGGAGTGAAAAAAATGCCAGGCCGCAGAAAAAGATTAGATCCCAAAACCATAGATGCTACCCCTTTTGCGTTTAAAAAGGTAACTGACCCCATAACCGGAGAGTATGTGATCAAAAGGATAGTTTCGCCTCAGATCACCGACGAGATAATGTCAACGGGAAATGCCACGGTTCTTGAGAAGTTTTATAACGACAATGAAACGACGCTTACCGCTGCCGATAAAAAATATCTTAAGGCAAAGCTTTCCACGGCAAAAAAAATTGAAAAAATAAGAAAAAAGCAGTTAACCGAACTTTCCAAAGGTAATGATCCTTATTCCACCAGAATGGTGGACAATACAGAAATCAAGGTGATCAACCAATTTAAAACTGTAATAAATCCGATTTCCTGTTCTCTCCCGGATATTAAGATGAGCCAGAAGCAGACCAGTAACAACGGGTGCTGGTCCTATGCCATGAGCCTGATGTTAAAGAGTAAGGGCATCGATCTTTCCCAGGAAGAAATCAGGGCTTTCAGACCGAATTACAAGCCTGATTCCACAGTTAAGAAGCTTAACAACATGAAGCTGCTGAATGCGGAAATGGATGATATCAATAACGTTTATGAAAATTCTGATATTATACTGGAGACACTTCCGAATCATTTTATGCAGCAGTATTCTTTCTCGCCTTTCGGAAAAGACCGGAAATATACGCACAATCAGCTTGAAGTACTGAAAAGCATGAAAGACAACTCTCCGGAGGATATGAAAAAATATATTAATGCCGATAAGAAGCTTCAGGATGATGTAAGAAAGGATTATCTGAAAAGAACCAAGAAAAAGGTTGAAGATATCATCTTTGATACCATTATAAAAGAAAAAACACCCGTAGTAATGAATCTCGGCAATTCCCACTATGTTACAATTACCGGTTATAATAAAAACACGGGTGTGCTTAATATTGTGGATTCACAGCAGAAAGCCGGAAAAACATCGGTTACACGTAATATCGATGAGCTGCTTGAAGAATATATTGCGCCCAAAAATGGCGTTGGCAGGTATATTAGTTTTACTACGCTTAAAAGGATACCTGTTCCGGCTTATCAAAACAGGACCACAGGTTTAAATGAATATATTGAAATTGGGGGGAATACAAAATTCGGAAGCATAAAAGGGAGTAAAGTCAATCCGGATTTTGCCGCAACTTACGGTCAGGTCGAAGGTAAGGCCAAAAACAATTTTGAAACATACAATTACCGGAATGTATATCCGAGTGTGTCGAATCCGGATTTAAAGGTAATGCCCGTAATAGAAGAAGGGGAAAATGAAGAGCAGGCTCAGGATGAACCGATAATGTGTACTGTTGACACTTATTTTCCGAAGAAGGTAATTTTTAAGCAGGATGAGAAAATCAATACCCCGGAGAAAATCAAAAATATTTTTGAAGAAGAGAGAAATGAAATATATACACAGCTTGAAAATGCCCAGAATAATGTTCAGAATAATGCCGTAAATAATGCGGGCAATGTTAATGATCCCGCAAATCCCGGGGAAGAAGCCGGAGATGCCGCACCGGTTTTGTTGGAAAATCCGGCAGCCCCCGGGCTCAATGTAGCACCCATTCTAGGCGAAGAGGTTGCGCCCGCATTCATTCTGGATATACCTGAAGGAGGTCCGGTACAGCCGGGAAGCTTTGGAGAGTTTATCAAAACCTGCAAGAAGCAGATCAATCTGCAGAAAGACGTCAAATTTGTGGCTGTAAGCTCGCTGTATGCCATAAATAAGTATATTGAGAAAAAACATATGGATCCGAGAACTCTCGGAACAACGCAGATGACCGCAGAGGATAAGGCTGAGCTTACCAAGGATATCAAGAAGTATAATCCTTTGATCAGTTCTTATCAGGGTGAGAAAAATGTAATAAATACAAAGGATCTGAACTGCATTGCCGTAAACGGCACAGCTGCAGAGCTTAATCACCATATCGATGAATACTGCAAACGTGTGGTTCCGACTTCTTTTCCTAGTGATACGAATGAGAAGAAGCAGCAGAGGAATGCTGCAATAAATGAAGCCCTTGCAACAATGCAAGCAACCGGCACCGGCGTAAACTACTTCGGTTCGAGAAGAAGCAGCAACACGACCAGGTATGATAATATGATAAGGGCGATAAGGACTTATCAGCAGAAAGAGGAGAAGGATCCTTTTGAAACCTTCAATCTTAAAAAGCAGTGCCTTGCATATATCAGTGACAAATATACCGTAAGGTCATCGCCGAGCGGAAGGGAACGCTTCAACCAGACCATGAAGATTTTAAGAAATATCATGTGTCCGAGAGAGTTCAGCACCCTTGTAAATGATATAAACAAGAAGAGGGGCCTTGTGGGTCAGGCAGATCATCCTGATTATATTACTGTCACACAGTATGATGCACATCCGATAAACCCTGTTAACCGTACCACGACACAGCCCGAATCGATAGATGTTCTCGGCTTTTTAAACGGCGGCAAAATGAGCGGTCAGGATGTTGTAAACACTCTTGCCGTGCTTACGGAAGTTGATAAGGGCGAAAGAGAGATCAAGGATATAATGGGCGTACTGCTTGCGGTTCATGAAATAACCAAGAGCGATCTTAGTAAAACTGTCATTGATCCCGCCCAGCCCGGTTTGAAGTTTGAGCAGTTCAGAAACAAGGTAAACTCCATAAAGTCCGACAGAAACCCTGCATTCGAAAAGCTTCTTAAGGATAATTTTGATGTCAGGTTGGAAAATGAAACGTTCAGAGTTTTTGATTCCCAGAAAGCGAACGGTTTCATTAATGATAGCGGTTCAAACCTTGCACAAAATTATAACCAGGCCAAAAAGCAGATGAATGCTCACAAGAAGGCTTTGTAAAAAATAACAATAAGAGAACGAAAAATAGTCTTAGGTCAGCATAAAAAAATTAGTTGACAAAAAACTCAGCCTTTGATATACTACTAATTGCGTCAAACGACGCAGGAATTGAATATCTGTCTTGACAGGGTTCAGCTGGAGAAGTACTCAAGAGGCTGAAGAGGCGCCCCTGCTAAGGGTGTAGGTCGTTCACGCGGCGCGAGGGTTCAAATCCCTCCTTCTCCGTAGCAAGCAAGCGGTAACTGATTGGATTCGGTTACCGCTTTTTTATATCTTTTTCTTGACGTATGTTTACAGGACTGATATACTAAGAATGGTAGGCTTTTGCCTGCCGGAATATCCACAATAATCCTGATAAATTTCGGATAGAAGGAGGACAAAAATGTTTTGTACATCATGTGGTGCCCAGCTTGAAGAGGGCACAAAGTTCTGCACAAAGTGCGGTGCTAAATTAGTTGATACACCGGCACCTCAGGTAAATCCGGTACCTCAGGCAGCTCCTCAGGCAGCGCCTAAGTATGTGGCAGCGGCTCCTCAGCCTGCACCCCAGCCTGTTCCCGCAGCACCTGCAACAAAGACCTGCTCGGCATGTGGCGCAGAGAATCCTGCAAGCACCCAGTATTGTGTTAAGTGCGGCGCAGAACTTAGCGGCGGAAGCTCAGTAGGTTTCAAGGATCTCTGGAGCAAGATGACAGCCGATAAGACAAATTATACTAAGGATCAGTTCTTCCTGATCTCATGGATTGCCGGAATGTTTTGCGGTCTGATGCTTTTCATTTCTGTTTTCCTTCCTTACATTGAATTCGATCTTGGAGATAAAGAAAAGAGCTTCAGCCTTATAAGAGCCGGCCACAAGGTAAAGATTTCGGGATACAAAATGAGACTTGACGTCGGCGCAGGCTATGGTCTTGTATTTATCCTTATCGCAATCGCAGCAATCGCATGCTTTGCACTTAAGACAACGATCGGTTCCCTGATCGTCAGCGGTCTTGCAGCACTCATTGCACTTATCGCAGTAATCGATATCCATGGAGATATCAAGGATGCTCAGGATTTAGGCGGAGACGTAGACGGAAAGATTGCACTCGTATTCCTCATCCTTTTCGCATTCTTAATGTTAGCTGCTGCAATCGTTATGTTCCTTAGAAAACAGCAGATCAAAAAAGGTCAGGTAAGACTGAACAGATAGTTCTTAAAAAATTTTGAATAATTACGGAGACGGTTCTTTTGGAAAACCAAAAAGACCGTCTTCTTTTTTATTTCTGTGTCATTTTTGGCTATGCAAGAAAAAAAGCATATGTTATAATTAAAGGTAATTCAAAAACAGGAGGCCTGCTATGGATAACAGACTCGGAAAAAACGAATTGTTTGAAGCTTCACATCTTGCCCTGCTTGTAACCTATACCTTATTTTCCATGATACGGATAGGGGAATCACTGCTGATGAAATGGGAGGACTGGGCAGTCTTTCTGATAATCGTGGCAGTTCTTTTCTGCTGGACTCTTCACATCCAGAACAGGATTCCGGAAAACATCAGGCTGTGGGTATATTCTATACTCATGATGTGCACGTTTTTCTTCTACGGAATCCATGAGACCAGTACTTTTGATCTTGCGACGGTCATGTCGGCTGTCATCATTCTTTATTCGATGACCGGTCTCAAATCGATGATCACCATGTGCCAGGTCACCTATTATATTACTTTCTTTTACGATATCCTGTTTATGATTAAAAATGATTATGAGTTTGACAGTCTTGTGATTTCAAGGGTCATGCTGCACGTCGGAATGATCTTTGCTACCGGCGCACTTTCAAGACTGATAATCGACAAGTGGGTCAGGGTTCTGAACAAATCGGGTGAGGAGATCGAGCAGCTCACCAAGGCTACGGACAGACTCAATGATTTCCTTGCGAATGTTTCCCATGAGATAAGGACTCCGATTAATGCCATCATCGGTCTTTCGGGCATCTGCGCCGATAAGACTGAAGATGAAGAAATGAAAAAGGAGCTTATGGCCATAAATACTGCGGGCCACCGTGCCGCAGAGCAGATAAGCGATATACTTGATTTTACCGAGATTGACCGTAACAAGCTGGCAAGGAACGAGGAGGACTATATGCTCTCGTCAGTCCTTAACGATCTTGTCAGCAAGATCCGTCCCGAAAAGCCCGAAAACCTCGAGCTTGTCATTGATGTGGATCCCGCGATCCCTGCGGTAATGAGAACCGATATTTCAAAAATGAATAAGATCCTTTTCCATCTGATCACAAACGGACTGAAATATACGCGTGAGGGTGGTGTATATGTCCGCATAACCACAATGAAAAAGGAATATGGTGTAAACCTTTGCATCGAAGTAACTGATACGGGTATCGGCATGACGGCCGAGGAGATTGAGAATCTTTCAGAGCGTTTCTACCAGGTTGATTCGGGCCGCACAAGAAAAAACAGCGGTCTGGGTCTTGGTCTTGCAATAGTGAACGGTTTTGTTTCGTCCCTTGGCGGATTCATGAGAATCACAAGTAAATACGGAATCGGAACCACGGTACATGTAAGCCTGCCTCAGTTGGTAGTTGACGATACCAGCTGCATGTCCGTTGCCGACAGAGAGAGACTGAGCCTGGGCGCATTCCTGCATTTTGAAAAATTCGAAAAGCCAGAAGTTCGTGATTACTACAATTCAATGGTTCGTAACATCGTAAAGGGTCTCGGCGTGCAGATGCACCGTGTTGACAATGTCATAAATCTTAAAAAGCTTCATTCAACCGTTAGGCTTACTCATCTTTTTGTAGGCGAGGAGGAATATGAAACCGACACCGAGCTGATGGAAAAGCTTGCCAAGGAAATGAAGGTTGTGGTTGTTGCAAACTCAAGCTTTACGCTTCCTAAGGGCTCTTTTGCGCGCATAATGGAAAAGCCTTTCTACTGCTTCCCCGTTGCCGCAGTGCTGAACGAAGGTACCGATCAGGAAAGAACGGACCACAACCAGATACATTGCCACGACGTACATGTGCTTGTTGTTGATGATGAACCGATGAACCTTATCGTTGCAAAGAGGATATTCGGAAAATACGGAATCACGGTTTCAACCGCTGCCTCAGGCCAGGAATCAATTGAAAAATGCAGGGAAGAGGAATATGATGCAGTCTTCATGGATCACATGATGCCCGGCATGGACGGCGTTACCGCGATGAAGAAGATAAGGATGGATGCACAGAAGGCAAGGGCCGATCTGCCGATAGTTGCCCTTACGGCAAACGCAGTGAGTACCGCGCGGGAAATGTTCATGAAGGAGGGCTTTGACGGTTTTGTCAGCAAGCCCATAGAGTTTATTGAGCTTGAAAGAGTGCTTAAGAAGGTTCTGCCGAAGAACAAGATAAGCTATGAAAAGGAAGAGGAGCTTATTGGAGAAGAGGAGAAGGAGCCGGAGCTTATGATAGTGGCGGATCCCTATGAAATCCTTCAGAGCCACGGGGTGAATACCGAAAGTGGTCTTGCCTACTGCATGGATGACGATGAGTTCTACCGCACGCTTCTCCGTCAGTTCGAGAAAGAGGAAAAGGAAAAACGTCCTGAAATTGATGGATATTTCAATAATGAAGATATGGAAAATTATGCCATCCAGGTGCATGCCCTTAAGAGCACCGCGAAGATGATAGGCTGTGAGGGTCTTTCGGAAAAGGCGAAGGGTCTTGAGATGGCTGCTAAGGTGGGAAATGTGGATTATGTTAAGGAAAACCACGCGGGCGTAATGGAAGAATATGAGAGGACGGCAGGGGGAATAAGGCTTGCCCTCGGAGAAGAAAACGAGTAAACGGAGAAGAAACAATGAGTAAATGGGACAGACTGAGAAATATGATGTATAATCCCATGCGGGATTTTCAGGAAAGGGTATTCCTGCTTCAGATAATAATCGCCGAGGTGGTGGTGGGCCTTGTACTAATAGGAGATATATTGCTTAAGGAGGATATAATCGAGGTGGCAACGCTTGCGGTGTCTCTCATTTTATCCCCTGTCGTAGCATATCTGAGCCTCAGGTACCATAAAATCCAGATCGGAAGCATAGTTATCGCAAGCTCTGTAGTATTCGGGATACTGCCTGTTGTGTTTATCCGCGGCGGCGGTCTTTACGGCGGTGCAGTTATCTGGTTTTCATTCGCGTATCTTTATATCGGCCTTCTGCTGACGGGACTTGCGAGAAAGATAATGCTGATCCTTCTGACCCTTATGGCAGTTGCGGAATACTATGTCGGATATTA
Source organism: Lachnospiraceae bacterium (assembly GCA_017437965.1). Taxonomy (GTDB): domain Bacteria; phylum Bacillota; class Clostridia; order Lachnospirales; family Lachnospiraceae; genus UBA3775. The sequence continues at coordinate 31,325 of JAFRWN010000101.1, forward strand.
TCATCCGGGCTGGATAGAGCCGCACGATACCAAAATGTTCTACCTGGATTCGCTGGTTTCCGTCATTCTGGTAGGCCTTGTAATATATATAATGGTATGGTTCCTCTCAAAGATATATAACGGTGAGAGCAACAGGGCAAAGGATGAGGCAGAAAAGGTTGAGGCACTCCGCCTTACCCAGAACCGCTTCTTCTCAAACATGAGCCATGAGATCAGGACGCCTATCAATACCATCATCGGATTAAACGAGATGATACTCAGGGAGGATATTTCCGACGAGGTTGCGGAGGACGCTGCAAACGTTCAGTCCGCAAGCAAGATGCTCCTGCACCTGATAAATGATATTCTGGATATGTCGAAGCTGGATTCCGGACAGATGCAGCTGACACCGGTAAATTATCATCCGGGCAACATGCTTTCAGAACTCGTAGCGATGCTGTGGATCAGGGCAAAGGAAAAGAACCTGGACTTCAAGGTAAATGTTTCGCCCGAGCTTCCGTCCGAGCTTATCGGTGACGAGGTCCGAATAAAGCAGATACTTATCAATGTAGTGAACAATGCGATAAAGTATACCAGGGAGGGAACCGTTTCCCTTTCGATACAGTGCGGGGAAAGAAAGGGCAAGGAGCAGAGCATCATATATACGATCAGTGATACGGGTGTTGGCATAAAGAAGGAGAACATACCCTATCTTTTCACGGCCTTCAAGCGTGTGGATGAAACCAATAACCGCCACATAGAAGGTACCGGCCTCGGTCTTTCGATCGTAAAGCAGCTGGTGGACCTCATGGGCGGAAACATTACGGTCAACAGCGTTTACATGCGCGGCTCGACCTTCATCATTGAGATACCGCAGCAGGTTGTGGGCGAAAAGGTGATAGGAAACATTGATACGCTCGCCCGCCATGAGCATTATAAAAAGAGTGAATACCAGAGGAAATTTGAAGCGCCCGATGCACGTATCCTGGTTGTCGATGACAATGCTTCAAACCTTATGGTTGTTAGTAAGCTTCTTCGTGATACCAAAGTGCAGATCGAGACTGCGTCAAACGGTGTCGAGGCCTTAAAGAAAACACTTGCAAATGATTATCATGTGATCCTTATGGATCATCTGATGCCCGAGATGGATGGTATAGTCTGCCACAGGCTGATACGCTCGCAGGTCGGAGGACGGTGCAGGGAATCCAAGGTAGTCGTGCTTACTGCAAATGCGGATTCGGAGAGCCGTGCGCTCTATGAAAATGAAAGGTTTGACGGATATCTTACCAAACCCATCAGCGGTGCCGAGCTTGAGAACGAGCTCTGCCGCCTGCTTCCGAAGGATATTGTATATATGTACGGAAGCGATGACGAAATACTTGAAGAAACTATTTCATGGATGCGCTCCGACCAGAAGAAGGAGAATATCGCAATCACAACTGAAAGCGTAGCGGATCTGCCGGAGGATATTCTTTCCGAATATAACATAGCCATGATCCCGCACAACGTTCGTACCGATGAGGGTGTGTTCAAGGACGGTATCGAGATAGAGACGGACGGGCTTCTTAATTATATGAAGGATCTCTCTCACCAGATCACTTCGCTTGCGCCCGACGTCAAGGAACATGAGAAGTTCTTTGCAGACTGCCTGCAGAATGCAAACAATATCATCCATATCTCGATCTCGAGTAAGATCACCGGCAGCGGCTGCATGAATGCGACCGAGGCGGCAGCGGCATTTGACAATGTAACCGTTATCGATACGGGTCACCTTTCGAGCGGACAGGGACTGATGGCGATAGAAGCCAGCCGTCTGGCAGCGCAGGGCAAGAGCGTGTCCGAAATATGCGAAGAGCTTGAAAAACTGAAATCGAAGGTATGTACAAGCTTCGTTGTTGACAACCTGGATTTCCTTGCTAGGACCAATCAGGTTTCCAAACGTATTGCGAGCCTGACGAAATCCTTCATGGCAAGACCCGTGCTTGTGCTTAAGCATGGAAAGATGGGCGTGGGCGACGTATACTTCGGTACGAGGGAACGTGCATGGAAAACCTATATCGACCATACACTCATGCACGTCGGAAACATCGATGACGAAATGCTGTTTGTCACATATGTAGGTCTTACGACCCATGAGCTTGAAAAGATCAAAAAGATGACCGAAAGCAGAATGAAATTCAAGCATATTTATTTCCAGAAGGCAAGCCCCGGAATTGCACTGAACTGCGGTCCGGGAACGTTCGGACTGCTGTATAAGAAAAAGAGCTGATAGTGTATAAAAAACGAGATAAAGGAGGAAAAAATGCCGCCGGGAGGAAGAATGGGTGGTCCGGGGGGCCACTATATGACAGAAGAGGAAAAGGCTGCGCAGCCCAAGATCACGGGAAAGCTGATCAAAAGGGTTTTCAGTTATCTGAAGCCCTACTGGAAGCAGCTGATACTGGTGCTTGTCTGCATTGCCATTTCTTCCATATTCAATCTGATGCCCTCGATACTGACGGGTAAGATTATCGATGAGGGACTTATCGGACAGAACATGAGACTGCTGATCATATATATAGTAGCCTCTCTTTCTGTCACGCTTTTCGCAAACCTTATCGGAGTTGCGGAGAGTTATATCAACACTTGGATAGCGCAACACATAACCTTTGACATGCGCAACCAGATGTTTTCGCATCTGCAGAGCATGTCCCAGCGCTTTTACACGACAAACAATCAGGGTGACATCATTACGAGGATGACGAGTGATATTGACGGCGTGGAGTCGGTGATCACGGGTACCTTCAAGAGCATATTGTCAAATTCGATCACGCTTATCTTTGCGCTGATCGCCATGTTCCAGAAAAACTGGATACTGGCGCTTTTAGGAATTGCCGTTATCCCCTTGTTTGTTTTTCCGACAAGACGTGCGGGCAAGACCAGATGGACACTTACGCGCGAGGCGCAGGAGTGCAACGACGAGGTCAACGGGATCTTAAATGAAACCCTGTCGGTATCCGGCCAGCTTCTTGTCAAGCTTTTCGGTAAAGAGAAGCAGGAGTATGAGCGCTATGAAAACGTGAACAGGCGCATGATCAATCTCAATATAAAGGAAAGAATGGCTGGCCGCTGGTTTTTCGTTGTGCTTCACACTGTAACGAGCATAGGCCCGATGCTTCTGTATCTTGTCGGCGGAATACTGATCATGAAATATGACAGCTCGATCACCGTCGGAGATATCACTGTTCTGGTCGCTCTTCTCGGAAAGACCTATATGCCGGTCAATTCGTTACTTAATATCCAGGTTGACTGGATGCGCTCGATGGCGCTGTTTTCGAGGGTGTTTGATTATTTTGATATGAAGATAGAAATCGAGAATCCTGAAAACCCTGTATTTCCTTCCGAGAATACAGGCGAGGTGGAATTCAAGGGTGTTGATTTTTCATATGATCCCGAGCGGCAGATTTTAAAGAACATAAGCTTCAGGCTTGAAAGCGGGCGGAGCATGGCGATAGTAGGCCCATCGGGCTCCGGAAAATCCACCATTATAAATCTGATACCGAGGCTATATGACGTAAATTCCGGAAGTGTCACATTTGACGGTGTGGACGTACGAAAGCTGGATCTTTCTTTCCTTCGAAAGAATATAGGCGTTGTGTCGCAGGAAACATATCTGTTCAACGGAAGCATCAGGGAAAATCTGCAGTATGCCGATCCTGACGCTACCGAAGAGGAAATGATAGAGGCATGCAAGAAGGCAAATATCTATGATTTCATACAAAGCCAGGAGCATGGCCTTGACACGATGGTAGGAAACAGGGGACTGAAGCTTTCCGGAGGTGAAAAGCAGAGGCTTTCGATCGCAAGGGTTCTTTTGAAGAAACCGGCGCTCCTGATCTTTGATGAGGCAACCTCGGCGCTTGACTCCATTTCGGAGAACAAGATACAGGAAGCGATCGATCCTATAATAAAGGACAGAACGAGCATACTGATCGCACACAGGCTTTCTACGATCCTGGCTGCCGACGAGATTTTCGTTATCAAGGACGGAGAGATAGTGGAAAGAGGCCAGCATAAGGAACTTGTTGAACGCGGAGGCGTCTATACCGAGCTCTATAACACGCAATTCAGACGTGCAGAGATGGAATAGTGGACTGATACATACATTTTATACAAGATATTGTGGTCTGAAAAAGGGCAAAGAAAAACACAAAAAAAGTTTAAAAAAACTTGAAAAAAGGTGTTGACTTTGCCCTTTCTTTGTGGTATATTAAGCAAGTCGCCCGATAAAAGCGGCAAAAAAGAAGCTTCTTAAAGCTTCACCGAAACTTGAAAACAAAATAGTGAAACAAC